>CAMCYB010000089.1 GCA_945883615.1 Bordetella parapertussis | reverse complement strand
TTAGGTTTAGGTTTAGGTTTAGGTTTAGGTTTAGGTTTAGGTTTAGGTTTAGGTTTAGGCCAAACCTAAACAGTGTTTGCTTGGGCGGGCAAGTGAATAAAATGCTCGCGATAATAACGAAGCTCATCGATTGATTCGTATATATCAGCCAAGGCTTCGTGGCGACTTTTTTTCTCAAAGCCTTTTAACAATGCGGGGTTCCAACGGCGTGCCAACTCTTTAATGGTGCTGACATCTACCGTTCTGTAATGAAAGAACTGCTCTAGACCGGGCATATACTTATACATAAAGCGCCGATCTTGGCTGACAGAATTACCACACAACGGCGACTTACCCGCTGGCACATGCTCTTTTAAAAAAGTAATCAATTGCGCTTGGGCGTCGGTTTCATTTATGGTCGAGACGCGAACACGGTCAATTAACCCACTTTTAGAATGGGTCGATTGGTTCCATTTGTCCATCGCTTGTAATAATGCATCTGACTGGTGAATCACTAAAACCGGGCCCTCAGCAACCACAGTTAAATCAGGCTCAGTCACCACCACGGCCACTTCAATGATTCGTTCTTTTTCAGGGTCTAAGCCTGTCATTTCCATGTCTAGCCAAACCAAGCGCATGTCTTGTGATGCAATAGAACCATTTGATTTTTTGGGTGTTACAGCCATAAGGTCGACCTATAATGAGAGAATGCTGTTAAAGACTTATTTTCTCACACCCCCACCCTTTACGTTAACGACGCGTTTAATTTATCTCTTATGCTAACCAGCCTATTTTTAATTTTCCTTGTTACAGATTTAGGCATTCGCCTTTGGCTGGCCAGCCGACAAATCAATTATGTGCGCAGTCATCGCGATCGCGTGCCAGCCGCTTTTGCTGAACGTATTGGTTTAAAGAGCCATCAACGCGCAGCAGACTATACCGTTGCCCGTAAACGGCTCACTATTTTTGAAAGTTTATTTGACACCCTGGTTTTGTACACGCTAACTTTAGGTGGCGGTTTAACGCTGATTGAGCAATGGGTTTCTAGCTACATTAATCAAGCCTTCAGCGCCCAAATTGCGTTCGTGATTGCAATCGGTTTGTTCATGGGGCTGATCGGTTTACCTTTTTCGATTTACAAACAATTTAAAATCGAGGCTGATTTTGGCTTTAATCGCATGTCACCCAAGCTTTTTATAAACGACTTAGTCAAAGGCACCTTGCTTGGTGCGGTTATCGGTTTGCCTTTAATTGCCATCATTTTATTTTTGATGGAAAAAGCCGTTACCACTTGGTGGGTTTGGGCTTGGGCGGTTTGGGCCGCATTCAACTTGTTAGCGATGTGGGTTTTTCCGACTTGGGTAGCACCACTTTTCAATAAATTTTCACCGCTTGATGACCCGAAACTGACCCAACGCATTCAAGCTTTGGCAAAACGTTGTGCATTCACCGTAACAGGTTTATTTGTGATGGATGGCTCAAAAAGATCGGCTCATGGTAACGCCTACTTTACTGGGTATGGTAAGTCGCGCCGTATCGTCTTTTTTGACACCTTACTGGCTCGGTTAACCCCCTCTGAAATTGAGGCCGTTTTAGCTCACGAGTTAGGCCACTTTAAGCATAAACACATTACTAAACGACTTATTTCAACATTAATTGGGTCGTTGGTTTTATTTGCTTTGTTAGGTTGGTTATCGGCATCACCCTGGTTCTTTAGCGAACTCGGCGTAGCTTATAACCCCGATGCCCCGAACCATGCCGTGGCGTTAATTTTATTTTTTATGGTCATACCTGTTTTTACATTTCCGCTGACGCCTCTTATGAGTTTTTTATCTAGGCGCGATGAATTTGAGGCTGATCAATTTGCCATGGCACAAGCTAACAGCGCAGACTTGGTAAGCGCACTTGTAAAACTGTACGATGACAATGCCTCCACGCTCACACCAGACCCCATACATTCGGCCTACTACGACAGTCACCCCCCCGCTTCAATACGCATTCAACGACTTCAGGGCGCATGAGTAAACACACCAAAGCCAAGCATTTTGTACCGGAAGTAAATGCCCTGCAGCAAACATTAACAGGCCGTGTAACCAGCGCCCATGGTCGTCATTATGGGGTTGAGCTAAGTGATGGTTCAAATCACTTGTGCTACCCGCGTGGTAAGCGTAGTGATGCCACGGTGGGCGATTATGTTGATGTCATGTTTGAAATTAACCAAGCAGGCACTCTGGGCGAAGAGGGTTCTTTGGTCGCTGTTCACCCGCGACGCAATACCTTATTTAGGTCTGATGAAAATCGAACTAAACAGTTTGCCTCAAACATCGACTTAGTCATCATTGTGACGGCAGTTGAACCGATTTTTTCAGATGACTTGCTGGGTCGTGCATTAACAGGCAGTTGGGCTGCCCACATTCAACCCCTCATTATTCTCAACAAAATTGATTTGACCCAAGGCTTAACGGCCGCACGTCAAAGGCTTGCGCCGTATCAAACGTTGTCGGTACCAGTGATTGAGCTTTGCGCCCATGACGCTGAACAAGTACACACACTATTAATGCCATATATGCAGCATAAAACCAGCCTATTGCTAGGTCAAAGTGGTATGGGTAAATCGACATTGCTGAATGCAATAGTGCCGTCGGCTCAAGCGGCCACACAAATGCATTCGGCGGCACTGGGTGCAGGTAAACACACCACCACGGCTACTCGTTTGTATCATTTACCTGAAGAACAAGGTTACTTGGTCGATTCACCTGGTTTTCAAGCTTTTGGTTTGTCGCACTTATCGCGACAGGAAATTGAACAGGGCTTTCCGGAATTTGCGCCTTTCAGTAGTCAGTGTCGATTTTATAACTGTACCCACCAACACGAACCCGGCTGTGGTGTGCTGGCAGCGCTAGCCCGAGGCGAGATTACGGCTAGCCGTCATGCTTTATTTCAGCGTTTAGCTGAGTCAAATGCTGCCGCTAAAATTTGATAAGTACCGCGTAACATCGCTGCGGTGGCACCCCAAATAAAAAAATTGTCCCAGGGTACTGAATAATACTGGCGGGTTGAACCATCAGAAAGTTGCGCTGTATGAAAGCGATAATTTTTAGGGTCAGTGTAAGCGTCCAGCGAACACATATTGCCAGAACGCATGATTTTGATTTCGGTTAAGCAGCAACAACTTCAGGTTGCCAGCGATGTGGCAATAGTTCTTCGATCTGACTGGCTTTCTGCGTGGGCAGTCGAGTCAGTACATCTTTG
>CAMCYB010000088.1 GCA_945883615.1 Bordetella parapertussis | reverse complement strand
CAGCTTTGGAAGGTTCACGAGGCTCATCTGCTCGATGAGCGCACTGGCCAGACGCACGTGATGCAAATGAATGCGCGCGAACTGGGAAATTCAGAACTGATTGATCTTCTGGAGCCCGTTTGTACGCACTAAATGGCAGAAGTCAGGACTTTGGGTAATTGTTTAATACTGATGTCACGATATACAAATATAGAAATTAATATGGCATAGACTGCTGCCACGGCGGCCGCTTCAGTTGGGGTGAAAATGCCACCGTAAATACCACCCATGATGATGACGAGTAATAAAAACCCCCAAACGGCATCGCGACCAGAAAGCAATATTTCTTTCCAGGTAGCAAAAGGTAATGCGGGTAATTTTTTTACACGCGCAGCAATGTATATCGCAACCATTAAGGCTAGGGCTAAAACAATAGCGGGTATTACACCAGCGATAAAAATACGACCCACCGACACCTCGGTGACTGAGGCGTAGACAACCATTACAATTGAGGGCGGCATTAAAATGCCTAAGGTGCCTGCATTACACAGCACACCAGCCGCAAAGTTTTGGGTGTAACCAGCCTTAACCATACCCGCAATCATGATTGAACCAATAGCAACCACCGTTGCGGGTGAAGAGCCTGATACGGCGGCAAAAAAAGTGCAAGCCAGCACTGCGGCAATGGCTAACCCGCCGCGAATATGACCAACACAAGATACGGCAAACCGAATCAAGCGCTTAGCGACCCCACCAGTTGACATCATAGCCCCCCCTAAAATAAAGAAGGGTATGGCAATCAATGTGTAATGCTCTGAAGTTTCAAATAACTTCAATGACAGTGATGCCAGTGAGTCATTGCCAAAAAAGATAATGGTCAAAATGCTTGATAAACCGAGTGCAATGGCGATCGGCATACCTAAAAACATAAAGCCGAATAAAAGTATAAAAAGGGAAAAGGTGCTCATTTTTGATTTCCCGTTGCGAGTGGTGAAGAGGGTGCAAAAGCGTCGATGGCTTCTTGTGCCTCGTCAACCAATTCAATGTTGTACTGTTTTCTTTGAATTAGCCTGACCAAGACTTGCGCAAAGCGAATAAAAATCAGAGCAAAACTAAAGGGCATGACAGCGCGCGGAATCCATTGTGGAAGCCAAGCAATGTCTTGTGACAGTAGGCCAATATCCATTATTTTTTGAACATAAACGGTGGCGCCATAACAAACAATGGCTGCATAAAGCATGCAAAGTAGCGTTGCGATGATTGCAAAAAATCGTTGGCGTTCGAGAGGGAATTTTTTAACAAAGACATCTACCCCAATGTGAGCACCTGAACGAATGCCCCAAGCAGCGCCTAAAAAGATCATCCAGGCAAACATAAACGTGGTCAATTCAAACGACCAATCAATACTTGATTCCAGTACATATCTGAAGAAAACGTTAATGGCCGTCAGCAACGTCATACCAGCAAGCAGCGAGGCAATTAAATATTCTTCGAAATGATTAATAAAGTTTTTCATCAGTAAAAAGGGTGCGTCGTAAACGCACCCTTATCCTTTAGGTTTAAATCAATAAAATTACTGTTTGTTTGCAGCTTGTGCCGCTTGAATGTTGGCTTGACCAACATCAGCTTCAAATTTTTTCCAGACAGGTTCCATTGCGTTTTGCCAAGCTTTTTGCTGCTCTGGCGTTAATTGAACCACTTTGGCTTTATTGTCAGAAATAACTTTTGTTCTCGCTTCTTGGTTTTTCTCTTCAGCAATTGAATTGCCGTAAACGGTCGCTTCAATCATGGCTTCTTCTAAACCAAGACGAACTTTAGGTGAAAGTTTGTCCCAAAAGCCTTTGTTTGCAACAACCATGTAATCAATCACGCCGTGGTTGGTTTCAAGAATAGTGTCTTGAACTTCGTGAAACTTCTTTGAGTAAATGTTTGACCAGGTATTTTCTTGACCATCAACTACACCTGTTTGTAAGCCTTGATAAACCTCTGCAAACGACATTTTTTGTGGGCTTGCACCCAGTTGTTTAAATTGCGCTTCAAGTACATCTGAGGCTTGAATACGGAATTTTTGACCTTTCACACTTTCAGGTAACAAAATAGGCTTGTTTGACGATAGTTGCTTTGCGCCATTGTGCCAATAAGCTAAACCCGTGAGGCCTTTGTTTTCCATAGACTTAAGCAGGGCTTGACCTTGTGGGCTTGCTTGAAAGCGGTCAACCGCTTCGGTGTCTGTAAATAAGAAAGGTAAGTCATATATTGCAAGCTGCTTTGTGTAGCGGTCAAATTTTGAAAGCGAAGGGGCAATTAATTGAACGTCACCCAACAACAAAGCCTCAAGCTCTTTTGAGTCACCAAACAATTGTGAATTAGGAAATACCTCTACTTCGACTAAACCAGGTAGTTTTTTTTCAGCCAATTCTTTAAATTTCATGGCAGCCAGACCCTTAGGGGTATTTTCCGCAACCACATGGCTAAATTTAATAACAACAGGCTTGTCTTGAGCCTGAACGGGTGACATTGCAAAAGCCACGGCGCATAGTGCAATGGCTGAAAGGGTTTTACGTATCATCTTGAAACCTCTAAGTGTAATAAATTGTAAAAAAATATAAGAAAATTGAACTTTTTTCTAGTTTAGCCAACATGCAGAAATATTGTCTCAGGGAAAGCCCTGTGTTTGAGTTCAAATTTTATGAAACCTGACTTTTGATAGTCACTCGGTAACAAAGAGCTAATTAATTACGTGATTTAAAAGCAGTGCAAAAAAGTAAGAGAAAAAAAACGTCATATGAATGACGCTTTTAGCTCTCATTATCGACATAAACGGGGTGAGATTTTGCCACTTATTTCGTCAAATTTCCTTGAAGGCGAAGCGCCTAACTATCATTCATTCGCTACGTGCAAAATTGACAGTACGTCATTTAAATTTGATCCAACGTAATGGGGTTGAGCACCAATTGTTTCAAACGGCAAGTCTTGCCTATTGATCCAAAATGTCTTGAACCCAAACCAACCCGCACCAATAATGTCCCAAGCGTTACTTGAGATAAAAAGCACCTCGTTTTTATTGACTGGTTTACCGTGGCTGAGTAAAGTTTTTTCGACGAGTGCGTAGCTTTCTGGTGCCGTTTTAAATAAACGTATAGTGTCTCCCCCTCTGTCACAATAGTTGTCCGGTCTTTTAATTTCTTTTCTTAATCTTTTGGGGCGGTTGGAGTGAAGTTGCTATGCCAACCTACAGCACTGAATTTAAAGACAACATCGTTCGTAAAATGATGCCCCCTAATAGCCAAAGCGTT
>CAMCYB010000087.1 GCA_945883615.1 Bordetella parapertussis | reverse complement strand
ATGCCTAAACGTTGGAACAATCGGTCAACTCGCAATTGGCAACCCATTAATGAAGTCTGGCTTAACCCACCAAAAGAGCACATCAATGAATCTATTAATTTAAAACAGGCAGCATGAAAGAACGGCCATCTTTGTTGACAACTACCGGTAAGGGGGTTGATCTTTTAGCGCTGGGCCCAATCTGACCCAAGCGCTCTTTAAGCGATTGCGGTTGCCCTGAAAAAATAGCCGCATAATACGTCGCGTTTGACAGCACATTTTTTACGTAATCGCGGGTTTCATTAAAAGGAATCGTTTCAGCAAAAATAGCACCCTCCATGGGCTGACTCAGCGTGGCACGCCAACGCACCGAGCGACCAGGCCCGGCGTTGTAACCTGCGCTGGCCAACACTTGAGAACCGCCCAAATCATTTAGAACAAGATTCAAATAATTGGTGCCCAACTTTGTGTTGATATCAAACTCATTCACGCGTTGTGGTGAAAAATCTGTCATACCTATTTTTTTAGCGACCCATTTAGCCGTCGCGGGCATGAGTTGCATCAAGCCCGAGGCACCTACCACTGACTTCGCGTCTGTAATGAATCGCGACTCTTGACGTATAAGCCCATACACCCATGCCGCGTCAAGATCAATTGAACGGGCTTGGGCCGTTACCTGACCTTCAAAGGGCGCGATGTAGCGTTGTGCGAAATTAATTTCTTCGCGAGTACGGTCAGAGGTGTTCACCACACGATCATAAATATGCTGTTGTTTGGCGAACTCGGCTGCTGCCATCAACTGGCGGTCGTTCATCTCTCGAATCGCCCAATTCCATTGGGGTACCGCCTCGATTCGCCAGCCATGCTTAAACAGCGCGACGGCCGTTTGCAACTCGACATTTGATTGCGCCGCTTTTATTTCGTCTGGCGTCAGGGCAGCGGGTGTTTGTGGCACCCCAATTGATTGGCCCAATTCTTCAACAGCAAGTTGGCCGTAAAAATTAAAGCCTGTAGAAATACTTTCAAATTGTTTTTTTGCTTGTTCTAACTGACCGAAAGCAACCTTTGAACGCGCTTGCCAATAAACCCAGCTCGGGTCTTTAGCCAGGTCTGGTGGCATCAAAGTAATTGCAACGTTAACCCACTTCCAATCAATATTCGGTTGACGCAAGGCACTTCGAACGCGCCATTCGTAGCCGTTTGTTGATAAGTACACATCACCCGCCTCGCGATACCAACTGTCAGCACGCGAGTCAAGATTTAAGCTTGCGCGCAATGCCGCCTGACTTCGCGCCCACTGCACCGCGCCCTCGGGCCAACCGGCTTGTTTAGCTTGAGCAATAAAGGTGTTAGCGTTGTCTAAATTTTCTCGGGCGAGCCGACCCATTGCAATCATAGCCAATAGCTCAGTTGATTGAGTCATTTGAGCTGACTGATTACCTAACCACGCACTTGGGTTTGCCATCATGCTGTTGTATTGCGCCATCGCTTTAGCATCAAGCATGAAGTCGGCAATGCGCTGCGCTGTTTTAATTTGATTGTCTTCAATCGCGTCGAGCAAAACAGGTTTTAAGTTAGAAAAATTTAAAACGCCCTCAGCAACCAATTGGTCAAACAGTTTCCAACATAAGTTATTGGGTGCAAAATCAGCAATGGCTTCGTCAGCTTTGACAGCACGGCCTATCATATGGCGTGCTAAGAGCTTGGCACAACGCACTTCTTTGTTAAACCAAACAAAATCGCTCATTGCGTTTGCTTTGATGAAATCGCCTGACTTGACTAATTCAATGATCCAGATGGCGCGTAACTTGTCGGCCATATAGGTGTTGGGATAACGCTGCAAAAATGTATCAGCCATGGGTACATCAATTGGGTTAAGCGCTTTTTGAACGGCAGCTTCAGCGACCCAATAATCGGCATAAACCGCCAATTGGTCGCCTTGCGCTTGAGCGGCGGCTTGGTCAAGTGCAGCCCATTGACGTCGCTTCATGGCATCACGCGCTGCAATCAAAGCGCGGGCAGCTGGGGTGTCAGGTGAATAGTCATCGAAAGCGGGCGTGGTGCTGCTTAAGATCGGGGTGGCGATATCAGGCATTCCACCTAACGCTTGCGCAAGCGTGGTGCTGGGCCAAAAAACAACCAGCCCAATTGATGTGGAAAGCAGCCCCACGGTCAGCGCCTTAAGCGCCATTCGCGTAGACTGTTTAAAGTTATTCAAAATTTGATACCGTTTTTTCATCATAAGTTTGAAAGTTACCCCGCCTTCGCTTTAAAATTTTAGTCTATGACTCAGAATACCGCACCTAGTCTTCGAACACGCCTACGAGAAGCCCGTAAAAACATAGTTGTTGCAGATCGTCAACGCGGCAGCTTATTGATTCGTGCACGCTTGTTCACTTGGCTGGCTCTTGCAAGAGAACAAGCTTTATTTAGCAAACAAAACGTACCCCAAGTCATCGCTGCCTACTGGCCGCTGTCAGACGAGCCTGACTTAACCCCGTTAATAGAAAAATGGGTGCATGAGGTCGATCAACCCGCCATAACTGTTGCCTTACCCGTCGTCGTGTCTGATGATGCCCCCCTTCATTTTTACCCTTACACCGCATTGACTGAGCTCAAATCTGGCCAATTTGGTGTGATGGCTCCGGTGCCCTTGCAAGGTCAAACGTCGCTCATACCTGATGTGGTGCTGGTTCCCACCTTAGGTTTCACAAAGCAAGGTGACCGCATCGGGTACGGCAAAGGTTTTTACGACCGTACCTTGGCAGTATTACGACAACAAAACCCGAAAATGGTTGCAATTGGCATTGCCTGGAATGAGGGCAGCATTGAAGCATTCGAGCGTCAGTATCAACCAGCACCCCACGATTTTGCGCTGAATTATGTTTTAACACCTACAGATTGGTGGCCTGCGCAATAACTGCTTGTCTGCCCGATTGTCACGAAGTGCCACCTCGCTAATGTGCAAGCTTGCGTGAAAAATTTGGTCATCGTTTTGACACACGAGATTTATATATTTAGCAGAATCTCAACTTTGGATCTCGTGATGCTCGCTTTACAAAATTTCAAATTCAAACTGGCAGCCCTGCTTTGCGCCGCCACTTTGACTGCCTATGGTTCAAACAACGATCTCTCATACGCACCACTGGAATTGAACATTGCCCACATTAACGACCACCATTCTCAATTGGAGCCCTTTGCACTGCAAGAGTTAACGCTCAATGGTGTCGCCACACAGGCGGTAGTTGTCAACAAAGATGGCCGTTCTTTCATGCTGCCTGTTTTAAATTAATAGATTCATTGATGTGCTCTTTTGGTGGGTTAAGCCAGACTTCATTAATGGGTTGCCAATTGCGAGTTGACCGATTGTTCCAACGTTTAGGCAT
>CAMCYB010000086.1 GCA_945883615.1 Bordetella parapertussis | reverse complement strand
GCCCGTTTTAGAAGTTATTGGTGCAAAACACTTGGTTTGTGATTTGTCACTCGGCTGGGGCGAGGTGGCATTTGATTATTTAAAAGCTTAATGAGTTTTATACGTTTTTTTTTAAACGTTTTTGTTTTAAACTTTTTTTTTAAGAATGTTCCAAATCACTTTAATAGGTTAGTGAGAGTAGGTTAATTTTTAATAAGCTTGTAAACGTTCAAAGGGGCATGTTAATCGTTTGATCAACATGCCCCTTTTTTTATTTATTTACTGAACTGATTAATGCATAACTGAATCAATAACTATTTTGATACAGTTTTAGTCGCCGTTTTTGGAGCAGTTTTTGGTGCCGGTTTAGAAGCAACTTTAGTCATTACTTTTGGGGTGGTCGAAACCGCCTTTTTTACAGCTGGTTTAGCGGCTGGTTTCAATACTGGTTTTGCAACAACTTGACTAACAGGCTTGGTTGCAGGCTTTGAAATGGCTTTGGGTTCAGCAGCCGTTGTTTTATTGCCTAGTACCGCGGCAGCGGGTTGATCAAATTGTGTCGCTTCTTCTTTGCTCTTCGGATTGAACTGAATTGATGAGTTACGCTTGTGTGAATGCACATCAAACGTAACAAAGTTTTCACCTTCATCAGGCATAACTAAACATTGGGGGTGTTCCAATGTTTCGTGCATATCATGCAAACCGGTTTGCCAATGCATGCGCATAGACTCGGCACTGAATTGATAGTCTTTATAATAGCCTTCACTGTGCTTGTTTTCGTAAATGAGATGAATCACGTTAAAGCGTGCACCCATCATGTGGCGAACCATATTGTCAAACCAAGGGTCAGCTTCACGTACTTTCTCAGGTATACGATTCACTGTATCAACTAAGGCACGGCGTATTGTTTGTGCCATGTTTACGGCGTTGGTAAAGGTTCGGGTACGACTCGAAAATTGAATGTCTTTTAAGCGCTCAGTAACCTGCAATACATCAGTGGGTAAGGGCCCATGGGCACTCCACACGTCGACTTGGAATGCAAGCGTATCTTTACGCGGTGTTGAACTTAAAACGTATTCAAGTGGGGTGTTAGAAACGCAACCACCGTCCCAATAGTACTCACCCTCAATTTCAGTGGCCGGAAAACCGGGTGGCAATGAGCCAGAGGCTAAAAAGTGTTTAGGTGTCAGTTTAATATCATTCGTATCAAAATAGACAAAGTTACCGGTAGCAACATTGGTTGCACCCAATGACACGCGCATTTCGCCGCTGTTGATACGGTCAAAATCGGCAAATTTTTCAAGTGTTGCGATCAGTGGTGAGGTGTCGTAAAAGCTGGTAGTGTCGGGTGCACCGCCACCAGGGGCCAACATTCGGGGCTTAAAGAAACCCTCTTGGCCTTTCACCAACGCATGCACAGCAGCCATTGAACTAAACATTGACTGACCAAGCCCTTGCATCATGTCGCTCATAGGCGCCATCATTGAGCCAAAGAAGTTTGACGGGTCTTGAAACAAGTTGGCTGAAAAGTTTGGCGGGGAACAAATCGTGTTCCAAAATTCATGCAACCGCTCAACGCGCTTTTCTGGCGGGTTACCCGCAATAATGGCGCAATTTAATGAACCAATTGAAATACCTGCAACCCAGTTAGGTTGTATACCGCGTTCGACAAGGCCTTCATAAACACCCGCTTGATATGACCCTAACGCACCGCCGCCTTGCAGTAGCAGCGCAATATGTGGGTAATTAGGTAAATTGATATTTTTTGAAGCCATCTTAGCGTTCCCTTTAGGTGCTACGGTGAAAAACGAATTTATCGATTGTAGACAAATCTTCTTGATAAACATAGCCTTCATGATCGAAAGCTTTTAAATCATTGGGCGTTTTTGCGTGGTTTTCTATTGCAAATCGAGCCATTAAGCCACGGGCACGTTTAGCGTAAAAACTAATAATCTTAAACACACCTGCTTGCCCTTCCTTAAATACGCATTGAACCACACGTGCATGTAATGCGCCTAAATCGACAGATTTAAAATATTCTTCAGAGGCTAAATTTATAATGACGGGTGCTTTATCTGCAGATAAGCGTTGGTTTAAATATGGGGCAAGGTGAAGCTTCCAAAACTCATAAAGATTTTTACCCGCGGGGTTACTTAGTTTAGTGCCCATTTCTAATCGATACGGTTGCATTAAATCAAGTGGTCTCAATGCGCCATAAAGACCGCTCAAAATCACAATATTTTTTTGAGCCCAGTCTAGGTCTTTTTCATTTAAGGTACTTGCCTCAAGACCCTCATACACGTCACCATTAAAGGCAAGTATGGCTGGTCTTGCATTTTTTTGAGTTGATTTAGACACCCATTGGGCATAACGGTCAACGTTTAACTGCGAGAGAGTTGGGCTTAGAGACATAAGCTTAGCAACTTCGGCTGCAGACTTAGGTTTGAGTTCAGCAATCAGTTGTTTTGATTGTTCGACAAATAATGGATCACTATGCAGTTGAGTATGCAAGGGTGAATCGTAATCAAGCTTTTTGGCGGGTGAAAGTAAAAATAGCATGGGTGTGACCTCTGGCGAATAAATTGCGACTGTCTATTTTTACTTAGTTTAACGATGATGTGGGTTCACGGGTGTAACCTTAAGCAGTCAACTCGCTTTCTGCTAACATAATGGGCTTGAGTCGGAGAGGTGGCAGAGTGGTCGAATGTACCTGACTCGAAATCAGGCGTGGGTGCGAATCCACCGTGGGTTCGAATCCCACCCTCTCCGCCAGACTACTCATAATTAAGCGCCTCTCGGGGCGCTTTTTTGTTTTTGTATGCCATTCAGTGCAATGGCCGCATCAGTTGCTACTTGAGCCCACAGCTTGAGTTGAAAGACAGACGCACCGGCGTATTTGACTTGCACTGATAGAATCAACTCCATTTATGAGGTTGTATTGTCGTAAAAATTCGCGAAATTTTTATTATAAATTACTGATATATTTGATTTTTCCCTATAAAATATGATTTATTTAAATTTCAGGGAAAAATATGAAGCCGCTCTCCGATCAACAACGGTTAAATCTCGTTGAATCGGATCAAGTCTATCGGGCTTGGCGCGAGGCTACTTGGCGCCAGCATGAATACCGCTACGGCATGCGTTGGAAGCGAGTCAACAGTGTTGAATACCTGATTAGATTGAGTGATGCACACGGCAACGGCCGATCTCTTGGGCGACGTAACCCGCAGACTGAACTGATTTATGATCAATTCCAAACAGGCAAGCACGTTGCAAATGAAATGTTCCGTGGCCTTTCTGAACGGTTGACGACTCAGCAACGCATCAATAGAGCTTTACGCTTGGGACGTCTACCAACAGTCGTCGGCGATATATTATTAACGCTAGGGAAGGTCTGAATAAGTCGGTTTAAAGCGGAAATTTCCGCGGTAGAAATTTACTGATTCAATAATATTTACTTTTTTGCCCAATATGGACAGATATTTGGGCATTTTAGCCCGTTTAGCACCCCGAATCAGGGTACTGCGCCCT
>CAMCYB010000085.1 GCA_945883615.1 Bordetella parapertussis | reverse complement strand
CGTTTGCTTACGCTTGGCATCGAATTCAATATCAGAAAAGCTCAATTGGGGCATGATCGTGATCGAAAAATTTGCGATACTAATCAGACAATTAACCGCGTCCCGAGTTCTCTGAATTCGGGGACTTTTTCAGAGTTTCCCTAGATATTCACCCATTAAGCCCATGGCAACCAGTTGCACGCTCGCTAAAAATAAGACGACCACAATGACCGAAGCCCAGCCCGTTGGTAAATCAGGGTTGATAAACCTTTCAACAATGACAGCGACAGCGGCCACAGCACTGACAGCAGCCAAAATAAAACCAACCACCGTTGCAACGCGCAGAGGCAAAATTAAAAAATTAGTCAGCATGTTGAGCCATAAACTTACGAGCTTTCCGAGGGTGTAGCCTGAACGCCCGACCTCTCTCGGTAAATGCACGGCCTCAACTGTCGAATACCGCTGAGTAGTGCGCAAAATCAACCCATCAACGTACGGAAAAGGACCATCATATTGAATGATTTGGTCTACCAAAGGTCTGCTCATGACCTTAAACGAAGACAAATACAAGTTGCGGGGTTTTTTGAGAACAAGACTTGAAAAAAAATTATTAAATGCACTGCCTACGTTGCGATAAAAAGCATGTTTTTTCGATGCATATCTAGAAAAAACAACGTCGTAACCTTTATCAAGTTCGTCGATTAATTTGATCACTTCTGTAGGGGGGTTTTGTAGGTCATCATCCATAATGACGATATAGTCACCCGTGCTGTGATTTAGGCCGGCCATCACAGCATTATGTTCACCAAAGTTTCTAAACAAGTCAATGTAAACAACCCAGTTTTTGTCAGCAGCAAGCTGCGTACAAACTTCATCGGAATTGTCGCGTGTGCTGCCATCATTAACTAAAATCATTTCTAATTCATTGGTTTGCGCTAACTCACGCTCAATTTCATTAACCAACCGACCTATTGTTGCTGCTCCGTTATACACAGGCACAACAATAGAAATCTTGCGTTTTAGGTTCATTTGGTATCTCTAAGCACTCGGCCAAGTCGTTAGTCGCAGATATCGACAAGGTCATTATTATTTGCACCATTTTGGTGTTTTCTAGACACCTGCGGGAACTATATTATTCCTCTGACCAACCTTTATGCAAGCGCCTGATAATTTTATTAGGTTTACTTGAAGCAAAAGACCTAAAAACCCGCCTTGTTCTGAAAGGGCTCGCATGTTTAGGTGACTTAACTTAATCTAACTTAACCTAACTTAATCTAACGAAACCTAGACACAGGCAAGCCCTTTTCTCATTCATCGCAGGGGGCTATTTTTGGGCATTTTCTGGGCTGCTTTAGGCTCATTTATAGGTTGCAGTTGTAAACTGCTGGGCTATTTTTAAACGATGTATGAGGTTGCATTCGGGCGTTGAGATGGCCAATGAAATGCGAAGGCCTTTAATCGATTTAAGCGAGCTTTGAATGCCGAATGCCTTGTATTAAATATAACAACGCTGCGATCAATACCCAAATACCAAATGTCATAAAAACCGTGTTGCTCAAACTAAAAATTAAATAGCCGCAGGCCAAAATGCTTAAGATGGGGGTGAGTGGGTAAAAAGGAACTCGAAAACCTTTTACAGGCTCAGGGTGCTTGTGTCTAAGAATTATTAAACTAACCGCCACAGCAGAAAAGGCCACTAAAGTACCCATGCTGACCATGCCCCAAAGCAAGTGGCTAGGCATAAACCCGGCCAATGGGGTGACAAGTAAAGCTGAAACGAGAGTACCTGACCTCGGAACGCCGGTATGAGGGTGGATTTTGCTAAAAAACTTGGGTAGTAAACCGTCTCGAGACATTGCGAAGCACACCCGCGTTTGCCCAAATAAGGCAATAAGGGTCACGCTAAAAACCGATATAACCGCACCCGCAGACATAAGCGCGGCAGACCAAACACCGCCTGTGACACGCTCTAAAATAACGGCTAAACCCGCCTCTTGGCCAACAAAATCGGGCGCTGCTTGAGCACCTAAACTGCTAACAGCAACCAAAATATAAACGCTTGTCACAATAAGAAGGGCAATCACGACTGCCAATGGAATATTACGAGATGGGTTTTGTACTTCTTCGCTGGCCCCCACGATTGCGTCTAACCCAATATAACTAAAGAACACGATTGCTGCACTAGCACCCACACCCTGTATACCGTTTGGCATAAAGGGGTAAAAATTATCAAATTCGAAAGATTGAATAGCAATAAAAATAAATAGCAATAAAATTGTTATTTTAGTAAGCGTTAAAAGGGTATTCACTGTGGTCGACTCTTTTGAGCCACGCAATAACAGCAACGCACAAACCCACACCAACACAACTGCGGGTAAGTTGATGTACCCTTCGCCACCTAAAGTTAAGTCTTTACCATTAGCCAAAAACGGGGCAGTTCTTAGCGCGGCAGGTATTTCAAACCCAAACATGATGCTGATGAGTTCATTTAAATAACTGCTCCACCCGACCGAGACCGCCGCAGCGGCAATACCCCACTCTAAAATTAAGCACGACCCAACAAATACAGCAGCTGCCTCGCCCATAGTCATATAAGCAAAGGTATAGGCAGAGCCCGCAACAGGTATGCGAGCCGACACCTCTGCATAACAGAGTGCAGTGAGGCCAGCTGTAATACCGGCAAAAACAAAAGAAATAACCACGGCAGGGCCAGCAATGGGCACCGTTTCAGTCAGTGCAAAAAAAATACCCGTACCTAAAGTGCAACCTACACCCAACATGATCAAATGAAATAAAGAAATTGATCGAACAAGCTGACCGTCAACCCTACCTTTGACGTCAAAATTAGGCATTAATTTTTTGCGTGTTAGTGCAGAGAAAGAAAAGCGGCTCATTGAGCCGCCAAACCAGAAATATTTTTAAATACTATGTTTAATAAACTGAACTGCATTAAAAACCTTTTTGTTTAACGTAAACCCAACTATTTTTAAAGATACTGTTAAAAAGTTGGGCTTACGTTAATGAGTTTGTATCAATGAGTTTGTATCAATGAGTTTGTGTCAAAGGGTCTTAATTAGCCGACCTGGTGAAGTTCAACTTCAAATATAAGATCTGCATTGGGGGGAATAACACCACCCGCGCCATACTCACCATAACCCATACTGGAGGGAATAATCAGTGTGCGCTTGCCACCGACTTTCATGCCAGCAACGCCATGATCCCACCCTTGAATGACGCGACCCGCCCCAAGAAGAAAGCTAAACAACTCACCGCGATCAAGTGAACTATCGAATTTAGATCCTTTTTGCTCTGGTGCGGCAGGGTCAAGCAACCAGCCTGTGTAGTGAACGGCGACCATTTGACCTGTAACCGCTTCAGCGCCTTCACCAACTAGATGATCAATTTTTTGTAATGACATAACAATGCCCCATTAAATTTAAATAATTAATAAAATCGTGCAAGTGATGATAAACGCTACGCTAGCCACTATGCATAATATTATGTTTTTTCAAGCTTTAAAAGTTAAATATAAGTTGTAAATGGTCACGCGTTTAAGCAATACACTCTGTCGATGTTGTCTAGGGAAGGTCTGAATAAGTCGGTTTAAAGCGGAAATTTCCGCGGTAGAAATTTACTGATTCAATAATATTTACTTTTTTGCCCAATATGGACAGATATTTGGGCATTTTAGCCCGTTTAGCACCCCGAATCAGGGTACTGCGCCCT
>CAMCYB010000084.1 GCA_945883615.1 Bordetella parapertussis | reverse complement strand
CGTTTGCTTACGCTTGGCATCGAATTCAATATCAGAAAAGCTCAATTGGGGCATGATCGTGATCGAAAAATTTGCGATACTAATCAGACAATTAACCGCGTCCCGAGTTCTCTGAATTCGGGGACTTTTTCAGAGTTTCCCTAGGTATTAAGACCTTTTACGCCTTCATGCAGAGAAGCAATGCCGCCGGTCAAATTAAAAAACTGCGTGCGCATCAAACCTGCGGTTTCAAGCATGGTTTTCAACGTTTCTTGATCAGGGTGCATACGTATTGATTCAGCCAAATAACGGTAACTGTCGGCATCACCTGCCACTTTTTGCCCTAACCAAGGCAAAATATTAAACGAATACCAATCGTAAAGTGGGGTAAGTGGTTTAGCCACTTTTGAAAACTCAAGCACCAGCAACTTACCACCAGGCTTTAAAACCCGCGTCATTTCAGCTAATGCCAAATCTTTATGGGTCATGTTACGTAGACCAAACGCAACGGTTACCCGGTCAAAATATCGCTCTGGAAAGGGTAACTTTTCAGCATCGCACACCGCCGTGGGTAATACTAGACCCGCATCAAGCAAGCGGTCGCGCCCGACCCGAAGCATTGATTCGTTAATGTCAGTCAGCCATACTTCGCCAGTTGGCCCCGCTTGTTTAGCCATGGTTTGGGCTAAATCACCCGTACCCCCGGCAATATCAAGAACGCGCATTCCAGGGCGCACCGCAGCACGAGTCATAGTGAACGATTTCCACAAACGGTGAAGCCCCCCCGACATCAAGTCGTTCATGATGTCGTAACGTGTCGCCACCGAATCAAAAACCTCAGCCACTTTGCGAGCTTTTTCAGATTCAGCCACCGTTTTAAAACCAAAATGTGTTTTTTGTTCAGCCATATGTTTTTAAAGGTTCTATTTTGTTAGTTGGCACGCCAAACCCAACATTAAATCGCTGGAAGTCATGCAAACCCGAGTAAGCTCAATATTAGCGCAAGCATTAGCAATATAGATAAGCAATATAGATACTGTCACATACTTGACACATATAAGTCATATCATGAACCATATCTTTAAATTGCCCACTTCTATAAGCGTAAAAACGATGTCAAGCACCATATTAGTCGTTGAAGACGAACCCGCCATTCAAGAATTGATTGCAGTCAACCTATCTTTTGTTGGGCACAAAGTGCTTCGTGCCTATGATACAGGTCAAGCTGACACATTAATTCGTGCTGAGCTGCCTGATTTGATTTTGCTCGACTGGATGCTGCCGGGTACGTCAGGTTTAACCTTTGCACGCCGTCTGAGAGCAGACGCCCGTACACGCTTAGTACCCGTCATCATGTTGACGGCAAAGGGGGCTGAACAAGACAAAATCGATGGTCTTGAGGCAGGGGCTGATGATTACATTACCAAGCCGTTTTCACCCAAAGAGCTCTTGGCGCGCATTAAAGCTGTTTTGCGTCGGCGTGCGCCTCAACTAACTGACGATATGACTGAGGTTGGGGGCTTAATACTCGATCCTGTTTCGCATCGCTTGACAGGTAATGGTCAGTCTTTAAATATTGGACCGACAGAGTTTCGTTTACTGCACTTCTTTATGACCCACGCTGAACGGGTTTTTTCTAGAACTCAATTACTAGATCAGGTTTGGGGCGATCACGTTTTTGTCGAAGAGCGCACGGTTGACGTGCATATTCGTCGCTTACGCAAAGCGCTTGAACTCACACGTCATGACCGTCATATTGAAACGGTTCGGGGTAGCGGCTACCGCTTTACTCATCAGGTCGCCAAATAATTCAAAAGCGCCCGTTGCCGGACATTCATTAATAAACAGCAAGTCATGCGAAAATCATTTTTATGCAATGGCACCGAACGTTTCTATGGTTTGTTTTTTTTGCACTGATTGCCAGTGCCTGGACACTTTATTTTGAAAATGTCTGGGGCTGGGCTCTACTCGCGCTCGGCACAGGTCTTGTTCTAACTTGGCGACGCTATCAAGGCGCCAAAGTTGCCCAATGGTCTAAATCGCCCGCAACAAATATTCCACCAGAACATATTGGTCCATGGGCTGATGTGGTGTCACAATTACAGCGCTTTACTAAAATGCAGGCTGAGTCAGCCATTGCATCTCAAGAAACGGCCAATGCAATTATGCTGGCTGCTCAAGCGCTACCTGTTGGGGTTGTTGCGCTCGACAACCTATTCAAAATCGTATGGTTTAACCAAGCTGCAAAACTGCACCTTAATCTTGACCAAACACTTGATGTGGGTCATTCATTATTAAATTTGTTGCGCCAACCTGATTTTCTTCGGTACGCAAAGCAACCTCAATGGCCTGAACCCATTCTACAAAAACTCACTCAGGCGGGCGAAGATAAACGTCTTGTCATGCAGTTCGTTAATTATGCGGGCAACCAACGCTTACTGATTACACGCGACATGACTCAAATTGATCGCCTTGAAACCACGCGACGTGACTTTGTGGCAAACGTTTCACACGAGCTTCGTACCCCTTTAACCGTTTTAGCTGGCTTTTTAGAAACCTTAAAAGATGCCCCGCCAGATGCCTTATCACCTGAACAAAAAAAACAATATATTGAGTTAATGCATGATCAGGCTCAACGCATGCAAGCCCTGGTGGCTGAGTTATTGTCACTTTCAGACTTAGAATCAACGTCACAAGCTGAGCGCGTTGACCTTGATATGCCCGCTTTAATTGACACACTTCGTCAGCAAGCTGAGGCGCTTTCGGGTGGTAAACATGATTTTGATTGGCAAATCATGCCTGATTTGCATCTAAAGGGCAGTTATTCTGAATTGACATCCGCTTTTTCTAATTTACTTAATAATGCCATTCGCTACACCCCTGAGGGTGGGTATATTCAGGTCAAATGGGCGGTCGATGAAGCCAATCGCCCGCGATTTAGTGTGACCGACACGGGTATTGGCATTGCACCAGAACATATTCCACGTTTAAGTGAACGGTTTTATCGGGTTGATCGCGGCCGTTCAAGAGCGCTGGGCGGTACGGGCTTGGGGTTAGCCATCACCAAGCATATTGCGATGCGTCATAACGCTAAAC
This sequence comes from Bordetella parapertussis, assembly GCA_945883615.1. Classification (GTDB taxonomy): domain Bacteria; phylum Pseudomonadota; class Gammaproteobacteria; order Burkholderiales; family Burkholderiaceae_B; genus Algicoccus; species Algicoccus parapertussis_A. Next base: position 743 of record CAMCYB010000084.1, on the reverse strand, counting down.
TTAACATCGTCAGTTGGCCCACTGAGGGCAGTTGTTTTAGTTTGGTGTTCGAGACCTCGCCGACATCATAAAATCGGTATGATTGTATTGAATCAGTGTTTTGAAATGTCTCGGCAGTGTCTCGGCACTTTTAGACCCGTCTTGACGAACACAAAAATGATTCAGTACCGCTTTTTTTGATTTAAACCCATGGTTACTTTTGAGATTTTAATATGAATACCGCCACACAAGCTATGCCCCCTTTTCACTTAGCGTTCCCTGTGCACAACCTTGACGTTGCACGTCATTTTTACGGCGACATATTGGGTTGCCCTGAAGGTCGCAGCTCACCCGACTGGATCGATTTTAATTTCTATGGTCACCAAATTGTGGCGCATTTGTCACCCGATTCGTGCACCTCGGCAGCCACCAGTGCAGTTGACGCACACAACGTACCGGTTCGTCATTTTGGCGTGGTTTTGTCGATGTCAGACTGGGAATCGTTAGCTGAAAAACTTAAAGCAGCGGGTACAAAATTTATAATTGAACCCTACATACGCTTTAAAGGTGAAGCGGGCGAGCAAGCCACCATGTTTTTTAAAGACCCTTCGGGTAACGGTAGTTGTCAACAAAGATGGCCGTTCTTTCATGCTGCCTGTTTTAAATTAATAGATTCATTGATGTGCTCTTTTGGTGGGTTAAGCCAGACTTCATTAATGGGTTGCCAATTGCGAGTTGACCGATTGTTCCAACGTTTAGGCATG
>CAMCYB010000083.1 GCA_945883615.1 Bordetella parapertussis | reverse complement strand
AAGGGCGCAGTACCCTGATTCGGGGTGCTAAACGGGCTAAAATGCCCAAATATCTGTCCATATTGGGCAAAAAAGTAAATATTATTGAATCAGTAAATTTCTACCGCGGAAATTTCCGCTTTAAACCGACTTATTCAGACCTTCCTTAGATAAAACCCAACTCGATGCAGCTAACGCTCAGGGGTTTAGCCCGTTACAGATTTTTAAACTGATTACGTTACCTCAAGTTATTCGGTTTTCAATACCTGCATTAACCAACCAAGTTATATCTAACATTAAAGATAGTTCTGTTGCCTTTTTGATTCAGTACACTTAATTCTTTGCTCGTGTACAAGAGTTGGCTTCTACAAATTTTCAATTTTTCAAAGCTTACATATTTGCCGCTATCGTTTATTTGATGCTTATTTCTATCGTTGTTTTGTTAGCCCGCCAAATAGAAAAGCGTTATCTAGTGCCGGTATAGTGTCACCAACGTAGGCCTTGACTGAGCGACTTCAATACCGTAAGTTTCGCTAAACGTTTGCTGTCGAGAATGACCCGTTGAGTTGTTTGGCCATTCGTGTATTAAGACGACGCGGCAAGCCAAACGTTTTTTAATACATCACGATTCATAGACGGGTTTATAGGCCAATTGACGAATGTGGGCTTCAATGTCTTTCGGTTTTTTGGTTTTTGCTAAACCTTGATCAAAAATATATTCTGCTATTTTTGCGGCCGTATGAAGTGATGCATCAAGAATTTGCGACTGTGGCGGGTAAATGAGACCCGTGTCGAGTTCTTCTTGTGTAACTTGTTCCGCAACAGCTTTAGCGGCCACAATAAACATTTGTTCTGTAATGCGAGTTGTTTCGGTTGCTAACACAGCCATACCTAAAGCCGGGAAAATGTAAACATTATTTCCTTGACCTGGAATGATTGTCTTACCCATAAAAGTAAAGTTAGGGAAGGGGCTGCCACTCGCAAAAATCGCTTTACCCTTAGACCATTTGTAAGCTTCTTCAGCCGTACATTCTGAGCGTGAGGTAGGATTTGAAAGTGGGAAAATAATTGGGCGGTCATTTATTTCCGACATGGCTTCAATCACTTGTTGATTGAAAAGCTTGGGAACAGCACTCACACCAAAAATACCATTTGGTTTGATCTGTTTAATGGCGTCAACAAAAGAGGTGCAAGGTTTATATTTATTTGCAAAGGGTTTTTGAAAATCAGCTAAATCTTTACGTGTTGAATCAACCAAACCATTGATGTCATATAAAGCTATTCGAGCGTGTGCCTGTTCTGTGGTGAGACCTTCACCAACCATAGCAAGGCATATTAGTTCTGCAATACCCATGGCGGCTGACCCTGCACCCATAAATAAGTATTTTTGATCGACTAACTTTTGACCTGAAATTCTCAGTGCACCGTAAATGCCAGCCAAAGTCATGCCAGCTGTGCCTTGTATATCGTCGTTAAAGGTACAAATTTTATCTTTATACTTGGCAAGAATAGGCACCGCGTTAAAGTTTGCAAAGTCTTCCCAATGCAAGCAACATTTCGGATAAACTTTTTGTACTGCATCTACAAATTCTTCAATAAACGCATCGTATTCTTTACCGCGAACACGCTGTTGGTTCAAACCTAAATATAGTGGGTCTTCAAGTAATGATTGGTTGTTAGTCCCCACATCAAGGGTGATGGGTATTGTGAGCGCGGGTGGTACGCCTGCTACAGCCGTATAGAGCGCCAATTTACCTACGGGTATGCCCATCCCCCCCACACCTAAATCACCTAACCCTAAAATACGTTCACCATCGGTGACAACAATAAAACGAATGTCTTTTTTGGGCCAGTTTTGTAATAATTCTTTTACTCGGCCTTTAGCAGTAATGGGTATGTAAATACCACGTGACGCTCTAAAAATATCATCAAACTTATGGCATGCTTCGCCGACGGTTGGTTTATAAACCAAAGGCATAAAGCGGGCAGGGTCGCTCATGAGAATGGCATAAAAAAGCGTTTGATTGCGGCTTTGAAGATCCATTAAAAATCCATTAAAAATAAGTAACGTTGTAGATCTGAATCGAGCATATCAAGTTCAGCATGAACGCGAGCAATTTGAAGCGCAAGGGTATCAACCTGAGGCGGTAATAAACCCTCTAAACCTGCTGCCTGACGCTCTTTTTCAGTGAATGCTGAACCTTTATTGACATAAGGGTCATGCAAGACTGAATACCCTTTTACCGTTGTTTTTGACATGTTATTTCCTTAATTAATTACTTGTTTAAAAAAGTTTAGATGCAAGAACGATTTAAAACATACACGTTGAATACCTATATTAAGTCGGATATTAGTATAAAAAGAAGTGTTTAGTCATATTGTTTTTTAAAACAAATTCTTTTACAAATACCTTTCTATTATGGATGTTTCAGGCTAAATTCAATGCAACTCTGGAGTCATTAAATGGGCAATCACATCATTGAGCAATGCTTGCGTAAACCTTTGCCAAGCGACATGTTGCAAGCGTTGCAAGATCGGTTTGGGGTGCGTTTAAATACCGCCGTTTCGGTTCGTGAGCACCATGGGCGTGACGAGTCACCATTTCCAATGATGTTGCCAGATGCGGTGGTCTATGCCGAATCAACTGATGATGTGGTGTTTGTTGTGAATCAATGCCGTACGCACCAAGTACCCCTTATTCCCTTTGGTGCGGGCTCATCGCTTGAGGGCCACTTGCTTGCTATTGAGGGGGGTATAAGTCTTGACCTCTCATCCATGAATAAGCTCCTAGCCCTGCATGTAGAAGATTTGTCGGTTACCGTTCAGCCTGGTATCAGTCGTAAACAGTTAAATGAGCAAATACGTACCTCTGGCCTTTTTTTTCCGATTGACCCCGGTGCAGACGCCTCAATCGGTGGCATGGCCGCCACCCGCGCTTCAGGTACAAACGCTGTGCGGTATGGCACCATGCGTGAAAACGTATTGTCACTCGAAGTGGTGACCGCTCAAGGTAAAGTTATTCGTACGGCTAGACGTGCTAGAAAATCTTCAGCGGGTTACGATTTGACGCGTTTATATGTGGGTAGCGAAGGTACGCTTGGCATCATTACTGAAATTTCATTAAGGCTTTACCCTCAACCTGAAGCGGTAAGTGTGGCCATATGTAACTTTTCTTCTGTTCATGCAGCAGTAGACTGTGTCATTCAAACCATTCAAATGGGTGTGCCGGTCGCTCGGGTTGAATTAATGAATACCGATGCTGTACGCGCGAGCAATTTATACAGCAAGCTTACACTTCAAGAATCGCCTTTGTTGCTGTTTGAATTTCATGGCAGTTCAGCCAGCGTCAAAGAGCAGGCTCAAACGGTTCAAGAACTTGCAAAAGACACCGGTGGTACTGATTTTGCATGGGCTGAGCACCCAGAAGACCGAAACCGACTCTGGACAGCACGACACAACGCTTATTTTGCAGGGCTGCAATTACGGCAGGGCTGCCGTGTCAGTACAACCGATGTCTGTGTGCCCATTTCTCGTTTGGCACATTGCATTGATAAAACAACCGAGTGGTTAGAAAAAGTCAGTTTCCCTACAACCATAGTCGGTCATGTGGGTGATGGTAATTTTCATGTATTGATGTTGCTTGACCCCAATGACCCAAAAGAGTGGGAAGCCTCAGAGAAATTGAATCACGATTTAGTTAACTTGGCCATTCAAGCCGATGGCACCTGTACGGGCGAACATGGCATTGGTCTACACAAACTGCAGTTTATGGAAGCCGAACATGGTCGCGACACCCTTGAGGTCATGCAATCGATTAAAGACGCGCTTGATCCACTTAATATTTTGAACCCGGGTAAAGTTATTCCCCGCTTCGTATGATACAAAACTTAGTACTTTTGGTATCGCGAATTTTGATGGCACCTATTATGGTGCTGTATGGGTTTGACAAGCTAGTCGATATTAATAATTTTATTAATAATCCGGCAACAGTTAGGGAAACTCTGAAAAAGTCCCCGAATTCAGAGAACTCGGGACGCGGTTAATTGTCTGATTAGTATCGCAAATTTTTCGATCACGATCATGCCCCAATTGAGCTTTTCTGATATTGAATTCGATGCCAAGCGTAAGCAAACGCGGCG
>CAMCYB010000082.1 GCA_945883615.1 Bordetella parapertussis | reverse complement strand
CGTTTGCTTACGCTTGGCATCGAATTCAATATCAGAAAAGCTCAATTGGGGCATGATCGTGATCGAAAAATTTGCGATACTAATCAGACAATTAACCGCGTCCCGAGTTCTCTGAATTCGGGGACTTTTTCAGAGTTTCCCTAGGTGTTGGGGGTGATATGCCTGAGGTACTTATCGGTCAAAACTTAACTTTATGGGTTTAACCTTGAGAATTATTCAATACGCTATTATTGAGCACTATACTGTGGATCACATTTTGTGCCATGCAGGTTTACACCCGAGTAAATAGCGATTAGTGATTCTTCATCACCCTCACAAGACCTACTCCCGCCGGTAACTGCTCAGGCGTCGGCGACCTTTCTTCGTCAGCTTAAAGCTGATGCGGCACCTGATTTAAAAAGGGTGGCGATGGCGTCAACTGTGGGTGCATTCGGGTTAATTGGGTTTTCAGCTGCGGTGGCTGAATTAATTAGCTTAGCGATTACACATCAAAGGCCCGCATATTGGCTTTGGCTAGCTGCCATTGCAGCAATTGCGTTGCGCTTCGTGGCGCATCTTTACCGTGACCGCATGGGGCAACGTGTGTCGGCCCGCTTGCGTCAGCACCTACGGCAGAAATTGCTTGTGCATGCCAACCAAGCAGGTCCATTTAATCTACAAGCCCAAGGCAATACAGCATGGTGGGCACAGCGTCATATTGAGCAAGTTGACGCTTTGCATGGTTATTTATCAAAGTACCTGCCCGCGCGCATCACAGCAATGATTGTGCCTTTAATTATTATTGCGGTTTGTTTGAGTGTTGATTGGGTTGCGGGCCTATTATTATTGTTGGCAACGCCCCTCATTCCATTCTTTATGGTTTTAATTGGGTGGGGTACAGAAGCGGTTCACAAATCGCAACAAGATCAGCAAGCTTCGCTTGCTAGTCAGCTACTAGATCGCCTTGAAGCCCTGCCATGGTTGCGACGCCAAGGGGCGTTAGAGACTTCCTCAAAAAGTGTTGAACACGCAGCAGAGACATACCGTAGCGTATCAATGAGAGTGTTGCGAGTCGCTTTTATGTCGTCAGCCACGCTAGAGCTTGTTAGCGCGATGTCTATTGGTTTGATGGCTATTTATATTGGTTTTTCTTTGGTGGGCTTCTTAACCTTTGGCCCGGCCTCTGCATTAACTCTATTTTCAGGTTTATTTCTTTTAATGTTGGCGCCTGAGTGTTTTTTACCCTTGCGTCAGTTGGCTCAGGCACATCACGATATGACCGCTGCCAAGGCCGCAGCACAAACGCTTGCACCCATTTTTTTAGAGCAATCACATAATAAAAAATTGACAACGTATGATGCAGAGCAGGGCGGTATGGTTACGTTGACGCATGTTTCTTTTCACTACGACGGGCAAAATCCTCAAGACGTCATTGACGATGTTTCAATCAATATTAAACAGGGTCAGGTCATTGGTATTGCGGGTGATAGTGGCCAGGGCAAATCAACCTTATTGGGTTTGATTGCGGGTTTTCTTGAACCAACGCAGGGTTCTTTAAAACGCGCAAAGCGTTGGTCATGGTTAAATCAACGCCCCTATTTATTTCATTGCTCGCTTCGCGAAAATCTACTGATGGCTTGTCAACACAATTCATCAGATGATCAATTGATTCATGCGCTGGCCGATGCGGGCATCAGGTTGCCTGACAGCACTTTAGCTGATGGTCTTGATACGCCGATTGGTGATTTGAATCGTGGGGTTTCGGGTGGTCAGGCACAACGTATTGCTTTGGCTCGTGCGCTACTGAATCAATCTTTGCTGTGGTTGCTTGATGAACCGACCGCTGCGCTTGATGAACACACGCGAGACCAATTGTTAGATACTTTATTGAGTCGTGCCAAGCGTGACAAGGTGACTGTTATTGTCGCCAGCCACGATCAAGCACTGCTTGCGCGGTGCGATCAGGTCTATAGCATTCACAATGGAAAATTAATACTCAACAATACTCAGGGGCTCATCACATGAAAGCCTGGGTTTATCTTTATCAGTTGTACCGACAACGTGCCCGTTGGCTTGTATTAAGTTTCATATGTTTAGGCGTGACATGGTTGGCGGGTGTGGCATTGCTTGCCACTTCAGGTTGGTTTATTGCTGCGTGCGCGCTAGCAGGTCTGGGCTTGATTGCTAATTTAAATATTTTTGTGCCCTCAACGTTGATTCGTGGTTTGGCGATTGTACGCACGGTGGGTCGTTATGCTGAACGGGTCATCGGTCATGAAGCGATTTTGCGCGTTCTTAAAGATTTGCGTGTTCGTGCTTTTAATGCCGTTGCTTTTAGGCCTGCGCGCTTAATAGATAATCGTCGTCTGAGCGACATTATTCAGCGCTTGATGGTTGACGTTGAAACGCTAGACGGTATTCCATTACGCGTGTTGGGCCCGATGTTTGCTGCGTGCATGACCTTGGTTGCGAGCGTGTGGGCTGGTGCGGTTTGGGGTCACGCTTGGATCGCATTGACTATCGGTGCAAGTGGTTTAATTGTTTTAATCGTATCGTTTGTATTGGCTAAACAAGGCCAAAAAAGAGGTGCCGCATTAGTACAAGCGCGCGCAGCTCAAAAGATAGTGTTAATCGATCATCTAGGTGGTCTGGCTGAGTTGATTTCAAATGAAAAGCAACATGACAGTGCACAACACCTCGCACAACTCGATCAGCAACAAACACAACGGTTTAATGCGCAAGAGCAAATGGCCAGTTTAGGCGAGCACGGCGTTCAGGCTATTACGGCATTAGCCACTGTTGCTGTTATTGCTATAGCGTGGTCAACATTTGAACCCCCCATTATTGCTTTACTTGCACTGATGACGTTAGGTTTAAATGAAGCGCTGGGCGCCTTGCCTGGTGCTTTGTGGCGAACGGGTGAAGCAAAAGCAGCTGCTGAACGCTTAATGGATTTAGAAACACTTGAACACGCCGACTCGCTTGGTGACGTGCCCGACGCTATAGACTCATTAGACTCATTTGGCCCATTGAAAGTACCTCAGAGATCTGATTCAACTGAGTTATCTTTTGTTGAAGACACAAGTTTTCGTCACCTTGCGTTCAACTCTATCTCCATTAAAAATTTGCTTTGCCAGCGTCAACCCGGCAAAAGAAACCCTCTTAACCTATTGCTAAAACCTGGCATGCCTCTTGTGGTTTATGGTCAAAGCGGAACAGGAAAAACCAGCCTACTTGAAACCATTGCCGGTGAATTGAACGCTGAACAGGGTGGGGTATGGCTTGATGGTAACGATTTGTTGACATGGCCTGATGCTGTACGTTATCAGAAGGTTACTTTATTGGCGCAAGGTGATTCGTTAATGAATGTTTCGATTCGCCAGTTTCTTAGCTTAGGGTTAGAAAATGTGGCTGAATCTGACTTATATGAAGCCTTAAAAAATGTTGATCTTTACGAAACGCTTCACAACACAAACGAAGGGCTTGATTACAACTTAGGTGTTCGCGGTAGTCACGTCTCAGGCGGGCAAGCGCGTCGTTTACAACTTGCCGCGCTGTTAATTAAAGACCCTGCTTTAGTTTTGTTAGACGAACCGTTTAGAGGTTTGCAAACAGAGTTGGTGCAACGCTTAATAGAAGGTATTGAACCGTGGCTGCTAAAGCGCTGCAGCATGATTGTTACGCATGACCCGCATAGTTTGCCATCACACTGGCCTCGCCTTGCTTGGCCTAACGCTTAAATGTCATCACACAATACGAATCTTTGAAAAAATAAAAAAAATTAGGGTAAACGTGAGTAGAAGCCAAGATATTTAAGATGTAAATTCAAAAAACGAAACAAATAATTCGAAAATTTAAAAAATAAGTGTGTATTACTTTTGTGTGTAATACGTCTGTTTTATTAAATGGGGGGAGCGGCTTGAATAAAAATTTATCTAAACGTTCGTTGACAGAGAAACTGGGCATTTCAATTTGCGTCATTTCTTTTTCTTTGTACACGCTTAATGTTTTGCTATCTAAGGAAACTCTGAAAAAGTCCCCGAATTCAGAGAACTCGGGACGCGGTTAATTGTCTGATTAGTATCGCAAATTTTTCGATCACGATCATGCCCCAATTGAGCTTTTCTGATATTGAATTCGATGCCAAGCGTAAGCAAACGCGGC
>CAMCYB010000081.1 GCA_945883615.1 Bordetella parapertussis | reverse complement strand
GGTTGCCCAAAGCGATGGGTATTCATCCCGATGTTCTTGCACCATTCGCACAGCACGCTCACGGACTTCGGGGGAAAAGGTATTTGATTTTTTCATGACAATATTCTCTCAGAAAATAATGCCTCCTCAAAACCCGGGGCGATTCAGTTGCGTCTAAATAGTGGCGTCGTGCAGTCGTGGTACTCAGCCAATGTGCAACGTACCCTACCCCTTGATGACCAGGGCAACGCTAGTGGAACGGTAGACTCAAGATCAACCCAGTTATTTGCAGACCTCAGCAGCCCTTTCACGCTAAGCAAACAGCAAGACCGCCAAACCACGCTGTCACCCTTCGGTCAGGTCAGTCAAATTTGGCTTCAGACCTCAAACTTTGGTGAAAACGGTGCAGAAGCAGCCCTGAGCGGACAAGCAAACAATGCAAGCACGGGGTTTGGTACGTTAGGCGCTAGACTCAGTCATCAATGGCAGACAGGAAAGAATAGCTGGCAGGTGGGCGTGTCAGCTGGTTGGCAGCGGGCATGGGGTGATCTGTCGCCCACAACCACGCTGGCCTTTGCCACGGGGCCAGACTTTACCGTTTCGTCTGCCGCCATCGCAAGAAATTCAGCCGTTATTGAGGTAGGAATTGGCGCCAGCCTTGGGCCTTCAAGCCGTTTTAACTTGGTGTACTCAGCCACGTTGGCAGGTCAATCTAATAGTCAGATGTTGCAGGCACAATTACAGTGGTTATTTTAATCAAAGCCACGACCTTTTATGTAACATAGGGTCAAATTCCTAGGGCCCAAGTCGATTTCACAATTGCTAAAAAAATGTTAAAAATATACAAAATTTCTTTACAACACTTGTCTAGGTAACGTCGCTCCGCTGAGGGTATTGATGAAGGCGCGTACCTCAAATAGAGAATGAATCGATGTTTAATAAACTCGGGCCTTTATTAGTCACTGTCTTGTTCAAATTTTTAGCCAGTTTGCCTCTAACAGCGCTTCAAATATTGGGCTATGGCGCGGGTTGGTTAGTATGGTTATTGCCCGGTAGTTACAAACGGCGCGCAGCTGAAAACTTAGCTATAGCAATGCCTGATGCTTCGCCTAAAACATTACGTACATCGCTCATTCACGTTGGGCAACTGTTTTTAGAAATGCCCTATTGGCACATTCGTCAAAATGAAGCTGAATTAGTCAAACAAGTTCAATGCGATGGTTGGGATGAGTTTCAAGAGGTGCTTACCCATGGAAAAGGCTTGATATTGCTTGGCCCACACGCAGGAAACTTTGAATCACTTGGGGCGATCTTTACCAGCAGATTTCCAGCGACTGTGTTGTTTCGGCCACCCAGATTGCAATGGTTGCAAGACTGGATCATCAAAACAAGAAGTAGAAAAAACCTCACGATGGCACCGGCCAACCATACCGGTGTTAGAAGCTTACTAAAAGCACTCAAACGCGGTCAGTCGATCGGCATTCTGCCAGATCAAGTTCCAGTGATGGGTGAAGGGGTTTGGGCACCATTTTTTGGGAAAAAAGCGTACACAACCACTCTTGTTCAAAGATTACAAAGCCTCACCGGAGCACCTATCTACGTTATGGCCGCGCAACGCAACGGGATCGGTAAGGGTTATACAGTCAGGTACCAAGCGATGAAAGAGCCTTTATCTAACGACCTTGAAATAGCCGCCACACAATTGAATCAGGCTATGGAAGATATGATCCGGCTCATGCCAACGCAGTACCTTTGGGGCTATAACCGATACCGAACACCGCGAGTAAAACCTGTACCAAGCCATAACAAACCAAATTGAATCAAAACAGGTGGGTGTTTGATTTTTTCTGCCGTCAAAACTTACTTAAGTAAAACGTCCAGATAAATCACTGGGTCAACATTTGCTTTTATGTCAATGCTGTCGTGACATGGTACCGAATCAATGATGGCGGGCTTTGATTAATACGCAAAGTTACCACTTACCGTATGATGATTTAACCCTACTTACCGGAGATTGCCATGAATGCACCCACCGAAAAAATAAGTCTATCTAAAGATATCGATATGACTCATTTCTGGATGCCCTTTACTGCGAACAAACAGTTCAAAGCGGCACCGCGCATGATTAAAAGTGCGAAGGGTATGTATTTCACGACGGTTGACGGGCAGAAAATTCTCGATTCGAGCGCCGGGTTATGGTGTGTGAATGCGGGTCATTGCCGCGAAGAAATTATCGAAGCTGTTCATCAGCAAATGATGGAACTCGATTACGCACCGACTTTTCAAATGGCTCACCCCATTGCTTTTGAAGCAGCCGAGGTTATAGCAACGATCATGCCTAAAGGCCTTGATCGCATCTTCTTTGCTAACTCAGGTTCCGAAGCTGTTGACACCTCACTTAAAATCGCACTGGCCTACCACCGTGCCCGCGGTGAGGGTCAGCGCACACGACTAATCGGTCGCGAGCGCGGATACAACGGTGTTGGGTTTGGTGGTATTTCAGTCGGCGGTATCTTGGCTAATCGTAAGGCGTATTCGGGTGCGTTAATACCGGGTGTTGATCACATTTCGCACACACTTAATTTTGCCGAGATGGCTTACAGCAAGGGTCAACCTGCTTGGGGTGCACATTTAGCAGACGATCTTGAGCGTTTATGCGCTTTGCATGACCCCTCTACCATTGCAGCTGTCATTGTGGAACCCGTTGCCGGCTCGACAGGCGTACTGGTGCCTCCGCAAGGTTATCTGCAGCGGCTTCGTGAGATTTGTACTAAACACGGCATTTTGCTCATTTTTGACGAAGTGATCACGGCGTTTGGTCGCTTAGGTAAAGCAACGGCCAGTGAGTTATTTGGTGTCACACCTGACATACTCACAATGGCTAAAGCCATAAACAACGCAGCTATTCCCATGTCTGGTGTTGCGGTCAGTCGTCACATTCACGATGCGATTGTCAATGCAGGCTCTGGCACAGCAATTGAGTTTTTTCATGGGTACACCTACTCAGCCCACCCTGCTGCCGCAGCGGCTTGTTTGGCAACGCAAGAAATTTACCGCAAAGAAAAATTATTCGATCGCTCAGCGACCTTGGCGCCTATGTTCGAAAAAGCAATACACGCACTACGTGGCGAACCTTTCGTTAAAGATATTCGTAACATCGGTTTGATGGGTGCTATTGAATTGGAACCGCGTGTTGGCGCACCCGGCACACGCGCCTATGAAGCATTCCTAAAGTGTATGGAAAAAGGCTTGCTCACTCGTTTCACCGGCGATATTTTGGCGTTTTCACCACCGTTAATCATCAACGAAAATCAGATCGAAGAGACTTTCTCAATTGTGAAGAAGGCGCTGCACGACGTTAATTAAGCCACTACGCTGTGTTTGATTAAGGCGCACCACGTTGAATGCGGGTGCGGTATGGTTCAATATCACAATGAAACCAACAGATCGCATTTAGGTGTTCTAAGGCCATGTTTCCTTCAAATTTCTTGTACGAATTTTTGGATATATTAGACCCAATCGCGACCGTACCCATTTTTCTTTCCGTATCGCGTGGTCTCTCTTGGAAAGACGCCATGAGGGTTGCCGTGGCTGCGCTGGGTGTGGCGTTTTGTATTCTGACCGTTTTTATATTTATAGGTCTTGAGTTTCTCGAGGCTTTAAATATTCCGACTGCGTCATTTCAACTCGCGGGTTCTTTCATCTTGTTTACATTAGGCTTGAGCATGGTGACCGGGAAATTAAACGCTGAAATCGCGAAATTACCGGCCAATGCTTCGATTCTCGATCGAGCTATCTACCCCTTGGCCATGCCAACCATTGCAGGTGCCGGTGCTATTTTGACGGTTGTCATGCTGTCAGACAATCATGCTCGCACATTAGCCGAACAACTGCACACGACGTATGTTTTAGCACTGTGTTTGTTGGTTCACCTTTTATCTTTTTCGCTAAGCGCTTTAATTATGCGCTTTGTCGGCCTAGCAGGTGTGCACATCATCACTCGAATTTTTGGTCTTATGATTTGTAGTATTGCTGTGTCTGGCATGGTCATTGCCATAAAAATTATTTTTGCACTCAACTAGGGAAGGTCTGAATAAGTCGGTTTAAAGCGGAAATTTCCGCGGTAGAAATTTACTGATTCAATAATATTTACTTTTTTGCCCAATATGGACAGATATTTGGGCATTTTAGCCCGTTTAGCACCCCGAATCAGGGTACTGCGCCCTT
>CAMCYB010000080.1 GCA_945883615.1 Bordetella parapertussis | reverse complement strand
CCGCGTTTGCTTACGCTTGGCATCGAATTCAATATCAGAAAAGCTCAATTGGGGCATGATCGTGATCGAAAAATTTGCGATACTAATCAGACAATTAACCGCGTCCCGAGTTCTCTGAATTCGGGGACTTTTTCAGAGTTTCCTTAGGTAAGATTTTAGGTAAACATGATTTGCCGCCACAGCAGTTTTCCATCAAAAATTCGATTAGGTCATTGGCATGTAAAGCATTTGGGCGGTAGATGAGGTTACGACTTTGGCGTTCTTGTGTAATTAAGCGGGCTTGCAACAACTCTTTTAAGTGGAAGCTCAGCGTGGCATTGGGTATACCCAGCATTTCGTGTATTTGCGTAGGCGTAAGCCCCATCTCGCCTTTTTGCACAATTAAGCGAAATACGTTGAGCCTAGACTCTTGGCCTAGGGCAATAAATGCTGAAACAGCTTCTGCATTATTCATATTTCCATAATAATCGAAATATATAACAAATGTATGTCAATTTATGATGGCCTTTGCCATCTGGTCGCCAAGCTTTATAAAAACTTAACTGCTCGAACGCGGTCTTTATATGGTGACATGAACCATTTTCAGATAGTTCAACTTTTAGGTCGCACTTTAATTAAGTCGCACTTTGATATTGAATGTTTAATAATAAAGAGAACAATAAAGCGAACAATCTTGCTTAGTCGTGAATGCTTAAAGCGCGAAGAAAGAGCTTCGGCTTTAATGAAGTGACGAAATGAAGTGACGGAATGAAGAGATCAACTGCTAAGATTAAAGTTGTTTAGATTTATTCTTAAATGCTAATTTTTAATAATCTTAAAGTGATTCAGCATGTCAGTCATCTCTTCTCGCCTTTATCAAACGCTACCGTTAACAACACCGCTTGTTTTAGCCCCTATGGCAGGTGCCGCAGGGGGCGCTTTAGCGGTGGCATGCGCGCGAGCTGGTGCACTAGGCTTAATCGGTGGTGGGTACGGCGACCTAGAATGGGTCAAAGTTGAGTACGCTAAAGCGCTAGCCTTGGCAGCTGATGGTACAGATGCTGATACAACAGCTGATACAAACGCAAGATCGCTTGCTGGCATCGCTTCCCCAACCCAAGCTCGTTTAGGCATGGGTTTCATTACGTGGCGTCTTGATACAGATGCCAGTGCGCTAGATTGGGTGCTTGACCAAGCGCACAAACCGGCCGCCATGATGTTTTCATTCGGAAACCCAGCGCGTTTTACGCAAAGAATTCAACATCACCACATTCCCATCATTTGCCAAGCTCAGCGCGTTGACCAAGTTTCGCAACTCATTGACGCAGGTGCGCAAATTATTGTGGCGCAAGGTGGCGAGGCGGGTGGGCATGGCATGCGCAATGATCAAGCGCGTGGCACGTTCACGCTTGTGCCTGAAATAGCTGATTGGTTGGCCAAACATTCACCCAACACGCTTTTATTAGCAGCCGGAGGCATTGCCGACGGGCGTGGCCTAGCGGCAGCCATGATGTTGGGTGCTGATGGGGGTTTGGTTGGGTCAAGGCTGTGGGTCACACAAGAGTGTTTGGCCCCAGTGGCGGCATTGCAGCAAGCTGTTCATGCAAAAGGCGACGACACTGCACGCAGTAGCGTATTTGACGTTTTACGTCATTTAGAATGGCCTGAACCTTACGATTTTAGAGCGTTGCGCAATGAAACCCACCGGCAATGGGAACAGCAAATTGATCAGCTGCGTCAAAACCCTGAGGGCGCCAGAAAAAACTATGTTCAAGGCGTTGCTCAACAAGATTACACCCGTGCTCACGTGACCGTGGGAGAGGCCACGGGTTTGATACACGACATACCTTCAGCGACAGCTGTTATTGAGTCAATGACGAATCAAGCTGAAAAGTTAATGGTCAGGGCGAAATAATTTATTGAAAGGTCTAGTTGTAACGGCTTATATTTGACGGTCAGAGAACCCCTCAAATCAGTGTGGGCATTAAGCGTCAGTGCAAGATGTATAGAGGCGCTAAGTTAAAATAGTATTTCAACGGTTATTAAATCTAATTTATTATTCAAGAAAGGCTCAATTAGCTTTTACATGTTGAAGTACAAAACTATAAAAAACTGTGGAATCAATGATGACCGAGGAACGTAATCTTTTATCCCGACTCTGCCAATTGTTGACTTCGATTGGTAATACCCTAACTTTTTTGGGTTGTTTGGGTATTGTTTTAGGTGTGCTTCACGTTTTCGATCTAGAAATCTTTGCTTACGGTCTTTCATCTGGCATTCGCATTATTGGTACGGTTGCCATTGCTGGTTGTTTACTAAGCGCAATTGGCTACGGCATTTCTGATTACATAAATAAATAATTCATCGCAGGAGAAAAAAATGTTTAAGCGTTCTGATTTTTTCATCATTACAGCCGTCATGCTGTCATTTATTATTTCAGCCTACCTTTGGTTTGTCATTAGAGACCAAGAGCAAGCTATTTTTACAGCCATCTGGATTCCCTCAATATTTACCTTCGGCATTTACTTTAAATTGTGTGCTTTGATGGGGCAACGCAAATGAACGACGATGTCTTGTACTTACTTTACCCCGCCATTTTCGTTTTTTCGATGCTTTTTATCGGTTTGGTTTATACCTTCATCGAATTCAAAAAAATGGAAAAAAACAGCGAAAAAGACAAGGACAAGTCAAAACGCGATGATAAGTAGTTAACAGTCGCTGTCGTTCTAAACATATTCGGTGATATGTGCCGAGTGTTTGTTATGCTGGCTTACCTAGATTTTCATGAGCGAACGCTTGAAACTCATGAAATATGTCATTTAGCCGGCATCTAACAAAGCTGAATTGTGTTTTTGTCAGCTCTTATATTATTTGTGCTCTTGGCTTGATTGCCGTTGCAGGTCGATGCCTTAAAAAAAGCGCTTTGAATAACCCCCGCTAGTGTTTTTGATTAGTTGATAATGCATTCAAGCTAGCAAACATCAAACGTCAAACATCCATTAATAAACATCAAATAATAAACAATTAATAATAAACAACTGTGACGGTTTATGAATCAAGAAAGTAAGGGCATGCTGATTGGTTTTGTAGGCATTCTTATTTTTAGTTTGACTCTGCCCATTACTAAAATTGCAGTGCAAAGTTTTAATCCCTATTTCATTGCTTTTGGAAGGGCGGCGCTGGCGGGCATCGCCGCTGGGAGTTACCTTTTCCTGACAAAGGCATCGCTACCTTCGCGATCAGAGTTCATTAAACTCATTGTCATTGCTTTAGGGGTTGTGTTTGGGTTCCCGATCTTTACGACAGTAGCGATGACTCACGGGGCCTCATCGCATGGTGCTGTTATTTTGGGTTTGCTGCCCTTAGCGATCACAGTGATTGGTGTCATTCGATTTCGTGAACGGCCATCGCTTGGGTTCTGGGTCGTTTCACTAATGGGTGCTGCCGTTGTTATGACCTACGCCTTAATACAAGGCTCAGGCCAGTTTACATACTTCGATGGTTTGGTTGCAATGGGTGGGTTATGCGCTTGTATGGGTTATGTTGAGGGGGGTCAGTTATCTAAAAAAATGAACCCTGTCGCAGTGATTTCATGGGCATTGGTCGTTGCATTACCGATTAATTTGGTTGTGTCGAGCTTCTTTTTTAAGGGTGAGTATTTAGACGTAAGCCAAACCGCGTGGGTGAGTTTTTTATATTTGAGCTTTTTTTCTATGTATGCCGGGTTTTTCTTTTGGTACAAAGGCCTAGCCATGGGGGGCAATGCCAGAGTGAGTCAAATACTCTTATTACAACCCTTTTGTACGCTTGTGGCCTCAAGCATTCTTTTGACAGACCCGCTTACAGCCACAAACCTTTTATTTGCAGCGCTCGTTGTAATGATTGTGATGCTTGGAAAAAAGCGGGCGATTCATTGATGTGACGTGTCGAACAAGTCAAGTTAAAAACACCGTCATAAAAATAATAAAAACAATAAACGCTTTACGTTAACTTGATTAAACGTGCCAGTAATCGATCGAGTTGGTTTGCAAAGGCTTGTACGTCTTTATTAGTAAAAACATTAGGGCCACCAGTCTGAACGCCTGACTCGCGCAGTGTTTCCATAAAATTTCTCATGGTTAAGCGTGCCTCAATAGAACTTTGATCGATCAACACCCCACGGGGGTCAATAACCCAAGCTTGCTTGGCAACAATTAAGGCCGATAAAGGAATATCGGCTGTGACAACGATGTCACCTGCTTTAACTTCATCTGCAATGCGCTGATCTGCCACATCGAAACCCGATGGTACTTGCAGGGCTTTAATGTAGGGTGAGGGGGGTACCCGCAGCATTTGATTAGCAATGAGTGTGACGGGTATCTTGGTTCGGTTTGAATTGCCCCGGGTTTTGAGGAGGTTGATTGGTTAAAGTGATTGGCACTCAACAGCCTTAATGCTTTGTTGCTTATGGTAATTTTCTTCTGCCTCAGCAGGAGTAATATACCCGATACGACTCAGTAGCCTTTGGTTATTAAACCA
>CAMCYB010000079.1 GCA_945883615.1 Bordetella parapertussis | reverse complement strand
TGGTTTAATAACCAAAGGCTACTGAGTCGTATCGGGTATATTACTCCTGCTGAGGCAGAAGAAAATTACCATAAGCAACAAAGCATTAAGGCTGTTGAGTGCCAATCACTTTAACCAATCAACCTCCTCAAAACCCGGGGCAATTCAGTTGCCAGTCGGTTCATCAGCGAGTAAAAGTGCTGGACGCGTCATCAACGCGCGTGCAATCGCGACCCGTTGTTGTTGACCACCAGAAAGTTCGCTGGGTGCTTTGTGACCCATGCCGGCTAAACCCACCGCTTCAAGTAAGTGCTCTGCCCATTGACGTGCCTCTGTTTGAGGCCGTCCACTTTTAACCATGATGGGCATCATGATGTTGTCAACAGCGCTAAACGCTTCGATGAGATGGTGAAACTGAAATACAAAACCAATTGATTCGCGTCTAAGTAACGTACGTTGTTGATCAGCCAGATCACGCGTGGCTTGACCTAATAAATACAGCTCACCAGATGTGGGCTGGTCAAGTAAACCAATTAAATTTAATAAGGTACTTTTACCCGAGCCAGAGGGGCCGATGAGTGCAGCAAAATCGACACCAGTGATTAATAAATCAATACCATGCAACACTTCTGCTTCAGTTGGCAACCCAACGTTGTATGATTTTTTGACCGCCTCAAGCCGCAGAACGTCTTGTTGGTTAACGTTGTTTTGTAAGTGTTCATCCTTAGACATAACGAATGGCAGCCACAGGGTCTAGTCGTGATGCACGCCAGGCTGGGGCGATTGCAGCTAACACGCCAGTCAGTGTTGCAATACCCACCGCTATAGGCACAATGGTCATAGAGGGTGAAATATCGAATAACCGAGGCCCAAAGGTATTAAAGGCCCAAACCATGACCCAGCCTGCGCCCGCGCCAACAAAAGAGCCTAACAAACCTAATACGGCACCTTGAACCAAAAATACAATTAACATTTGTTCTCGACGTGCACCCATTGCCCGCAAAATACCAATTTCTCGGGTGCGTTGCGTGACGCTAATGGCCAGTACGCTAGCAATGCCAAATGCGACTGAAAGTGCGACAAAGAAACTGATCAGGCTTGACGACAAACTTTGAGACTGTAAGGCATTCATCAGTTGGCTATTTGTTTCCATCCAGCTTTCAGACTTTAACGCTGTGCGTGAATGTATTTTGTCAGAAACGAGTGTCGCATCAAAAATATTGTTTACAGTGATTTCTAAGACGGTTACACCGCCAAACAAACCTAAAAGTGCTTGGGCTTGTTTGAGATCTAAATAGACATACCGAGAGTCAAGTTCACGCACACCCAACTCAAAAATGCCCGTGATGGTGACTACTGCACTGCGCTCTTGGCTGGCTTCGATGCGAAGTTTGCTACCTACTCTCACCCCCAAGTCATTGGCCAATTGAAGACCGATCACAGCCTCGCCAGCATTGACCCGAAATACACCCGACTTAATATCTTTACTGATGGGAATGATGCGCTCATAACGATCAGCATCAACGCCTAAAATCGAAACAGATTTAATCGCTTCGCCACGTCTTGCAAAAGCGGGGCCCGACACAACCGGAGAGACGGCTGACACTTCTTTAAATTTCTCAAGGTCAGCCATGATTTGCTGCCAGTTATTAATAGACCTTAATCGTTGCGCACGCTTGTCTTCCAACAATAAATTAAACGTGCCATTTGGTATGTTGGCCACTAAATTCACTTCTTCTTGCGGCTGAACACGCACATGTGCTTGGGTGCCTAATGTGCGCGACACAATGTTGGCTTGCAACCCCCCGACAAGCGTCACAATAAACACAATGACCGATACACCGACTGCAATACCCACTAAAATTAACAAGGTTTGCGTTACACCTTGTTTCATAAATTTTAATGCAATGGTGGTTTCAATCCACATTGCGTGATCGCACCCGTTCGCCTAATTTAACTGTGGCAGACAACACGATTTGGTCGTCTGGTTTGAGACCCTCGGTGATTTCAGTTGCACTCAAGCCCCGAAGGCCAAGCTTGACAGGCTGAGCGATTACCCGACCGTCATGCACGATCCATATCAAACCATGACCATCTTTAGACTCTTTAATTAGATCGTTTGATACGGTGATGGCTTTATCTCGCTGATTGGTTTGAATCGTCGCGGTAACGGTCATGTCTTGGCGTAAAAAATCAGGGGGTGGTTCGACAGTCAATCGCACGTCAACGGTGCCGCGTTGCGGATCAATGGTGGGAGCAATAAAATTAATCTGGGCATTAAAGGGTTGGCTTGGGTAGGCATCTGCAATGCAACGAGCAGGTTGACCCAGCGCTAAGACGCCAAGGTTACGTTCGTCGACAGGTATGAGTATTTCTATCGAACCTTCTTTGGCGATTTCTAACAATAGACGGCCAGGCTGCACAATATCACCTGGCACCACGTTGCGTGTCAGCACAATGCCAGACACCTGTGATTTGATTTGGGTGCGCGCTAAGGCAGCTTGCGCTGCATTGAGCCGTTCAATCAAAATCAGTTCCTCTGATGCCCCGGGAGCCAACGAATTGCTCAATAATTTTGACTGCTCTTCACTCGCTTGCGCAAAAGCAAGAACTTGTTCAGCTTTTTCGTAAATTTCTTTTGAAATAGACTCAGTTTGATACAAGTCACGGCGACGTTTAGCCTCACGTATGGCTTGTTCAAGTTGCGTTTGCGACTGTTTGAGGGCTGCCATCGCTTGCGGGCGGCGCGATGTGCGCAACTGCTCAAGCGCAGCCTCTGCCTCGCGCATACGGGCGGCCAAATCATCGTCGCGTAGCGTGATGAGTAAATCGCCTGGGTTAACTCGATCACCTTCGGTAATATGTCGCTCAAGTACAACGCCCGTAATTTCAGCACCGATCTGAGCTCGTGACGTTGAAATCACGCGGCCAGTTGCCACCACGTTTTGAATTAGGGGTTGTTCGACAACGCGGTAGGTGTCAACCGCGGGACCTTGCCAAACTCGCCAAACGATGACTACCAAGAAAAGTAAACCGATACCGACTGCGAGACGTTTACGATTTGATTGCTTTACGATTTGTTTACCTTGCATAATTGAGCGATTTATAGCGCCAAAAAAAAATTTTATATTCAACAAGAAGGCCAATTTTGCATTGAAAAAAACCGTTGAACGGTCATACTGACAACAATTAAGATTATTTAAACGCTATCGACCTGTTGGAAAAGTACCGGGTAATAAGATATCTTTTGTCACGGTGTCAATATGAGTGTGCCCACAAAAGGCCATGGTTAAGTCAAGCTCTTTGTGAATAATTTCAAGTACTTTGGTGACCCCAGCTTCACCCATGGCCCCTAAGCCGTAGAGAAAGCTTCGCCCAATATAGGTACCCCGTGCGCCCAAAGCCCAAGCTTTGAGCACATCTTGGCCACTTCGTATGCCACCATCGATGTGAACCTCAACTTGTTTACCCACGGCGTCAACAATAGCGGGTAGCGCGTTGATACTTGAATCAGCGCCATCAAGTTGACGACCACCATGGTTACTCACAATGATCGCGTCAGCACCAGAATTCGCTGCTAAGCGCGCGTCTTCAGGGTCCATAATGCCTTTCAAAATAAGTTTGCCACCCCAACGTTTTTTGATCCATTCCACATCATTCCAATTGAGGCCAGGGTCAAATTGAGAGGCGGTCCATTCGCTAAGCTTGCTCATGTCAGTCACGCCTTTAACATGCCCCACAATATTGCCAAATTGGCGTCTTGGGGTACCCAACATGCCCAATGCCCAGCGTGGCATGGTCGCAATGTTGATCATGTTGGCAAGCGTGAGTTTGGGTGGGGCGCTTAAGCCGTTTTTAAGGTCTTTATGTCGTTGACCCAAAATTTGCAAGTCAAGTGTCAACACCAATGCTGAGCAATTGGCTTGTTTTGATCTGTCAATCAGACGTTCGATAAAATCGCGGTCTTTCATCACGTAAAGTTGAAACCAAAACGGATGGCCACCGGTTGCTTGCGACACATCTTCAATTGAGCAAATACTCATTGTTGACAGGGTGAACGGAACCCCAAACGATTTGGCTGCACGCGCTGCCAATATTTCACCATCAGCATGTTGCATGCCAGTCAGGCCAGTTGGTGCGATCGCAACCGGCATGGCAACGGGCAAGCCAATCATTTGCGATACAGTTGAACGGTTTTCCATATTGACCAAAATACGCTGACGCAGTTTTATTTTCTGAAAATCGCTTTCATTGGCGCGGTAAGTAGATTCGGTCCATGAACCCGAATCAGCATAGTCATAAAACATTCGAGGCACCCGACGTTGGGCAATTTTGCGTAAATCTTCAATGTTTGTGATTATTGGCATGTCGACCTCGGGAAACTCTGAAAAAGTCCCCGAATTCAGAGAACTCGGGACGCGGTTAATTGTCTGATTAGTATCGCAAATTTTTCGATCACGATCATGCCCCAATTGAGCTTTTCTGATATTGAATTCGATGCCAAGCGTAAGCAAACGCGGCGCGAT
>CAMCYB010000078.1 GCA_945883615.1 Bordetella parapertussis | reverse complement strand
ATCATTTTACGAACGATGTTGTCTTTAAATTCAGTGCTGTAGGTTGGCATAGCAACTTCACTCCAACCGCCCCAAAAGATTAAGAAAAGAAATTAAAAGACCGGACAACTATTGTGACAGAGGGGGCTAGTAGAAAGATGTTTGTAGTTTATTGTCAATTGCAAAATCGTGAACAAACTTCCACGCGAGAGGTTCAAGACCCCGCAAACGATTATCAATCACCACACAGCGAACGTCATGAATGATTTTGGGTACAGCGTAGGGTGAATAAGTCAAGTGGCTGGTTCGACTACCTGGTGGACGATACGGCGCTAAAACGCCGGCTAGACGTTCGGCCCAGTCGCTAGGGCGAAAACGTTGACCATCGGTTGTGGTACCGTGAAGTACAAAAAATTGTGCTGTTTGATTCATACCGAATGAATTGTATATGATTGAGCTTTCACCAATCTGATGACTGAAAACTTTGTTTAAAGTCTCAGTTTAATTATTAAAAACCTCATCATAAAAAAAACGTAAATATTCAAAAATTTTCCGTTTATGAAGTTATCTACTTGCACTTGATCTTACACTGTACTTTTCCTTTTAAAATTAATTTTGTATTTATTGGAATTTTGATATGACAAGCCCCTTAGCAAACACCTATGCACGCCTGCCCGTGGGCTTTACCCATGGTAGAGGGGTCTGGCTCTTTGATACTGAAGGTAAAGCCTACCTTGATGGCTTGGCAGGTATTGGGGTGTCTTGCCTTGGGCATGCACACCCCGGCTTAGTTCACGCCATCAGTAGTCAAGCAGAAAAAGTCATTCACACCTCAAACATTTACGACGTGCCGTTGCAAACGCAATTGGCGCAACGCATTATTGATATCACCGGTTTAGACGAAGTTTTGTTTTCTAATAGCGGTGCTGAGGCCAACGAAGGCGCCATCAAAATTGCGCGCCTCTACGGCCATAAAAAAGGTAACGATTTACCCACCATCATTACAATGGAATCGTCATGGGCAGGCCGCACACTCGGCACCTTAGCTGCCACAGGTAGCGAAAAAGCTCGCCAAGGCTTTGGCCCCCTACCCCAAGGTTTCATTCAAGTTAAATATAACGATATTGAAGCCGTCAAAACCGTGGCAGCAAAAGAGCCCCGTGTTGTCGCCGTATTACTCGAGGTGCTTCAGGGTGAAGGCGGTATTCGCCCCGCTGATGCACAATACTTAAAAGATTTACGCACGCTATGCGATCAAAACGAATGGCTTTTAATGATTGATGAAGTGCAATCAGGCATTGGTCGAACTGGCAAGTGGTTGGCGCATCATTGGGTTGATGTTAAGCCCGATGTCATCACCCTTGCAAAGGGTTTGGCAGGTGGTGTACCGATTGGCGCAATGGTGGCTGGCGGTCGCGCTAAAGGTGTCTTTACCCCTGGCACGCACGGCACCACATTTGGCGGCGGCCCACTCGTTTGCGCTGCGGGTTTAGCTGTATTTAATGCGATTGAAAAAGAAGATTTACTTGATAATGCCCGTGTGGTGGGCGACCACTTAAAAGCAAAATTGGTAGCTGAGTTGGGTCATCTTGTCGGTCTGAAAGAAATTCGTGGCCGCGGTTTAATGCTTGGCATTGAGCTCGATCGCCCTTGTGGCATCTTGGTACAGCAAGCCCTAGAAGCAGGCCTACTTATCAACGTCACACGCGATACGGTGATCAGGCTCTTACCACCATTGATCATATCAATCGCTGAAGCCGATCAAATTGTTGAACGCTTAGCACCCCTTATTAAGCAATTTCTTGATCGTTCGACATAACCGGAATTCAACACATGAACCCGCCTGCAAAAGCGCACAAATCGATCAAGCATTTTTTACAATTTAGCGATTTTTCTAAAGACGAAATCAACTATGTTTTAAAACGTGCGCAACTTATAAAAGATAAATTTAAGCGCTACGAACCCCATCATTCACTTCACGATCGAACCCTTGCAATGGTGTTTGAAAAGGCCAGTACCCGCACCCGTGTCTCGTTTGAAGCGGGCATGTACCAGTTAGGCGGAAGTGTGATTCACCTCACCACACATGATTCACAACTGGGCCGTTCTGAACCGATTGAAGATACCGCACAGGTTGTTTCACGTATGGTTGACATCATTATGATTCGTACCTTTGAGCAAACTCGTATTGAAAGTTTTGCTGCAAACTCGAGAGTACCCGTCATGAACGGTTTAACCAACGAGTTTCACCCCTGTCAAATTTTGGCAGATATTTTTACCTTTATTGAGTACCGTAAAAGTATTGAAAACCGAACGGTCGCCTGGGTGGGTGATGCCAACAACATGGCCTACACCTGGATCGAAGCAGCCGCCCTTCTGGGTTTTAAAGTCAACATATCAGCACCGCAGGGTTATCAGCTTGAGACAGCGCGTCTCGCGCACATTCCCGCGGGTACCTTTGAAAGCTTTAACGACCCCAAAGAAGCCTGTCGAAACGCTGATTTAGTGACCACCGACGTCTGGACAAGCATGGGCTACGAGGCTGAAAATGAAGTGCGAATCAAAGCGTTTGCTGACTGGTGCGTCGATACTGAGATGATGGCTGTTGCCGCGCCCGATGCCCTTTTTATGCATTGTTTACCTGCTCATCGAGGTGAAGAAGTCACGGCCGAAGTCATTGACGGCCCACAAAGCGTTGTCTGGGACGAAGCCGAAAACCGTATGCACGTTCAAAAAGCCTTGATGGAATACTTGCTTTTAGGCGAAATATCGGCTTAAACAAAGACGGTCTGGGCGCGCTAAAATCAAAGAACTTGTCGTTTCAGCTTTCCGCTAACCCGCTAACTACTTTACTACTTAATAACCACCTAACTACTTAAGCACTTTCAATTTGTTAAATAACGAGTCATATATGAGCACAGTCAAAAAAGTCGTCCTTGCCTATTCAGGCGGTTTAGATACATCCGTCATTTTAAAGTGGCTACAAGATACCTATGCCTGCGAGGTAGTAACCTTTACTGCTGACATTGGTCAGGGTGAAGAAGTCGCTCTAGCTCGCGCTAAAGCCATACAAATGGGCATCAAGCCTGAAAACATCTTTATTGACGATCTACGTGAAGAGTTTGTGCGTGATTTTGTATTTCCAATGTTTCGTTGCAATACGATTTATGAAGGTGAGTATTTATTAGGCACCTCAATTGCACGCCCACTGATTGCCAAGCGTCAAATTGAGATCGCACGCCAAGTCAATGCTGACACCGTTTCACACGGCGCAACCGGCAAAGGCAACGATCAGGTTCGTTTTGAATTAGGCTATTACGCCTTAGAACCTGGCATTAAAGTCATTGCTCCTTGGCGCGAATGGGACCTTCTGTCACGTCAAAAACTGCTTGCCTATGCAGAGGCTGCTGGCATTCCTGTTGATATGAAACATAAGCAAGGTGGCGCACCCTACTCAATGGACGCTAACTTGCTTCACATCAGCTTTGAAGGTCGTCATCTTGAAGACCCCAAAGCAGAAGCTGAAGAAACCATGTGGCGCTGGACCGTCTCACCCGAACAAGCACCCGATAAGCCTGAATTTATAGAGCTTGAATATGAAAACGGTGACCCTATTGCCATCAATGGCGAACGTCTAAGCCCTGCGCAAATGTTAGCGCGCTTAAACGAAATAGGCGGCCGCAATGGTATTGGTCGTCTTGATTTAGTCGAAAACCGTTATGTAGGTATGAAATCACGTGGTTGTTATGAAACCCCAGGTGGCACGATTATGCTGAAAGGCCATCGCGCTATCGAGTCGATTACGCTTGACCGAGAAGTGGCTCACCTTAAAGACGATTTAATGCCTCGCTACGCCGCTTTGATTTATAACGGTTACTGGTGGTCGCCCGAGCGGCGTGCTTTACAAACGCTGATTGACTTTACCCAAACGCATGTCAATGGTTGGGTCAAACTTAAGCTGTACAAGGGTAGCGTCAGCACCGTTGCACGTGACTCAAAAGATAGTCTATTTGATCAAACCATTGCCACGTTTGACGACGACGGTGGCGCTTATAACCAAGCTGATGCAGCAGGTTTTATTAAGCTCAACGCGTTACGTTTGCGTATTGCTGCCAATGGTGGTCGAGCAGGTTAATATTTTTTTTTTGCACTTAACGCTGTATGTATTCAGCGTTAAGCGACACCCAGCGTTTGCTTTGTGTACAAAATAGATTCTGCTTCAAGCGCGGCATATAACTCAAATTCATTTAAAACCTGTGCGCCCAAAGCCTCATGAAAGGTCTGCTGGTTTGAAACAGCATGATAGTTTTTTGAACTATTTTCATGGCCTAAATTAGACTGAAAAATACCAGCGGCACTAACAGGTAAGAAATCTTCATAAGTAATGGGTTCAAAACTGACATAACCCTCTTCAATCACTTGCTGCCAGGTCGGGCTGCCTGTCAGGGGTTTATTTAATAAGCGCTCAACGTTTGGTTGTGCCTTGAAATAAGTAAGCGTCTAGGGAACACATATGTAAGCGTCCAGCGAACACTGAATCGCCCCGGGTTTTGAGGAGGCATTATTTTCTGAGAGAATATTGTCATGAAAAAATCAAATACCTTTTCCCCCGAAGTCCGTGAGCGTGCTGTGCGAATGGTGCAAGAACATCGGGATGAATACCCATCGCTTTGGGCAACCT
>CAMCYB010000077.1 GCA_945883615.1 Bordetella parapertussis | reverse complement strand
TGCTGAAATGATGTTGCTTCATATGGGTTGGTTTGAAGCGGCTGATTGCATTATTAACAGCATGCAGAAATCAATTCTTTCAAAAAGAGTGACGTATGACTTTGCCCGTCTGCTTGAAGGTGCCACACAAGTGTCATGCTCAGGTTTTGGCGATGTGATGATTGAAAATATGTAATCGTTATTGATGTTAAAAAAGACCGCATTGCGCGGTCTTTTTTTTACTCTAACCGGGTCGAATTGCTTAGCGAACCACGACACCTTTCCAAAAAGCCAGGCGATCTTTTATTTCTATCGCAGCGTTTTTAGGGTCTGGGTAAAACCACACCGCGTTATCATTTACTTTGCCATCAATATTTAACGAATAGTACTTGGCCGTTCCTTTCCACGGACAGGATGATTGCAATTCAGATGCTTTCAAGTACTGGGCTTTAACAGAATGGCGGGGAAAATAATGGTTATTTTCAACCACAACCGTGTCGTCAGATTCAGCAATTACAGTGTCGTTCCAAATGGCTTTCATAGCAGGCTCACCCAATAAATTAATGACCAGCTCATCATAGCAACGAAATTAACAAACATGAAGATTATCAACAAAATGAAAATGCTTTTCCCGCAATATGAAAACATTGACTTTGCTACTACGCCATAACCATCGTGAAGCAAGTGGTTTTGGGTAAATCATTAAATAGTAAATGGTTAAACATTCATTATGCATAAACTTAGTTAAAAATGATCAGGTTAGGCAACAATAATAGGAAGCACATATGCCAGCAGTGATTACATTTTTAGAAAATCATGATCTAAAAAAATTAGATTTGGGAGAAGAAGTAAAAGCAGGTCTTTTATCTGATGCAGCCAATATTCCTTCAAAGTTTTTTTATGATTTGCTCGGCTCTAAGCTTTTTGAAGTCATCACCCTCATTCCAGAATACTACTTAACTCGTACAGAAGCTGAAATACTGAATACCCACTTAAGCGACATTGCCCTTGAGGCTGGCAGGCACACAACCTTCATTGATTTGGGTGCTGGCAACTGTAGAAAGGCAGCCGGTTTATTCGATGCGCTTGAGCCTAAAACATACATCGCGGTTGATATTTCAGTCGATTTTTTAAAAGAAATTTTGCCTCAGCTTCAAGCGCAGCACCCAGCAATTGACATGATTGGCGTGGGTGTTGATTTTTCTTCTAAACTTGATTTGCCCCCTTCAGTCGATCAAAACAAAAGGGTATTTTTCTACCCAGGTTCGAGTTTGGGAAATTTTAATGATGAACAAGCCGCCACCTTGCTCAAGCAAATTCATCATCAAGCGCAGGGCGGTGGTCTGCTTTTGGGCATAGACTTATGGAAAGATGAGCGCTTGTTAAAACTAGCGTATGACGACCCCTTAAAGATAACAGCAGCTTTTAATTTGAATGTGTTGAAAAATGTGAACGCACTGATCGGTTCAGATTTTATGATCGAAGATTTTTGCCATCATATTGAAATTAACCCACAATTGCATCGTGTTGAAATGCATTTAGAGGCACAAAAAGACGTCACCGTCTCATGGCCAAATCAAAAACGTCATTTCAATAAAGGCGAAAGAATTCATACCGAAAACTCACATAAATACACGATTGAAAAAATTAAACACCTTCTTACCGATGCGGGTTTCAAGCATCTCAAAATTTGGACTGATCCTAACCATTACTTCGCTGTGATTTATGCCCATTCAAACAACAGATTTGATTAACCATTTTCTGCAAGTCAGAGCCACAACAGAAAGCCTTGTTGCCACACTTAGCCCTGAAGATTGTCAAGCACAGTCGATGCCTGACGCCAGCCCAGCTAAATGGCATCTGGCACATGTCAATTGGTTTTTTGAAACCTTTGTTCTACAGCATTATGAAAAAGACTTTAAGCCCTGGAACCCCGCTTATCAAGCGCTTTTTAATAGTTATTACAACGCATTAGGCGACAGACACCCGCGGCCAGAACGGGGTTTGTTGACTAGACCCTCATTAGGTGAGGTGATGGCTTGGCGTCAGGTTGTCAATGAACGTATACAAAAATTATTAACAACCTGTTCATCAACAGAACTTCACTGGATCTTTAGGTTAGGTATTGAGCATGAGCAGCAACACCAAGAATTATTATTAACAGACATTAAACATTTGTTTTCTTGTAGTGGGTTGTATCCAACTTACAAAAAGAGCGTGATACAACCCTTAGAAAAAAAGCTTTCATTACCCAAAATGGCTTGGCTACCGGGCCCTTCAGGTATTCATGAAATTGGCGTTAAACCTCAAAACATTGCGTTTCATTTTGATAATGAAGCGCCACGACATTCGGTTTATTTAAACCCCTATGAAATGGGGCATCGTTTAATTAGCAATTCTGAATGGCAAGCATTTATTGTTGATGGTGGTTACGATGATTATCGATGGTGGCTCGATGCGGGCTGGTCTTGGCTAAAAAAAGAGGGTATTCGTGCGCCACTCTACTGGCATACACGACATGACAAAGCATTTGTTTTTACGCTTCATGGCAATCAAGCGCTTGACCTTGAGGCACCTGTTAGTCATATAAGTTATTTTGAAGCGGACGCTTTTGCTCGCTGGAAAAGTGCCACTGACGCAAATTTTAAAGGCGCTAGGCTGCCTTCTGAAGCTGAGTGGGAATGCTTTGTTGATCAAAACGTTCCTACCATTCCCCCAGAAAGTAATCTATTAGAATCTGATTTGTTGACGCCCATACAAACCCAAGTGACTCAAAAGCCGATTCAGTTTTTTGGTGATGTTTGGGAATGGACAGCAAGCCACTACATGTCTTACCCGGGTTACCAACCTTGGGACGGCGTTGCAGGCGAATACAACGGCAAGTTCATGGTGAATCAGATGGTATTAAAAGGGGGGTCGTGCTTGACACCCCGGTCACACTTAAGATCGACCTACCGTAATTTTTTTCCCACCTCAACACGGTGGCAAATGACAGGCTTGCGTCTTGCTAGAGACCAAACTTAAATGCTTAACTTGAAGCGGTCTTTAGAAAAACATGACATTTGACTTTGACACACCCGTTGATCGCCACAACACAGATTCAATTAAATGGAGTAAATACCCAAAAGAGATCTTGCCGCTATGGATAGCGGACATGGACTTCAAAGTGGCTCCCTGCATTCAAGAGGCGCTTATTCAAAGAGCGAGTCTTGGCACTTTTGGCTACACCCAGGCGCCGCATGATTTTAAAGAGCAAATCAGTCAATATCTTTATGAGCAATATCATTGGCAGGTAGACCCTGAATGGGTAATCGTTTTACCCAGTGTGATTTCTGGGCTACACACCGCTACGCGTCAATTAACGCAAGCGGGTCAATCATGCCTTGTGCCAAGACCTGTTTATCAACATCTACGATTGGCGGTGACTCAAGCACAACAAGAACTGATTGAAATACCCTTGGTTTTAAAAGAAAACCGATGGGTGTTGCCGTGGATAGAGCTTAATCAATACGTTAAAAAAAATACTAAGCTCATGCACGTATGTAACCCACACAACCCTGGCGGCACAGTCTATACGTTACAAGAGTTAACCACTCTAGCCGAGTTTGCAATTGAAAATAATTTGCTCATTTGTTCAGATGAAATTCATTCAGGTTTAGTATTAGACAAGACGGCTAAGCATATTCCCATTGCAAGTTTAAACGCCGATATTTCTCAAAGAACCGTTACGTTGATGTCACTGAATAAGACGTTCAACTTCCCTGGTTCAGGGCTTGCTTGGGCAGTCGCCCAGAATGATCAAATTAGAAAAGCGATGCAAACTGATTTGCATGCGACCATTGCCGAGCCCTCTTTGTTCGGCTATATCTTTACGCAAGCGGCAATGAAGCATGGAGAGCCTTGGCGACTCGCACTGATTGAGTATTTGCGAGAAAACCTAAAAACAATTGATACATTCATAAGAAAAAATGATCAGATTAGTCAAAGTAATGTTCAAGCGACTTATCTATCGTGGCTTGATTTGAGCAAACTTCAACTCAATGATGTTGAAGGCTTGCTTCTAAAAAATGGGCTTGCACTATCACCTGGAAGTCAGTTCGGTAACTCAACATTTATGAGATTAAATTTTGGAACATCAGCAAAAAATTTAAGCCAAGCGTTAAACGGACTAGAGCGTGTTTTAAAGTGAATAAAATAACGATTAGATGTTTAGGTGGAAATTGTTTAGGTGGAAATTTTTTTGCCAATCGACATGACATAGTTTCTGTCTGACTCAATGATCTGAGTGAACTGAGCATTTAAGTAAATTGACTTGCCCCAATTTAGAACCTATCGTTTACCCTTAAAACGCCCCATATTAGGGCATTCCCTGATGCATCAGGTATGTAAATAATGACACAATCAACAAATACAGGTGAGGAGACTTATTTTAGGCGGCTTGAAGACACAATCTAATTGTCGCTTTGCACGACCCTATAGATAATAAAATGTGAAACGGCTGGCACTTTTTGTGCTGGCCGTTATCGCTTATATGGGCTTATGCTAACCATATGGCAAATAATCAAAACACCCGCAACAAAGCCTTACACGGCAACTGGCGTTTCAGTTGCCGTTGGGTTGTATTTTTAAGCATGACTGCGTTGGTCTTCACCATATTCGGTAGTTGTCAACAAAGATGGCCGTTCTTTCATGCTGCCTGTTTTAAATTAATAGATTCATTGATGTGCTCTTTTGGTGGGTTAAGCCAGACTTCATTAATGGGTTGCCAATTGCGAGTTGACCGATTGTTCCAACGTTTAGGCAT
>CAMCYB010000076.1 GCA_945883615.1 Bordetella parapertussis | reverse complement strand
ACGCTTTGGCTATTAGGGGGCATCATTTTACGAACGATGTTGTCTTTAAATTCAGTGCTGTAGGTTGGCATAGCAACTTCACTCCAACCGCCCCAAAAGATTAAGAAAAGAAATTAAAAGACCGGACAACTATTGTGACAGAGGGGGCTACAGTAAATGTTCAAACTGTAATTGTCAATATATATTATTTTCTACAAATCACATTTGATTTTGAATGAATTTTTTTGCGAATCAAGTTGCGCAAGAACTCCGAACTCAATGGGTTGTGACATGATCAAAGTGGCATCAATGTGGCATCAATGTGGCATACAGAATGGCATACAGAATGGCATACAGAATGGCATACAGAAAACTAAAAAGCGCCTCAGTAAACTGAGGCGCTTCGATATATTTATTGGCGGAGCGGACGGGGCTCGAACCCGCGACCCCCGGCGTGACAGGCCGGTATTCTAACCAACTGAACTACCGCTCCGCAGCGGTGGGTAAAACGTCGTGCTACTAAATAACTAGCCAAAACAAGCTTGGCGTCCCCAAGGGGATTCGAACCCCTGTACTCACCGTGAAAGGGTGATGTCCTAGGCCTCTAGACGATGGGGACCTAGACTAACAGTAATGAAAAAAACTTTATTTCAAACAAACTTTATTTCGAACACTGCAACATAGGTCTTACAACATGTGCACTGCATTCGCAACAAAAACAACATTTAATCTAAAACACGCTTCATTGTAACTGGTGGAGGTAAGCGGGATCGAACCGCTGACCTCTTGCATGCCATGCAAGCGCTCTCCCAGCTGAGCTATACCCCCGACAGACAAGAATTAAACCCTTGTGCGCGGCCCGATCAATAAACCGATTGAGTGAGTTGCAACGAAGAACGAAATTATGCAACAAATACGCGTTTTCCGCAAATCGGTTTCATCAGAGTCAATTTGTGCGACCTTTGTTAAAACGCTAATCAAGGGCTTCTTGACGAAAGGGCGACTTCAAACCTTCGGTATAGGCTACAACGCCAGCGCGTTCGCGGTCGAGGTATTGTTCAATGGCATCTGCAAAGCCCGGGTGCGCCAGCCAGTGCGCTGATTGGGTGGTGACAGGGGTAAAGCCACGAGCGAGTTTATGTTCGCCCTGTGCGCCCCCTTCTATGATGTCTATTCGATTAGCAATAGCCCACTCAATGGGTGCGTAGTAAGCCACTTCAAAATGAAGGCAATCTACATGTTCAAGCGCACCCCAATATCGACCATACAAACGCGTCTTTCCGTCAGGTGTGACGTCACGCCAAAGCAATGCGCTCGCAATATCTTGTTGAGAGTCTAATCGCTGTGCAATGACCATCACGCAGTTGTCTGCACAGGTCTGCGCAACGTGTTCAAAAAATTCAGGGGTCAAATAAGGTGGGTTGCCACGCATATGATACGTATTGGCATAGCAACGATAAAAGAATTGCCATTCATCTGTCGTGATGTCGGCCCCCTTTATCACACGTGTTTGAATGCCTGCTTGCGCAACTTTACGTCGTTCAGCGCGAATTTTTTTTCGTTTGGGTTGTGTCAAACTGGCTAGAAACGCTTCAAAGTCTGCCCAGTTATGGTTAAACCAATGAAACTGAGTGTGTTGTCGGGTCAAGCAACCCACAGCCTCAAGCGCTTGTTGATCAGTCGCCTCAGTAAATAAAACATGTAAAGAAGACAGGCTGCTGCGCTTGACCCAAGCCATTAAAGCTTGCGCGGCAAGCGTTTTATGTTGTGGCGCGCATAGTAATCGCACACCACTCACAGGGGTGAAGGGCACACCAACGAGCAATTTTGGGTAGTACTCAAGGCCGTTGCGTTGGTAGGCATCAGCCCATGCCCAATCGAACACAAACTCGCCATAGGAATGGCCTTTTGCGTAAAGCGGAATAGCTGCAACAACTTGAGCGGCTTGAGAAATTAACAGGTGTTGGGGTTGCCAACCGGTTTTGCTGTTGACGCTATTTGACTGCTCAAAAGCACTTAAAAAGGCATGGCTTAACAAGCATGAGCCAATGAGGCTAGGGTGTGCAGCGGCGTTCAGGTCGTTCCACACCTGCGCGTCAATGTCATCAATACGATCAAAAGCTTGTACCTGAAGCTCAGGTTGTTGGGTCATGGCGTGTGTTTTGGTTCCGGTTGCGACGTCGCGTCAAAATGCCTGCACCCAACAAGATAAACCCTGCTAGGGCTAACGCAGGTAAATCACCCCATACGGTGTAGGGCGTCATACCGGTCTGACCCTGCACAGTCACGTCTAAATAACCGCCCTGCATAGGGGTTAAAAAGGCCACAGTGCGACCATAATGGTCAATTGCACCCGTCATACCTGTATTGGTTGCGCGGACCACAGGGCGGGCGGTTTCAATGGCGCGTAAACGTGCCATTTGCCAATGTTGGCGTAGTGCCCAAGTATCGCCAAACCAGCCTAAATTACTAAAGTTTGCCAAAATAGTCGCGCCTTGCATTAAGTCAGAGTGATTGCGAATGGGTGCAAGCAGTTCTTCCCCAAAAATATCTTCATAACAAATATTTGCTGCGATACGTTGTTGACCAACAGCAAAAGGCATTTGAGGGGCAACACCCGAGGTAAAGTCACCTAGTGGTATTTGCATGAGGTTAACGAACCATCTAAAACCGAGCGGCACGAATTCGCCAAAAGGGACAAGATGCTGTTTGTCATAACGACCAGTACTTGTTTGGGTATGACTCAATAAGCCCTTGCTAGATAATATCAACTGTTGGGGGGTGAGTTGACCTGTCACAGCAATGATACTGTTTGTGTATTGACGCGTTTGAGTATTGAGTAAGGGCGACCCGAGCAAAATGGTGGCTTGATCTTTTTGCGCAATAGCGATCAAACTTTGCCAAACTGAGGGGTCAACATCTTGGGGAAATTTAACCATCATGGTTTCAGGCATCATGATTAATTGCGGGGTCAGCATTTGATCAGGCATTTTATGTTGTGCCAGATCGAGATAACGTTGAATGGCAATTTGCCACTGAGCAGGCGTAAATTTTTCACCTTGATCAATGTTGCCCTGAATTAAGCGCACGCGAAGCGGCTCGCCAAAAGGTTGGGTCAATTGCAACGTGCCCAATAATGCACCCACAATTGTCACGATGACGACAATGAGCGGCCCGACTTTTTTAATTGTGCCCTTTGCATCAATGGTCACCATCAACGCGGCGGCCATCAGCGCGGTGACCCAAACAACACCATAGGTACCCCCAATAATCGACCAGCCTGATAACCAGCTGTCAACTTGCACATACGCTGTGTTGAGCCAAGGAAAGCCGGTAAATAGGGTGCCGCGAAGCCATTCAGCCAATGTCCAGCTTGAGGCCCAAATAAAGATGAAACCTAAAGTGGCCAGAGCTGATATTGGAGGTTTGAATAAGCGCGTAAACCATAACGCCAGTGCTGGGAAAAGTGCTAAATAGGCACTGAGTAGTAGCAATGCAGCCGCTGATAAAACCCACGGCATACCGCCATAAAGACTCATGCTAATGGTGAGCCAATACAAGCCCACCGTAAACGTGCCCAAACCAAAAAACAAACCGCGCCATGCTGCATGCTGAGCGCTTGGGGCATACAACGTGGTACGGGCTAACCAGGCTAAAACGCCAAGTTGCACAGCCGGAAGCAACCATTGTGGCAGTGGGCCAGGTGCAAATGTTAAGCTATAGAACGCACCGGCTAGCAATGCGGCAAGCCAATCGCGAGAGTGACGACGAAGAGTGATCACAGAAACATTAATCGCTTGTGGATGGTGCAACAATATGATGCGTTTCGGGTAGCTTACGTATGCGAACCCACAAAGCACGTCTCGCATCAGC
This sequence comes from Bordetella parapertussis, assembly GCA_945883615.1. GTDB lineage: Bacteria > Pseudomonadota > Gammaproteobacteria > Burkholderiales > Burkholderiaceae_B > Algicoccus > Algicoccus parapertussis_A. The sequence continues at coordinate 1,074 of CAMCYB010000076.1, read as the reverse complement.
TCTTAGTACTTCGAACTGAATATGATTAAGTTGTAAACGGTCACCCCGTTTGGGTATGCGCCCCAAAGCGTGTGCAAACCAGCCGCCTACAGTCTCGTAATCGCCCTGAGGTAGCGCGCAAGCAAGCGCTTCGTTGAGGGTATCAATTTCGGTTGTGGCCATGACACGCCAAGTTTGTAAACCATCAGCAAAAATAGTTTGTTCGCTGTCGTCAAACTCGTCTTCAATGGCACCGACAATTTGTTCCAAGACGTCTTCCAGGGTAACTAAACCTGTCACGCCACCGTGCTCGTCAATTACGATTGCGATGTGATTGCGCTGTTGTCGAAAAGCTTGCAGTAAAACATTGACGCGTTTAGTTTCCGGAATGAAAACTGCGGGGCGAATTAAATCACGAAGTGTTAAAGACGGGTTTATGACATAACGTAATAAATCTTTAGTCATGAAAATGCCGATGAGATTGTCGCGATCTTCATCGAACACCGGAAACCGTGAGTGTGCCATCTCTAAAATGCGTGGAACCAAATTCTTAAGGGGTATATTGACGTCAAGAAGATCTATTTGAGCGCGAGGCACCATTATTTCTGCAGCGGTCATGTCTGAAACGGCTAAGGCGCCTTTAAGCATTGAATAGGCGTTAGAGTCAATTAAATTTCGTGAGCGAGCAGCGTCAATGACGGTAAAAATGCCTTCCCGATCTTCTGGTTCGCGTCTTACGCGAGACAGCAAACGTTTAATGAGGTTATTTTTTTTGCCTGGCGATGAACCAGGCGAAGTAGAGTATGGGTCTGACATTGAAGAAGAATAGAAGTTTTGACCTAAATAGGATAACCTAAACTAAGCATTCAAAACGGTAACACCAATACGGGGCAACCCTGATAAAGATGAGATGAGCCCAATTTGCTTTAAAAAAGTGATCGTTTAGTTCTAGGGAAGGTCTGAATAAGTCGGTTTAAAGCGGAAATTTCCGCGGTAGAAATTTACTGATTCAATAATATTTACTTTTTTGCCCAATATGGACAGATATTTGGGCATTTTAGCCCGTTTAGCACCCCGAATCAGGGTACTGCGCCC
>CAMCYB010000075.1 GCA_945883615.1 Bordetella parapertussis | reverse complement strand
ATCAAAGATGTACTGACTCGACTGCCCACGCAGAAAGCCAGTCAGATCGAAGAACTATTGCCACATCGCTGGCAACCTGAAGTTGTTGCTGCTTAACCGAAATCAAAATCATGCGTTCTGGCAATATGTGTTCGCTGGACGCTTACTTTAATATTAAATACATCCCTTTATCACTCTTTGCCATGTAAAATTTACTGCGTTGTACCATTTTTAATGCATTCCATCATTTAATGCATTTCCTAACTACTGCTACTGGTTTATTTATATGTTGATGAACGTCGTCTTTTTTGGTTTAGGGCTTGTGGCACTTGTTGTTGGAGCCCAAGCGCTGGTTCAAGGGGCATCAAAGTTTGCCTTGTCAATGGGCCTCTCGCCTCTTGTTGTCGGCTTAACTATTGTGGCGTTTGGTACCAGTGCCCCTGAAATGGCTGTGTCGACGGACGCTGTTTTGGCAGGTCAAATTGACTTGGCCGTCGGCAACGTAGTGGGAAGCAATATATTTAATATTTTGTTTATTTTGGGTATTAGCGCGCTCATTACCCCGCTTTCGGTACACATACAAATTATTCGTCAAGAATTGCCCATCATGCTTGGTGCAGGGCTTCTTTTGCTGACAATGGGGCTTGACAAAAATATCTCAATGCTCGATGCCGGCACGATGTTGTTACTGTTATTTATTTACACCGGCTTTTTAGTTTGGCAGTCTCGCAAAGAGACGGCAAGTAGCGAGTATGACAAGGAACTGGCTCCAAGCCCACCAAGCGCGTGGGATAGTCGTTGGTATACCCAACTTTTACTCATCATTGCAGGGTTGGGTCTTTTAGTGTTGGGATCAGATTGGTTAGTTGATTCATCTGTTGCTTTTGCGAAAGCACTTGGGGTGAGCGACTTAATCATTGGTTTAACAATCGTTGCGGCGGGCACGTCTTTGCCTGAGGTGGCTGCATCAATCGCTGCAGCGTTAAAGGGCGAGGGTGATATGGCCGTAGGTAATGTCATAGGCAGTTGTACGTTCAACATCTTGGGTGTTGTGGGTGTAAGTGGCTTGGCAGCAGGCTCTGCGGGTTTGGTCTTGCCTGAAGCAATACTTAATTTTGATTTATGGGTCATGATTGCCGCGTTTTTGTCATGCATACCCATATTTATAGTGGGAAACGAAATTGGTCGCTGGCGAGGCGGTGTGTTTTTGCTTTATTACGTCGCGTACGTTGTTTATTTGGTGCTTGATGCACAAAAAAGCGATGCACTGCAAACCTATTCAAGTGTCATGCTGTCTTTCGTTATGCCAATCACGATCATTGGGTTTGTTGTGATGATGATAAAAAAAGATAAGGTACCGTCGCTTTAGCCTACGTTTAGGCAGGTCTAAGTCAAGCCAAGTGCAGACAAGCTCAATACACGTTTTGTTATATAAGTCTGGCTAAGCAATTCAGGCTAAATGTATCAGGCTAAACAATTCGGGTTAAAGAAGTCAGGCTTAACAAGTCAGGCTAAACAATCTACGTTACAAATTAAGCTTCTGACACACCGCCTCAGCATTAAAGTGAGCAACATCAGTCACATTTATACTTCGGTCGTTTAGGCAACCGTAATGCTCAATGTTGGTCGTAGTAAATAAGCCAATGCAGGCTGCACCGGCCGCGTCTGCCAAATGCAATGGGCCTGTATCTGCACAGATAAACGCATTAACGTGTTTTAGCACGGCGGCTAAGTGCCTGAGGTCAGCAGATTCAAATGTAGCGGTGCCGGGTATGAGACTAGAGCGAATATCGGGGCTTAATATTTCAACCCACTTAATGCTGTGGGGGCGTGCGGCATCAAAATCATGTCGTATGCGAAGCCACGTGGCATCGTCAATCACTTTGTTACCTCGCGCTCCTCTAAAGTAGGCGATACATAGCGGTGAGCTTGCTTTGAGGCCGTCGGCAACTGCTTTGCCCCCAGCCTCTTCAGCTGTAGAAAAAACCATGGTGTGATCGTGACCTTGAGCCGAGTGACCTAACGCTTCGAGTAAAGCCAAAGCCGACAGCGCAGCATGCGGGTTGTGGTGACGTAAATCAAATGATTGCGGGAAAACGTATTGATTGCGTGGCCCATAAAACGAAACTTTATTGCGTGCGTTCAAGAAGGCACATATTGCAGTGTCGCTGGCTGAGCTATGCGGCATGATGAGTAAATCGTAAACAGTGCGACGCAGTTTGAAAATTGATTTTAGAAAACTTGTGGCAGTGTCAAAAGAAAAGTGTGACACCACAATTTGATTTAAACCAATGTGGTCAAAGACGCGACCTTGCTCGGTTGTGAGCAGCATGAGGTCAATTTGAGCATCAGGGTAGGCACGTTTAAGTTCACGTATAAAGGGCAACATAAAATACATGTTTCCAATACGTTTGTTATTTCGCACCACCAAAATACGTTTAACCTCAGCTGGTTTTAACTGCCGCGTGATTAAATGGCGGCTCTTACCCAAAACACGAAACAAAACATTCGATAAGCTTTGTGTGTTGTCACGGCGTAATTGGTCGAGCCGCCTAAGTTGTTGACGCCAAGAAAGCATTTAAACTTGGGCAAGAGCCTGTTCTAAGTCTGCCTGTAAATCACTAATATGTTCAATACCGACCGACAAGCGCACCATGCCTTCGCTGACGCCCGCTTTTTCAAGCTCTGCAGGGTCAAGTTGGCGGTGTGTGGTTGAGGCCGGGTGAGTCGCTGTTGATTTAGCATCGCCAATATTGACCAACCGTATAAATAGCTTCAAGCCATCTAGAAAACGAGCACCTGCCGCACGCGGGTCAGCTTCATTGGTTTTAAGGCCAAACGATAAGATGCCTGAAGCCTTGCCACTCATTTGTTTTTGAACCAAGGCATGATCAGGGTGGTCAGGCAAACCCGCATAACGAACCCATTCAACTTTAGGATGAGACTGCAAATAATGGGCGATCGCTAAGGCGTTTTCACAAATACGATCCATGCGTAAAGGTAAGGTTTCAATACCTTGCAAGATTAGAAAGGCATTAATAGGGGCTAAGGCGGCACCGGTGTTACGTAAAGGCACAACACGGGCGCGACCAATAAAAGCCGCCGCGCCTAAAGCCTCTGTATAAACAACGCCGTGGTAGCTCACATCAGGTTCATTTAAGCGTTTAAAACGCGCTTTATGTTCTGCCCAAGGAAACTTTCCACTATCAACAATCGCACCCCCCACGCTGTTGCCATGCCCACCCAAATACTTGGTGAGTGAGTGCACAACGATGTCAGCGCCATGCTCAATAGGGCGCGTCAAATAGGGGCTGGGTACAGTGTTGTCTACGATTAAAGGAATACCGTGATCGTGAGCCACTTTAGCCAATGCGGCGATATCGGTCACGTTACCCAACGGGTTGCCGACTGATTCACAATAAATGGCCTTGGTACGTTCGTCAATATGTTGTGCAAAGCTTGCAGGGTCTCGTGAGTCAGCAAACCGAACGCTAATGCCTTGTTGTGGAAAGGTGTGCGCAAATAAATTGTAGGTGCCACCATATAGTGTGCTGGCTGACACAATATTGTCGCCCGCCTCGGCAATGGTTTGAATGGCATACGTGATGGCTGCCATGCCTGATGCAACAGCTAACGCCGCCAGACCGCCCTCAAGAGCCGCCACGCGCTCTTCTAATACGTCGTTAGTGGGATTCATGATGCGGGTGTAGATATTGCCGGCCACCTTTAGATCAAACAGGTCGGCGCCATGCTGTGCGCTATCAAAAGAATAGGCAACCGTTTGGTAAATAGGGGTAGCCACCGATTTAGTGGTGGGGTCGGGCGAGTAGCCCGCGTGTACAGCGAGTGTTTCAATTTTCAAGGGGAATTCCAGTTATGTCGCGATTGTGGGCGGTTGATGTGGCTCTCTTGCATCATGTCGCTTAAGCTCACCTTCAGCTTTAGAAATGACTGCGGTAGCAACACCATTGCCAAAAACGTTAGTGGCTGAGCGTGCCATATCTAAAAAGTGGTCAACGCCTAAAAGAGGCAAAATACCCGCCTCAGGAATATTAAACTGTGGCAAGACCGCTGCGATGACAACTAACGACGCACGCGGTACACCTGCTATACCTTTAGATGTCACTAAAAGCATCAGCAACAAAATCAGTTGTTGTGTCCAGGTCATGTCAATGCCGTAAATTTGAGCAATAAACAACGCTGCAAACGTACAGTACATCATTGAACCATCAAGGTTAAATGAGTAGCCCATGGGTAACACAAATGATGCAATACGGTTACTACACCCAAAGCGCTCAACTTGCTCAAGCGTTTTGGGGTAAGCGGCTTCAGAGCTTGCGGTTGTGAAAGCAAGCAGTGCGGGTTCACGCATCATTTTAAAGAGTGTCGTAACAGAGCGGCCCAGCATGATGTAACCTGCTAAAAATATGATGCCCCATAGAATTAAAATAGCAACATAGAAACTAAGCAAAAATTTGCCATAAGTCATCAGTACACCCAAGCCATCACTTGCAATAACAGATGACACTGCGGCAAACACGGCCACCGGTGCAAAGTTCATCACGGCTGTCGTTATCTTGAGCATGATGTGACCCAAAATATCAAGTGCTTTAAAAAAGGGTTCTGCCTTTTGACCCATTGAGGCGCCCGCTACGCCAAAAAAGAGAGCAAAAACGACAATTTGTAAAATCTCATTTTTGGCCATGGCATCAAAAATGCTAGTCGGGAAAATATGGTGAATGAAATTCACGAGGCCTTTACCTTCGTGCGCAAGACCCGTTGCGGCGTTGGCCTCGGGTATGGGCATATGAAGGCCGCTGCCAGGTTGAAAAATATGCATAAGCACTAAACCAAGCAATAAAGAAATAATAGACATCATTAAAAACCAACCAAATGCCTTCAAACCGACACGGCCAATTGCTTTGCCATCGCCCATCTTGGCGATACCGCACGCCAGTGTCGCAAACACTAACGGTGCAATGATCATCTTGATCATGCGCAAAAATATGTCTGTAAAAATTGAGATGTATTCAGAATACGACTTAGCGTAACCATTATCATGCCCCCACGAAAAAGCAACATGACCCATAAGAATACCTAGCACCATTGCAATAAGTATGTAACGCGTCATGTGGCTTGATTTCATTGAGTTGACCTTTTGATAGGGTTTATACATCTCTTTAATGATCGTATCTTACAGCGATCGAGCACTAAAGCCCCCTCGGAATGACCCGCGTTACAAAAAACAATGCTTAAAAAGAGGGTGTTAAGCAACAAATTTAAGCTTGCTTAGGGTTAATGCTAGGGAAACTCTGAAAAAGTCCCCGAATTCAGAGAACTCGGGACGCGGTTAATTGTCTGATTAGTATCGCAAATTTTTCGATCACGATCATGCCCCAATTGAGCTTTTCTGATATTGAATTCGATGCCAAGCGTAAGCAAACGCGG
>CAMCYB010000074.1 GCA_945883615.1 Bordetella parapertussis | reverse complement strand
AGGTTGCCCAAAGCGATGGGTATTCATCCCGATGTTCTTGCACCATTCGCACAGCACGCTCACGGACTTCGGGGGAAAAGGTATTTGATTTTTTCATGACAATATTCTCTCAGAAAATAATGCCTCCTCAAAACCCGGGGCGATTCACTTTGAGGCCCAAGCACGGTAGTGATTACAAAACGAGGTGTATTGGTAGGCCCGTGTGCCTGCTGTGAGTTGATATTCTTCCCATAGCAAAAGCAGTGTGACGCCTTTCTTTTTAAGTTCTTGATGTGTTTGCGCGTGGTCAGGCTCAACGTAAGTGGGCTCTTTAAAAGCCTCTTGGCGTTTTAAAAGATGCTCAAGATCGTGGTCACTGAGTTCATCTGAAATAGGCCAGCTGATCCCTGCAGCGGCGGCCAACTTGACGTATTTGGCAACCACGCCCTTAGATATTTGTAGTGCACGCGCAGTGGCCTCCAAGCTTAATTGGGCGTCAAAGCGGTATCGAAGTACATCTCTTATTTTGCGCATAGATAGTTTGTCCTGAGGCATCACCTGCTCGCTTATAAAAAATAAACAGGCTACCTTTAACTACTATGCAACAGCACCACATCGGTCACGATGATTTGAAATCACCGGTCACGCTTTTATGAAATCACCGGTCACGTTACGCTGAAATGACCGGTCACGATGCCCTGAAATACCCAATCGCCAGCGATATTGCGGGTAACACGGGGTTGCTCGGGCAAGACTATCCCGGCCTTTTCCCAACCGGTGATTCGGCTGCCTTGGCGGTGTTGATGGCACGCTTTGAGTCTGACTTGGCATTTCGGGCCATGTTGACCGACAAGTGTCGGGCTTTGGCGCCTCGCCACACGCCAGAGGCTGAGCAAGCGGCTTTGTTGGCAGTGATTCAAGGGCTTAGCCTTTGAGCGAAATCGGTTCAAGGGCATCGCCCTGCGGGTAGATGGCGCCAATGATGCTCGTGCGCGGGTAACCTAGCGAGATGAGTTCGAGCACACACGCATCGGCTTTGTCGGCAGGGACGCTGGCCAACAAGCCGCCCGCAGTTTGTGGGTCAAATATCAAGGGGTAGCGCGGGTGTTTGACCATCGCTTCAGGGCTGTGAATCGCCCGGCGCAAACGTACGTTGGCCGGTTGTAAAGAACTCAAGATGCCAGCAGCCACGGTTTGTTCTGCGCCGTCTAGGACCGGCAGCGCAGACAAATAAATGGTGGCGTCAACTTCAGAGGGTCGTGTCATTTCGACCAAGTGCCCCAGCAACCCAAAACCAGTCAAATCGGTGCAAGCGGTAACCCCGAACCGACGCAGGCAGTCGGCCGCCAAACGATTAGAGTGGCGCATCGATTGTAAGGCGTCATCAATCCAATGTCCCTTGGCTTGAAGACGCGCGTGAGCAGCAAACAAGGTGCCTGTGCCGATCGGCTTTGTCAGAATTAAAACGTCGCCTGAACGCATACCCCCTTTGCGCATGATTTTATCTGGCTGATCGTCAATCAAGCCATTGATCGCAAAACCCAGCGCAAGTTCTTGGCCTTCACCGGTGTGCCCTCCAACCAGCGCACAGTTGGCGTCGTTAAGTATCTCTAAAGCACCTGACATCATCTGAAACAGGGTGTCTTCAACTTTCGATTCGAGGCCTTGCGGGACGGTAGCAATGGCAGTTGCTGATTGGGCTTCGGCGCCCATGGCAAAAATATCGCCTAGCGCGTGGTTGGCGGCAATTTGACCAAAGATGTACGGGTCATCAATGAACGAGCGAAAGAAGTCAACAGAGTGCACCATGGCTTTGCCAGGGGGTACACGAACGACTGCGGCATCATCGGGCGCGTGCAGGCCGATCACCACGTCGTTGCGCTCGACTGGGCGTAGCGCGCCCAATGCCCGAGAGAGCGTTGAGGCACCGACTTTTGCGCCACAGCCGCCACAACGCATGGCAATGGCTGAAATGGCCTGCTGGGCTTCTTCGCCGGCCAACGCCACTGCTGATTGGGGCAATGCGCTGGCCTTGTCTTGCATGGCGGGTAAGTCATTAAACTTGGCCATAAACCGCCGGTCGATGTGGTCTTTCCAGCGCCATAGCCAAGCGCCTGCCGCAGAAAAACCACCGCGCGAAGCCACTGCGTATCGGTCGCCAGTGCTGATCAGTGCCAGCCATTTGCGTTGCGGGTGGTAGTCGCGCAGCGGCTTGTCTTCAAGTGTTAAGCGCAGGTTGCGCGCCAGCGGCGGGCCTTGACGCACGGCAAAAACACCGGCTTTTTCTCGCGGATGGTTGACCATAGTGGCAATGTCACCGGCGGCAAAAATATCAGCATCGGTAACTGTTTGCAGTGTGTCAGTCACCTCAATAAACCCATCGGCATCGAGCGCCAGACCCGTGTCTTTGAGCCAGTCTGCACCACGGGCTCGGGTGACCCAAATGACTTCATCGGCCAGATGGTGTTTGCCATCAATGGTCGTAAAGCCCTGATCGTCTACGGCGGTAACGGCTGCATTAACATGCAGGGCCACACCACGGGATCGAAGCGTGCGCGTAAAGCGCTGCTGCACTGAGCGATTGTGCGTTGGCAAGACGCTGGCACCGCGGGTGAATAAACTGAACTTAAGCGCATTGGGGTCTTGGCCAAGAAGACTCAGTTCATGGCGCAACCGATGCTGCATGGCAAGTAGCAGTTCGACACCGCCCGCGCCACCGCCCACTAAGGCAATATGCATTGGTCCGGGTCGCGTCTGCACCCTCGCCAGTAGGGCAAGCCATCGTTCATTAAATTGCCGGATGGGTTTGACAGCAACGGCTCGCGTACCCTGACCACCCGCGTCGTTGAGCTTGGGGGTGGAGCCAATGTTGATCGAGAGCCGGTCGTAACGTACTGCTGGGCGGTCACTGCACAGAACCTGATGGGCTTGACGATCAAGGCCCACGACTTCACTACGAAAAAACCGCGCACCGGCAAACTCAGCCAACCGGCGCAAATCGATGTGCACCTCATCGTAAGTGTAATGACCCGCCACATAGCCCGGCAGCATGCCAGAGTAGGGTGTGTGCGTGTCGCGGCAGACCACGGTCAAACGCACGCCTGGCATCGGATTCATCGCAAAATTACGGAGCACACCCACATGAGTGTGGCCGCCACCGACCAGTACGATATCGCGTAAGATCGGTTGCGTGATTTGTTTCATGACATGACTGCTTTCCGCAACCCGATCGCAGACGCACAACAGTGGCGCAATGCCAAACGGGTTGTGGCGTATTTTTTAAATATTGACTGCATCATAAGGTTGGCGTTTGAATTAGTTGAAAAAATGTGTTTAAAGCTAACACCAGTAACTGCGTCAGGATCAAAGCTAAATAAAAAGTGGTCACTGCAGTAATTAAACATGGGTTGCGAGTGGGTACGCAAAGAAGAAATTGTCATCAATTGCGAAGGGCTCCAAACCTATGGGAATTTAAAAATATGGTCAATTAATAAGCCGAGTATACCCATAAAAATCGCGCCATAACCATGCGTTCATTAATGGTTTGGTGACTTATTAAACGCAGCTTAAATTTCAAAATGATGTGTGCAAATAGGTACTGATTGACCTGTCATCACGTAAGCCGGTGGCAATTAATTTAGATGCTCATACCCCTAAATTCTTCGTCTGTTGAGGCGCCATATTTATGGATCAACGATAGTTAATTGGTTTTAGCTAATTTTGCGCTTGGTTGTTGTTGACGCTTGTCAACTACATTTATTCAAATAACTTTTATCATTAAGGGCTTGTATGCCTGTTGGTGAATTGCGACGCATCATGTCGCTTTTCTATTTGAAGGTTGTTGTGTTTTGAGGCTTTTTGGTTTGTTACTCTTTTTTGCCAATCAATTTGGTTAAAAACGCAATTCTCTGTTCTCACTATCCTTTTTTTCCCATGCAAACACACTTTGAAACACCCGAGGAAATTCGCCAACAGATCTGGAAAGAGCTTGGGCGAGCCAGTCAAGACAGGCATCATGCTTGGCGTACCCCAGTGTTAGCGACCGCTAGCGCAGACGGGTTCGTGAATGCCAGAACGGTGGTGCTGCGCCGGGTGGATGCTGCGACGGGTGTTTTAGAGATTTATACCGATCGTCGCAGTCAAAAAGTGCTCGATTTGGCGCATCAGCCCCGAGCACAGTTTGTGTTTTGGAGTGAGCGCTTGCATTGGCAGCTTCGCGTTACGGTGACGGCATCGGTTGCGACCGAGAGCCCTTATGTTCAAAAGCTTTGGCAGTCTGTTAAACAATCACCGGCCGCGCGTGACTATTTGGGTGCAGAAGCGCCGGGCGCATTGTTGAATGCTGATAAAGCGACAGCAACAATTGCGAGTGATGAAACCCACTTCGCTGTCGTGAGCGGCACGGTCATTGAAATGGATTGGCTGGAATTGGCCCGAGACAATCACCGACGTGCCAAGTTAAAGGCTGATACGTGGGCTTGGTTAAAGCCCTGACAGCTCTGTGCGTTATTGCACAAAACCTCTCAAGGGTCCCCGCACCGCTTTTTGAAGAGAGCTTTATTGTTTCATTTATTCGCTGTCAGGGAAATCTTAAGCCCCCAAAGGGTCAATTTATCCGGCGCCAACAATCACCCTTTTTTCTCCCTGCTTAAGAACGAACGACTTGAAACCAGCAATACAGGAACTGCTGACTTTGCCCAGTTGGGGTTTGGTGATCAATCAATTCACTGCCCAGCAGCTGAAAACCTTCACCGAATGCCTGTTGCATTCGCCGATCGTCGTACCTAACAACATCAAACCCACTGCATTGCAAGGGGCCGTTGGGGCCGAAGGTGGCCATTAGCACATAACCACCAGGCTTAACAGCGCGTCGAGCCGTTTCGACATAAGCCAGCTGGGCAGCCGGATCCGTTAGGAAATGAAATACCGCGCGGTCATGCCAAAGGTCAAACTTTTTGGTTCCAAAATCATATTGAGTGATGTCTCCGATATACCAACTCACTCGCTTTGAATTTTCACCGAGACGACGCTTGGTAAATTCGATCGCTGTATTCGAAATGTCAAGCACCGTCAGATCGAGGTAATGGCGAAGCAACAGATCATCTACCAGAGTAGATTCGCCCCCGCCCATGTCGACAATGGCTGCCGCCTTGTCTGGACAGAGATGCTCTATTAGTCGCAACGACTCGTTCAGATGAGGTGCGTACCAGCTCACCGAGTCGAAGCCCTTTTTGCCGTAAACGCTTTCCCAATGATCTTTTATTTGCATCACAATCTTCTTTGTCTGTGAGCCTGCGCTATTTGCTATTCCTTAGGCGATTGACCCGCGGCACGTGCGTTGGCTTCCAAACCACCCTTGGCTTTCCATTCCTCAAAGCCACCTTGCAAGATGCGTACGTTCTCGAACCCTGCCACACGCAAGGCAAACCCCGCCTGAGCTGAGAGGCTGCCAGAGTTGCAATAGATCAGCACCATTTTGTCTTTGGGTATTTTTTCGCGTTCGTTCAAAACCTTGCGCCACTCAAGATTGACTGCACCCGGAATATGATCCTTGGCAAACTGGTCGGCATCGCGGGCATCGATCACCATGATTTTCTCGTAGTCGGCTTCTGGAATTTGTTCGGCAAATATCACCCCACCCCCATATTGAAGTGCCCCGGGTTTTGAGGAGGTTGATTGGTTAAAGTGATTGGCACTCAACAGCCTTAATGCTTTGTTGCTTATGGTAATTTTCTTCTGCCTCAGCAGGAGTAATATACCCGATACGACTCAGTAGCCTTTGGTTATTAAACCAAGCTACC
>CAMCYB010000073.1 GCA_945883615.1 Bordetella parapertussis | reverse complement strand
CGCGTTTGCTTACGCTTGGCATCGAATTCAATATCAGAAAAGCTCAATTGGGGCATGATCGTGATCGAAAAATTTGCGATACTAATCAGACAATTAACCGCGTCCCGAGTTCTCTGAATTCGGGGACTTTTTCAGAGTTTCCCTAGGTAACGCCAGTTATCGATATGGTGTCGTTGCACCCAGTCGCCCTCTTGCTCTACAACATCTATGCTGCCCTCATAGGGCCAAACATGAATTTTCAAATCGCTAAGGGCTTGTTGTAGACGCTGGTCATGTGTGGTGCGGTCTTCAAGACCTACGCAGGCACCATGGCAGGTTCTTAATTGCACCCCAAAACAACCGCGTTTGCTGATTTTTTCTAGGCCTAACAACCCCATACATAGGCTATGTTGGCTAGCGAGTTCGCGTAGTTTTTTTAATGCGGAATGGGTTGAGCCAAAGAGGCCATACATACCTTCTTCTTGGCCGACTTCTAAATCTTGGCGGGTAATCACTTTAGGGGTAATGGCCCCTGTCGTGGTGATCAATTTAATCGTACAAAGGCTTCTTAAGCGACGCAGACGAATATTGTAGAGCGGGCTTTGCTGCTTAATTAGCCAAGCCTCAAGCAATAGAGCACCCATTTCACCCGCTGTTTCAACGTATTCAACACGACGTGACTGAGCAATCATTTTTGCTTCATCCGCAGCACGCATATGTGACATTACACGACTACGAATATTGACGCTCTTGCCAATGTAGAGGGGTAAGGCGCTCTCACCCCAAAAAATATAGATACCTGATTTTTGAGGCAAGGTACTTAAATCACAAAGGTCAACAAAATTTTTGATCATTAATTTTTTGTATACGTTTTAATTTTTTTCTAAACATCATTGATCAAGCATTCGTGACAGCTGCAAAAAACAAAGTTCAAGTTAGCAAGCACTTAACGTCGTAGCACGGCCATCCAACTTTGCTGTTCTGGGGTAAGTGCAGAGTCAGGTGTTAAGGTGGCTAACGCAAGTGCAGTTCTAATGCTGGGCTCAGGTTCGGGTAGTTCACCAGCCATTAAAGAGTCGACAACGCACAACCCTTTAGCGAGGGTTTTACCATAAAGCTCAAATATACCTAACGCACTGCCATGTAAGGCGGCGTCTTCTAACCAGCAGTCATAGTCAGTTACCATGCCTAAGGTGGCATAAGCCATTTGTGCTTCACGCGCTAGAAATGCCTCGGGTACGTTGGTCATACCCACCACATCACAGCCAGCTTGTCTTAGAAAGTTACTTTCAGCTTGAGTACCCAAACGTGGCCCCGATACACAAGCGTAGGTCACACCGTGTTTGACCGGTTGCTTTATGCGCACACCAGCTTGTACGACGGCATTGACCAATGCCGCGCTAACGGGCTTTGCTGTTGAAACGTGAGCTGCCACGCCATCACCAAAGAATGTACGTGCCCGATCGCCCTTGGTCCAGTCAAAATATTGCTCAGGCATGATCAGGTCGCCTGGCTCAAGGTCTATACGTAAACTACCGACAGCAGACAACCCCAAAACCAGGGTGGCACCGGCTTGCTTAAGCGCAAAGATATTGGCACGGTAATTAATTTCATGCGGCAAGTGGCGATGGCCTGAACCGTGGCGCGCCAAAAAAAGAATGGTGTGGTGAGCAATCTTTCCCAACACAATCTCGCCCGATGCTGCACCAAAGGGCGTTTCAACAGATAACTTTTCAATGACTGAAAGCCCTGCCAATTCATACAAACCCGTTCCACCCATAATCGCTAACACGGTAACCCCTTAAAATTAATGGTCTAAGCTTTGCTCAGAATGATGACTTTACATCAAGAAAATGATTTAAATTTATTGATAAAACGTCGATCAATACGGTCTTTTAATACCCAAACTGATTTGCCAGAAAAACCAAAAGATCGCCATGATGCAATGGCGTGACCATCACCTTTACCATCCGACCGGTAAATGCTTTAAATCATCAGCTTCATCAATATCGAAAACAGCGTCAAATTCATGCACTGACCAACCGGCTTGTCGCAACCGGGTTCGGGTGGTGTGCATGACCGCGCCTGTGCTCCAGGCAACATCGGTAAATAAAGTGGGTAGAAGACGTCTAAGCCCAATGAGGGCATAACCCCCATCATTTGCCGGAACAAACACCGCATCGTTTTGTTCGAGGGCTTGAGTGGCCTGGTCTATAGTTTTTGCCGTGAGCGCTGGCGAGTCTGTGCCGATCAAAACCACTTTAGAGTGCGTATGTAGTAACTGTTCAAAAGTGTGATGCATACGTTGGCCTAAGTCGCCCTCAATTTGCTCGTTAAAGCTTAGACGTGAACCATATTGCGCTTTAATAGATTCAAATATAGTGTGATGACGATCAGGTGTCACACATATTTCTATATATGGAAAAAATTGCGTGTTCAGACACGTATCAACGGTATGGCGCAACAAGCGTTCAGCTAACAAGGCAGCACCCTGTTCACCCAATACAGGAATCAGTCTCGTTTTAGCGAACCCCGGTACGGGGGCTTTAGCCATGATAACCAAGGCGCTTATTGTCATGGTTATTTATAAAGTGCTTTTAAACAAGTCGGTTCGACACCACGCCAATAAAGCCAGCGTAAACGCCACATCAAAATAATCGTTCGCCAAACACCTTGAGTTTCCCAGCGCCTACCCGACGTCAACACCGGGCCAGCCAAACAAGCAGGCGCATACTGTCGCCGTAAAATTTTAGATATTTCGATGTCTTCCATTAAAATTTGATTGGGAAAGCCACCCACCAAATCAAATACCTCACGACGCACAAAGATAGCCTGATCACCTGTTGCAATATGGGTCAGCTTTGAGCGAATATTCATGAGCTTTGACACAACACCCAACATAACAGACGAGCCTAAAATGCGCACATCGTAGCGACCCCAGCAGGCCCCTTTTGCAAGGGCAAAACGAAGCTGTTCAAAGCCCTCAGGGGGCAATAGCGTATCGGCATGTAAAAACAAGAGTACATCACCTGACGCCTGCTGAGCACCCGCATTCATCTGGGCCGCTCGCCCCAATGGAGCCACAATGACACGATCAACCCAAGGTTTTACGAGCGCAATGGTGGCATCAGTGCTTCCGCCATCAACCACGATTACTTCAGCGCCCTTTTGGCGCCAAGTTTGCAATGCTTGCACACAACCCACGACACCTGCGGCTTCGTTTAATGTGGGCATCACAATTGTGAGTGTCATAAAAAAATATTTTGAGCCGAGTCAACGCGGGTGTAAGTCAATTTACGCCGTGATACGTTTGGTTGTAAGGGCTTGCTTTGCATAGTCTGTTGTAAATTTATTGTCTTGGGCAAAATGCACCACAGACTCTTTCATAACACCTTCGTCTACAAAACCGTCAAGACTTTCTTTTAATGCACCGCCACAGCTACTGCCTTGCCCAGCGGTACAGCCGTAACAGTGCTGGCCTACTTTGATATCTTGATGCCAAGACACATCATTGAGCAAGTCACTTAGGTGTGGTTTATTGATACCTGCAAACATGGCGGGCATATCTAACATTTGATTAAAGTCGCAATCGTATAAGTGACCCAACCAATCAACGCTGATGAGTGATCGACACATAACCGTGTCAAGATTTTCTGGTTGATATGCGCCTTTCAAAAGAGTCATGTAGTCGTTAAATTTACCTTGACTTAACAGTACGCTGCCAAACCGTTGAATGGGCATGTTGGTGATGGTAAAGAGATGGTTAAACATGATGCCAAAATCTTTTTTTAACTCACGTTTATAGTCAATTTCAAGCTCAACTTGCGATGGAGGCAGGCTTGGCCCTTGTGGGTTGTAGACCAAGTTTAAGATTAAGCCACTGTCGGGTTTACCGTACCCCAACGCATTAAATACTTGCAAACCGTTAATACTGCGTTCAAACACGCCTTGACCGCGTTGCTGATCGACATTGGCCTCTGAATAACACGGCAGCGATGCAATAATTTGCACCTTATGTTCAGCCAAAAAGACAGCTAAGCTTTCTTGACCCGGTTCAGACAAAATCGTCAGGTTACAACGATCGATAACGTCTACCCCCAAGGCGCGCGCAGCTGAGACCAAATAACGAAACTCTGGGTTCAGCTCGGGCGCGCCACCCGTCAAGTCTAAACATTTAATACCGTGCTTTTTTAAAACAGCCAGCACAGAATCAATCGTTTCCCGACTCATCATCTCTGTGCGATTGGGGCCCGCATTCACATGGCAATGCTGACAGGTCTGATTGCACTTATAGCCCAAGTTAACTTGTAAAGTGTTTAAATGTTCACGCTTAATATGTGGAAAATCAGTTTCACGTAGTAAGTGCGATGTTGATCTCATCTTATTTCCTGGGTGTTTAAATTGACTGAACTTTAGTTACTGCGACAGTTTAGTGGCAAGCGTTTAATATAACGCTTAAACCTTTATTTTTAGGGGTAAAAAGCACCCATGCGCGCAAAACTCACTTCACTCATTACAGGTCTTTTAATAGGCCTCTGGGCAACGAATGTTATGGCTACTGAAGAACCAAAATACACCGTTGTAACTAAAGATCAAAACAAAGACATTGAGCTTAGGCTTTACGCCCCCAAGCTAATTGCTGAGGTGGTTGTAGAGGGCGACCTGTCAGATGCTTCGAGTCAAGGCTTCAGGCTTATTGCCGACTATATATTTGGTAATAACCAAGTTGTTAACAGCGAAGCCTCTGACAAAATCGCTATGACGGCACCTGTAACCGTAGAGCCGCAATCTTCAAAAATTGCCATGACTGCGCCCGTGACGGTCAACCCAGCAGTGACCTCTGCTGACCAAGCCAACTTTGAGCAGAACGGTACTTGGCGTGTTGATTTTGTGATGCCCAGTGAATACACGCTTGCTAATATTCCCAAGCCAAATAACGCTGCGGTAAAGCTGCGAGAAATACCTGAAAAGTATGTTGTTGCACTCACTTACTCAGGTTTTAATTCAACTTCGAACATACAAAATTACATCACTGAAACCCTAGACTGGGCAAAAAGCCAAGGTTATAAAGTAATCGGTACGCCTCAACTGGCCCGCTATAACCCACCTTGGATATTACCCATGTTTCGGCGTAATGAAATTATGGTTGAGGTTGCAAAACCAGATTGAGGGAAACTAAATCTGCAGCGTTTTTTTCAAAATCTGTACGTGCGTCTGATGATATACGTGACCACTTTTTTCTGGGCTAGGTTTTCAGCTTCGTTTTTTGTAAATAAATATTTGCTGATGTCTCTAAAAACAAAAAAAGCCCCGGAAGACCGGAGCCAAAAAAGGTGGCAGACCCTGAGACCGACGCGCTTTCAGCGCGCTTAGGATACCTTTGTTGGCGTCCCAGTTTATTCAGGTTTTACCTGACTCTAGTTCATTGTAAAACAACTTAATACTGTCTAGCAATATGACAATTATGACTACCCCTAAAAAGGTGCTTGCGATATTTATTATCACAAAACATATTTTTTAACTAACCAACTGAGTTTGCGACCCTAGCCCATCAGCGCTGAGCGTCACGACATCACCTGCCTTCAAATACTGGGGGGGTTTCATACCCAACGCAACACCTGATGGTGTGCCGGTTAACACCACATCACCCGGCAACAAAATCATGATTTGACTGAGGTAAGCAATAATTTGCTTCACTGAAAAAATCATATCTGCCGTACTGCTGTTTTTGAATTGCCCCGGGTTTTGAGGAGGTTGATTGGTTAAAGTGATTGGCACTCAACAGCCTTAATGCTTTGTTGCTTATGGTAATTTTCTTCTGCCTCAGCAGGAGTAATATACCCGATACGACTCAGTAGCCTTTGGTTATTAAACC
>CAMCYB010000072.1 GCA_945883615.1 Bordetella parapertussis | reverse complement strand
GGTTTAATAACCAAAGGCTACTGAGTCGTATCGGGTATATTACTCCTGCTGAGGCAGAAGAAAATTACCATAAGCAACAAAGCATTAAGGCTGTTGAGTGCCAATCACTTTAACCAATCAACCTCCTCAAAACCCGGGGCAATTCACTGCTTAGCTTGGGAATTGGCGTTTTTTCACTTACCCATCCTTTATTAACTGCTGTGGCTATCAGCCTATTCCACGCACTACTGAAGTTATTTAGGGTAGATGCTTTGGGAGGTTTACCCATTTGTCTATTTCGCCACAACTCAAACTCACTTATATCGCTGTGTGTAAGTTGTTCCAAATACTTGTCAGCGAAATAGGGTAGAAAGTATTTCTCAACGCAACTGACATACGAGTGATACGCTGTCTTGCCCTTACTCAAATCAATCTGCTGTCGCAATTCTTTCAGCGTTACTTCTGCTATGTGTGCGAAGTTTTGTGCTACGTGTGCTAAGCCCAAACGTTGTCTATAGCGTGCCTCGTCGTATAAATCGCAAGCGACAGATACGGCATTTTCTAAACAGGCTTTGTGTGTGCTAAGCCTAACCCATCCACCGCCTGCTAATTTATAGCGACACTGATAAATGGGGGTGGAATTTCGTTTGTACAAAACAACTTCGCCGTCGCGTAAATAAATTAACTTGGGGGTAGCACTGACTAATAACCCTAATGTTTTATTGTGTGGGGGTAGGGGCGTGAATGGACGGGGTTCGGTTTTGGTAGTTTGCTTGCCCTTATACATTTGATAGCAAAGGGAAAAGCATTAAAACAAAGTGGGTTAAGCGTAAATTATTTTTACGCCTACGCTTAAAACAAAACACCCAAGTCGCTGGACTAGGGTGATTGATATTGTTTATTGGTGGCCCGAGGCGGAATTGAACCACCGACACAAGGATTTTCAATCCTCTGCTCTACCGACTGAGCTATCGGGCCACATCAAGGGTGCAATCATACACCAAATCAGGCCCCTTCGCCTCTATAATCAGAAGCTACTTATATTAACAACTGACCGAAGCCAAGCCCATGAAAGTATTCTTAATTGACCCCAATAACAAGCAAGTAAAAGAGTTCGATATTGCCGAAACCCGTCTCGCACTTCAAGACTTAATTGGTTTTGAAACCATAGACTTCGATGAAATTGATTCAAATGGTGATTGCTTATTCTTTGATGAAGAGTGTTTTATCAGGCAGCAAGTCAATGTGGGTAAGTTCAAAGTTGATAATTTGGCACCCATTGCGGGCAAGGGCGTTATTGTTAACAGCTCAGATAACGGTCAGACGCTTTCAACGCCTAAGATCAGTTTGTCTGATCTGATTAAGCGTGTGACCTTTTTATAGCGGCCAGAGCTTCACCAAACACTTTCAACAAGCTAGCTTGGCTAGTGTATGGCCACATGAAACGTGTCACTATATGACGTAGAAGGTGTTTCGCCTTTATAATCAGAGTCGAAATCAATCTACAAACAACAAAATGGCCTTTGTGCCAAATGCGTATAGATATATGTCGGCAGGTGTCTTTACAATCGGCTTAAATCACGTTTCCGCTCCCGTGGCGGTACGCGAGCGGCTGTCGTTGCCTGCTGAATTAGTGCAGCCTGCTTTAAGCGCTTTGCAATCATCATTTGGTGGTGCTGTACACGAAGCGGCGATATTGTCGACCTGTAATCGCACTGAGCTGTACTGCGCAGCCGAACCCGAGGTCGTTCAGCACTTACCCCGTTGGCTAGCTGAGTTCAATAAAATTGAACCACAAGACGTGAGCCCCCACTTATACCTGCATGATAACGACGATGCCGTGCGTCATGCCTTTCGAGTGGCGAGTGGCCTCGATTCAATGGTGTTGGGCGAACCCCAAATTCTAGGGCAAATGAAAGTCGCCGTTCGAGCTGCAGAGGGCGCGGGCGCCATGGGTACGTTGTTACACCAACTATTTCAGCGCACCTTTTCTGTTGCAAAAGAGGTGCGTAGCCAAACTGCCATCGGTTCGCAATCGGTTTCCTTGGCCGCGGCCGCAGTTCGCTTAGCTGAGCGTGTGTTTGGTGACTTAAAAGAGACCCGTATTTTGTTTATTGGTGCGGGTGAAATGATTGAGCTCTGTGCCACGCACTTTGCGGCCCGTCAGCCTAAAGCCATGGTAGTGGCTAATCGCACCCTTGAGCGTGCCGATCAACTGGCCAACCGTTTCGACGCAAAATCAATGCGTTTAGCCGATTTACCTGATCATTTGGCCGAATTTGATGTGGTGGTTTCCTGTACCGCCAGCGCCTTGCCCATATTGGGTTTAGGTATGGTCGAGCGTGCCAGCCGACAACGTCGCCGCCGCCCCATGGTGATGGTCGACTTAGCGGTACCTCGAGATATCGAACCTGAGGTGTCGCGCTTAAATGATGTGTATCTTTATTCAATTGATGATTTGGGCGCAGTGGTGCAGTCTTGCACCGAGTCGCGCCAATCAGCCGTGGTGCAAGCCGAGGCCATCATTGATACGCGGGTACGCGGTTACATGCATTGGTTACAGTTGCGTAAAACGGTACCCATGATTCAAACCATACAAATGAATGCGCAAGACGTTCAATCAGCTGCGCTCGATCGTGCCCGTAAAGCCTTGGCAAAGGGCGAAACACCCGAAGCCGTACTTGAACAATTGGCTCACAGTTTGACTCAAAAGTATCTGCATGGCACATTTAACGCTTTGCACCAAACTGAAGAAAATGAACGACAACAACTCATGGGTTGGTTGCCGCGATTATTTCCAACACGTGATCGTAGACGCCATTAAAGCCACAAATATAATAATAAAAATTTTTATAATTGAGGCATGAAATGAAATCTTCAATGCGTTCGCGCTTAGAACAGCTTTCGCGCCGACTTGAAGAAGTCGATGCCTTATTGTCACAGCCAGAAATCAACAACAATCGAGACCAGTTTAAAAAACTCTCGCGTGAGCGAGCAGAGCTTGAGCCTGTGGTGTCTGCGTTCAGTTTATTGGAACAAGCAGAAACTGCAATTGAAGATGCCCGTGCGATGATGGCTGACCCTGAAATGAAAGCCATGGCAACAGAAGAAATGCTGTTCTGTAAAGACACGATTGAAACGCTCGAAGCAGATCTTCAACGCTTACTTTTACCGCGCGACCCTGATGATTCGCGCAGCGTATTTATGGAAATTCGTGCGGGTACGGGCGGCGATGAAAGTGCGCTGTTTAGTGGCGATCTGTTGCGCATGTACACGCGCTTTGCAGAACGTCGGGGCTGGAAAACTGAACTGATGTCTGAAAGCCCCTCTGAAGTAGGTGGCTACAAAGAAGTGATCTTGAGCATATCTGGCGATGGCGTTTACGGCACATTGAAGTTTGAGTCGGGCGCGCATCGCGTACAACGGGTACCCGCAACTGAATCGCAAGGTCGCATTCATACGTCTGCATGTACCGTTGCAGTATTGCCTGAAGCTGATGAGGCTGAAGAGATTGCAATTAACCCGAGTGACTTGCGCATTGATACCTTCCGTGCCAGCGGTGCTGGGGGTCAACACATCAATAAAACTGATTCAGCGGTACGCATTGTTCACTTACCAACAGGCTTGGTGGTTGAGTGCCAAGACGATCGATCGCAACATCGTAATAAAGACAAAGCGATGCAAGTGTTGGCTGCACGCTTGAAAGATATGGTGCTGCGTGAGCAGCACGACAAAGAAGCGGCGCAACGAAAATCTTTAGTGGGTACAGGCGATCGCTCAGAACGCATACGTACCTATAACTTTCCTCAAGGCCGCTTAACTGACCACCGCATCAACCTCACCTTATACAAACTGCTCAACATTATGGAAGGTGACTTAGACGAACTCACAGCTGCCTTAGCCGCTGAACATCAAGCCAATTTATTGGCTGAATTAGGCCAAGAGGCTTGACAGTTAAATGATCACCATGGCGATCAAAGAAGCGATGACGTCATCATCATTGCCACGTCTTGAAGTGCGCATGTTGCTTGAGGCGGTTCTAAATAAGCCGCGTACATGGTTGATTGCCCATGACGACGAGATGTTGACCGAACAACAGGCACAGGTGTTCTACATTATGGTGGCCCGTCGCACCGCGGGCGTGCCGATGGCGTATTTATTAGGAACACGCGAGTTCATGGGTTTAACCTTTTGTGTGTCTCCGCACGTGCTCATACCGCGGCCAGACACTGAGACTTTAGTCAATAAAGCAATTGAGTTAATACGTGAATACACCTTAACAAAGGTGCTTGATCTGGGCACGGGAAGTGGTGCCATCGCGATTGCCATAGCAAAAGTCTGCCCAAATATACAAGTCGACGCGACCGATTGCAGTGCGGAAGCCTTAGGCATTGCGCAACTGAATGCTGAATGTTTGGCGGTGCAGGTGAACTGGTTTCAGGGCGATTGGTATCAAGCGTTGGGTGAGCAGGCTGGGCGTTACGACTTGATCGTTTCAAACCCGCCCTACATTCATCGTGATGACGTGCACTTAGCTCAAGGAGATTTGCGCTTTGAGCCGCCTCAGGCCCTAACGGATGGGGCTGATGGCTTGAGTGCTTTAACGCATATTATTGAACTAGCACCTAAATGGTTAACGGCAGAGGGAAAGCTATGGGTCGAGCATGGGTATGACCAAGCCCTTCAGGTGCAAGCGCTGTTTATAAAGTCTGGCTTCAAGGGGGTGCAGACCTTAAAAGATTTGGGTGAAAAACCCCGCGCCACGGGTGGTTATTTAGTGGCTGGTGTCTAAACACCCTTCCTTAAGGTGGGAATACAATTGGTGTTAATGTAGAGAGAATTTTAGTGCCATAACCTTATTAAGTCGTTTTTGAACGTAAATGACCCTATTTAATTTCTGACAAGAGAAACAGCCATGTCTGATGTACAAACATTTATTAAAGAAACCATTACAAGCAATCCCGTCGTGTTGTTCATGAAAGGTACGGTACAGTTTCCACAGTGTGGCTTTTCAAGTCGCGCGGTACAAATTTTGCGCCAAAACGGCGTCACAAAATTGGTGACTGTAAATGTGCTCGATGATGAAGAAGTGCGTTCTGGTATTAAAATTTTTTCGCAATGGCCAACCATTCCTCAGCTCTATATTAAAGGTGAGTTTATTGGTGGTTCAGACATCATTGGTGAAATGGAAGAAAACGGCGAGTTGAAAAAGCTTTTACAAGAGTCAGGCGCCCTAGCTTAAAGTATTTTTTGTCACGGTTTATCATCACTGACTGTTTAAGTTGAAGCTTAGTCAGTTTGCTTTTAATTTTTCAAAGCAAAAGATGATCAAACAGCGACATCATCAAAGGCGGTGTCGCCATCAAGGTTTGTAACGCCGCTGGGTTTAAGGTTTGCAAAATCAAATAAAGTGGTGTCCATCAAATGTGATGGGGCCACTTTCGCTATAGCATTAAAGGTATTCCACACGCGCTGTGGGTGAGTTTTTTGCCAAGCCTTTATCATTTGACCGACTTCTTTGCGCTTGAGGTTTTCTTGCGAACCGCAAAGCGTACACGGAATAATCGGAAATCTTTTCTGTTGTGCATAAGCGATTAAATCTTCTTCTGTCACATAAACTAACGGCCTAATCACGGTATGACGGCCATCGTCTGAAATCAGCTTGGGTGGCATGGCTTTCAGCTTGGCCCCATAAAAAAGATTTAAAAAGAACGTTGCCAAAATGTCATCACGGTGGTGACCCAGTGCAATTTTTGTTGCGCCTAACTCGCTGGCCACGCGATACAAAATGCCACGACGTAACCTTGAGCAAAGTGAACAGGTTGTCCTGACTTCTGCCATTTAGTGCGTACAAACGGGCTCCAGAAGATCAATCAGTTCTGAATTTCCCAGTTCGCGCGCATTCATTTGCATCACGTGCGTCTGGCCAGTGCGCTCATCGAGCAGATGAGCCTCGTGAACCTTCCAAAGCTG
>CAMCYB010000071.1 GCA_945883615.1 Bordetella parapertussis | reverse complement strand
CGCGCCGCGTTTGCTTACGCTTGGCATCGAATTCAATATCAGAAAAGCTCAATTGGGGCATGATCGTGATCGAAAAATTTGCGATACTAATCAGACAATTAACCGCGTCCCGAGTTCTCTGAATTCGGGGACTTTTTCAGAGTTTCCCTACATTAAAAAATAAAAATAATAAAATAATAAAAAAACACAAAACAAACACATATGCAAGCGTTGATTTAACTTTATTTGACCTTTTAATAATGTGATGTAAAGCGATAAATAAAGTAATGCTGTATGCCCAGTACATAATAGATTTTAAAAAATCTATGTGTTCAACAGTAAAATAATAAAAAGTATTAATTATTAAGGTATATGCGCCAAACGCCATCAACCATTTGTCTGAGGGTTGTAAGTCATACCATCTAAGAAACGATGCACCCACTAATATAATGATGAGTGCCAAATACTGGCCAGGCTGAATGCTACCTGCTGGAAAAATATAAAAAGTAGAGCCGATAATAAAAGTCGCTATTAATAGCAATAACCCATTGCTTTCTAAAATGTGACGATTTAACGTTGTTTCTGCCATGTTAACCACGCCATCCAAATAGAGTAAGAAAAAGAAAATATAACCACAGAGCCAATTACGCCTTTTGTGCCATACAGCCATGCACCAGCAATATTAAAAGATATACCTAGAAGAGCTGTGTAAATTTTTAAACGTATCATTTCTTTAGATTTAAACTCAGACATCAATTTTAGAGATAAAATTTGACCCGCTGAAAAAACACCGCCTGCCAGTAACATCCAAGCTAAATAGACTGAAGCAGATCTATACTCAGCCGCAACCAGCCAACTAAATAACCATTCGTGAAAGTTAAAAACAAATATAAAAGTAAGCGTGGTAACAATAAGGCTTAAAAAAGCAGTAACCCATATCGTAAGGTGAACATTATTTTTCTTTTTACCTTCGTGACTTAAAGTTGCATGCTGATTTAAAATAGGGCTCAAAAATTGTTGCACAACAGTATTTAATAAAACTATTGGCGCAAACCCCAATTGAAAAACGACTGTATACAACCCAACTTCAGACGTACTCGTAAAAAACTTCAAAGACCACAAGTCTGATACCTGTTGTGCCCATGTAAAAGCCCCCCATGTTGCAAAGGGCCAAGCATATTGCCAAATATTTTTTTGCCAATTTTTTACACTAGATTGATCTAAAAACTGACTTTCTTCATTTTTATTTAAAATTTTCGATAAAAAGTATTTTTGAGAAAATAATAATAATATTAAAGTAAGGCAATAACCTATTAAAGCTGAGCTGGCTTGAGCGCCTAATAATAAAATTGCTATAAATGCAGCTGCTATTTTTAACCAACTTTCAACCGTGGTATGCAATGCCACAGTTGACCTGTTTCTAGCGGCGTTTTGTAAACTATTTGCTGTAAAATTGTATAGGGAAAGGGTTGCAAATATAAAACCTAAAAGACATAAAATCGCCCAGTGCTGATAGTTGTTAATAAGCAAGAAGCCAGAAATTATCAGCCCTATCGTTAAAGATAGAACAGCACTTATTAATAAAAACCCCTTAGATACACTTGCAAACGTCTTTAGTTGATTTTTTAAAACGGCTACGGGGTAATAGCGTGCTATCGATGCGCCGATGCTGTTGATCGCTATTTGACTAATTAAACCCAGAGCTGTGAGACTTAAGGCTAACTCACCATATTGATTGGGTGACAAAAGACTTGTCATTACCCTGACAAGTGCAAACGAGCCAGCCAAAGCAAAAAATTGACCTACAACAACCCACAAAGACTCTTTTACCCATGCACTGATTTGTTTTTTATTTGAATCATGCATAGTGCAAATTAAATATGCGGCAAGGTAATGTTTTGCATAGAAATAAGCAGCGAACTAATAAGCAGCAAAATAATAAGCAGCAAGTCAATTTGAGGTGAGATCTTTATCAGCCAACACATCTAATTAAACAACCCTGCCATAAACATCTTCAAGCCGAACAATATCATCTTCCCCCAAGTAACTACCCGACTGAATTTCAATCATCTCTAATTCAACGACCCCAGGGTTTTTTAGGCGGTGTATTTCACCAACGGGTATGTAGGTTGATTGGTTTTCGCAAAGCATAAATGTTTCTTCGCCTCGGGTAACTTCTGCGGTGCCGCGCACGACGACCCAATGCTCTGCGCGATGGTGGTGTTTTTGTAGGCTAAGGGCTGCCCCAGGTTTGACGGCAATTCTTTTAACTTGAAATCTTTCACCCACGTCAATACTGTCGTACCAGCCCCAAGGGCGAGCTACTTTGCGGTGTGTGATGGCTTGTGACTTATTTTGTTGCTGCAATTTTGCAACCACGTCTTTGACTTGCTCGGCGTGGGTTTGTGCAACGACCAGCACGGCGTCTGGGGTGTCAATAATCAATAAATCTTGCGTGCCCAGCGCAACCACGGTTCGTGTTGGGGCGTGAATGAAGGTGTTTTGGCTTAAGTGTGTATGACCTTGACCCTCGATACGATTGCCAGAGTTATCGGCAGGGGTTAAGTTCGCGACGGCATTCCAACTACCCACATCGTTCCATTGACCTTCAAATTTGACCAACACAACATTTGAGGCATGCTCCATTACAGCATAGTCAATGCTTTCAGCGCGACACGGTTTTAAAGCGGAAGCATTGGGGCTGACTGTTTTGATGGGTTGGGTTTTAGGTTCACGTGAGCCTTTGGTGCCCACCTCAGCAAGCGCCTGTTCGCAGCAACTCAAGATATCAGGTGCAAACTGTTTTAACGCAGTAATCAATGTTTTAGCCGTACACAGAAAAATACCGGCATTCCAATAAAAACCGCCCTGCAAAATGAGTTCCTGTGCTTTGGCTGCGTTTGGTTTTTCAATAAAACGTTTAACTTTATACACATCACAAAACAATTCATCTAGTGCTTCTATGTACCCATAAGCAGTGCTGGGAAAGCTCGGTTGCACACCGAAGGTCACAATAGACCCACTGAGGGCGGCGTCAACGCCTTTCATAACGGTATCGTGAAACGATTTTTGATCAGGTATATGGTGGTCAGCGGGGCAAAAGAGCAATAATGATTGATCGCCCGTCTGTTGCTTTGCCTGTTTTTCGTTAACCACCTGCTAAGCACCCAGCGCCATGGCAGCCGCTGTATTGCGGGCACAGGGCTCAAGTATGAGGGTTGCTATTGTGTCACGCTGGTCGTGCTGTGGGTTAATTGGGTTAACCGTGTTCAACACATCAAGCATCATGTATCGATGGGCCTCAGCACCAATCAGTATGGGGGCTTCACCAAACAGGGCGGTGCGCTCAAGAGTAAGTTGCAACAAGCTTTTGTTGCCAATTAATGGCACAAACTGTTTGGGGAAGCTTTGCCTAGACAAAGGCCACAAGCGTGTGCCCGAACCGCCACATAAAATGATAGGTGTAATAGAGGGGTTAGTTGAATGGCTCATAAAGGTGGCTAGGTTGTCAGAATGTTAAGTTTATATAAGGTGTATGTATCAAGAAACGAGGGTAATTAAGAGCTTAGGAATTCAAGTAATAGGCACAGACGTATTCTCAGTCAAAGATCTTATTTCGGTTTGATAATGCTAATAAACGCTAATTTTTGCTCGACATTGTTCAAACTGCCAAGCGCTTTGGCACATATTATTTAAACTAAGTTTAGCTTCCCATTTTAAAACGTTTTTTGCTTTGTCTGTGCTGGCATAGCAGGCAGCGACATCACCTGCACGGCGCGCAACGATTTGGTGCGGAATGTTTATATTGTTAGCCGCTTCAAACGCTTGTATGAGCTCTAAAACACTGCTGCCGTTACCCGTACCCAAATTAATGGCTTGCCAACCACTTTGTGTGTTCGCTAAGTCAAGCGCTGCGACATGGCCGAGGGCTAAGTCAACCACATGTATGTAGTCTCTCACACCAAACCCATCGGGGGTAGGGTAGTCATTACCAAATACATTTAAGTGGCTGCGAAGCCCAGAGGCAACTTGGGTAATGTAAGGCATAAGGTTGTTGGGCGTGCCTTTAGGGTGTTCACCTATTAAGCCACTGCTGTGGGCACCCACTGGGTTGAAATAGCGCAAGCAAATAGCTGACCATGCTGGGTCACTTTTGCATAAGTCAAACAGCATTTCTTCAATATGTAGCTTGGTGCGCCCATAAGGGTTAGTGGCAGAGGTGGGGTGGGTCTCGTCTAGCGGCAAGTACTGAGGCTCGCCGTAAACAGTCGCGCTGCTGCTAAACACTATTTTTTTGACCTCACAGCTTTGCATAGCCTGCAATAAGCTGATCGTGCCTTGTACATTCTTTGCATAGTAATCAATGGGTTGTGACACCGACTCGCCGACTGCCTTTAAACCGGCAAAGTGAATCACTGCATCAATATTGTGTTCACGTAACACTTGCGTTAGACATGCCGTATCGCGAATGTCGCCTTTCACAAAGGTAATCGCTGCACCCCCTTCATCTGAAACAATTTGACGAATGCGATCAAAAGTGACCGCCTCGCTGTTACAAAGGTTGTCTAGCAACACGATATGACTGCCCGACTGAGCAACCTTTGCCAGTTCAACAGCCGTATGGCTGCCAATATAGCCCGTGCCACCCGTCAATAAGATGTTCATGTTGGTAAATAAATATCTGAGGAAAATAGATGATAACCTCAAAATATAGAGTGATTTTTTTATTGTTGCACTTAGTCTGCACTCGCTTGATCTATTGATATTTTTGCTACACCAGTAACGTACTAGTTAATTTTTAAAATAATCAGTCTGCTTCCCAAAACTGTTGCTACGCTAACAGACCCAAGCACCTCGTATACCTTCAGACGGAGTTTAAAAATGAGTGACAACCCGACATCGAAGTCAGATGAAAGTAAAGTTCAACAGATATCACGCCGAAAGTTGTTGAAATACACAGCTGGATCTTTTGCAACGATGTCGTTCAGTTCAATGACCTTTGGCTCCACAAGTTTGGCGCCAAAGGTGCCAACGTACCCGATACGATTGAGCGTCTCAACGACGGCTGAGGAAATGATCTCGTTTCCAAAGACACTGCCCGGTTTAAGTAAGCAGCAACTACCAGAGGTCGAGCAATACAGCGCCTATGGGTATGGTGACTGGTCGCTCGGCTCACCACTACCTGTGGTGTTGAGAACAGACCTCTTAAAAAATTCATCGCCATCACAAATAACGCGTACTGACAAATCACCAAGCCGGCAGAAAAAGCTTATCAGTTTCTTCACTTTCTCAGATATTCACATCACCGATAAAGAGGCACCAAACCAGCTGATTTATTTTCAGCAAGCAGAGCGATTCGCGATCAACAACACGTCTATTTATTCACCCGTGATGATGTACACCACGCACGTGTTAGATGCGGCTGTTCAGACGGTGAATGCATTGCATAAAAACAGCCCCTTTGATTTCGGGGTGTCTTTAGGTGATACCTGTAACAGTACCTCTTACAACGAGCTTCGTTGGTATATCGACGTTATGGATGGTCAGGTCATTAACCCCAGCTCGGGTGCGCATATCGGTGCGAGTACGGTTGATTACCAAAAGCCTTATCAGGCCGCTGGTCTAGACAAATCAATCCCTTGGTATCAAACAATGGGCAATCACGATCATTTCTTTATTGGTTCATTTCCTGTTGATGCGAAGCCCGCTCTTGGTATTCGACAATCGTATGTTTCTGGGTCGGTCTGGTCCACAGCTGATTTTCTTGCCCCTAATTTTGCAAACTTTCCTGTTCTGTTCAATATGGAAGGCATGACAGCCAAGCCACAGTTTTATACGGGCGTTATAGACGGATCGAGTCAATTTGGCAAAGTGATTCACACCGGTCCCGTGAGTGATGCAGCGTTTGTCGCGGGTGCTCCCAAAGTTCATGCGGATCTCAATCGTCGGTCGCTACTCAGAACAGAGTGGCGTGACGAGTTCTTTAAAACACGAACCGAACCGGTTGGTCACGGATTCAATCTCGTTGATAAGAGTAGTCCGCCTGGGTTCACTTGTTATAGCTTTATTGAATCGCCCCGGGTTTTGAGGAGGCATTATTTTCTGAGAGAATATTGTCATGAAAAAATCAAATACCTTTTCCCCCGAAGTCCGTGAGCGTGCTGTGCGAATGGTGCAAGAACATCGGGATGAATACCCATCGCTTTGGGCAACC
>CAMCYB010000070.1 GCA_945883615.1 Bordetella parapertussis | reverse complement strand
ACGCTTTGGCTATTAGGGGGCATCATTTTACGAACGATGTTGTCTTTAAATTCAGTGCTGTAGGTTGGCATAGCAACTTCACTCCAACCGCCCCAAAAGATTAAGAAAAGAAATTAAAAGACCGGACAACTATTGTGACAGAGGGGGTTGAGGTGATCGATCATTTATTTGAAAACCGGTGACATGAAACCCAATACTTAGGTTTGAATTAAATTTGAAGTCTGAAGTCTGAAGTCTGAAGTACAAAGTTTGAAGTTTAGGCCAATTACATCTGAGGTTGTGTATGATCTTAAACCTATGGAAAAAGAACGTATTTCTAAGATAATGGCGCAACGCGGTATGTGCTCACGGCGTGAAGCAGACGTTTACCTAGAGCGTGGCTGGGTATTGGTTGATGGTCAAACAGCTGTTGTGGGCGAGCGGGCATTGGCGACTCAACACATTACTTTGCTGCAATCAGGCCAACAAGAGCAGTCAACCCGAGTCACCATTCTCATGCATAAACCCATGGGTATTGTGTCAAGCCAAGCCGAAGACGGCTATCAACCGGCTGTCAGTTTAATCAGTCGGCAAACCCAGTCTGCGGTTGATAAATCTGGCCTTAAATTTGCCCGCAATCATTTAAATGGTCTGGCTGTGGCAGGGCGCCTTGATATTGACTCAACAGGTTTACTTGTGCTAACACAAGACGGTCGTATCGCCCGCACCTTAATTGGCGATCAGTCCATAATTGAAAAAGAATATCTCGTTCGTGTTGATGGCCATTTAAGTGATCACGATCTTAAACGGTTAAACCACGGTCTCTCGCTAGATGGCCGGGCACTCAAGCCCGCCCATGTTTCTTGGCAAAATCAAGATCAGCTTAAATTTATCTTGAAAGAAGGGCGTAAAAGACAAATACGCCGAATGTGTGAAATGGTCGGTCTTAGAGTTGTGGGCCTTAAGCGCGTGCGAATTGGTCGTATTGCTTTAGCTGATCTTGAGCCCGGCTGTTGGCGATATTTAAGGGCTGACGAATCATTTTGATTGACCGTTAATGCTATAGGTCGCTGCTTCGTCAACCGCCAACGTGTCACGCAACCATGGCAAGACTTTTTGCATCGCCGCACGCAATGTCCAAGGTGGGTTAATGACAATCACACCACTGCCATATAAACCCAAACCTTCTTTGGGTGGCTTTGAGATAACAAGACTCATATCTAGCCAATTATCAGGGCATACTTTAGCCAAATGTTTGGGTAATTGTTGCGCATCTAAACGTTGCACAATCGGGTACCAAACCATAAAACACCCTGTCGGAAATCTCATCACTGCATCTTTAACGGTGTTTAGTACATAACGATAGTCTTGTTTGTTTTCGTAGGACGGGTCAATTAAGGTGATGGCGCGTCGTGAAGTCGGGGGCATGAGTGCTTTGAGTGCTAAAAAACCATCTTCAATTGACACATGAAGTTGACGAGGCCGTAGCGTTCCCACTTTAGATAAATTACGTTTTAAAATATCGGCCTCAACAGGTAGCATCTCAAATAACTTAATGCGATCAATGGGTCGAATTAAACTCAAGGCAACCCAAGGTGAACCGGGGTAAAACGCCAATGTATCGTCAGGGTTTAGCCCTTTTATTACTTCAATATAGCTTTTAATTGCCTCAGGCATCTTCTTTTCAGCCATCACTCGTGAAATACCACCGAGGTACTCTTGCCTAGCATTGGCCCAGTTGCCCGTTAGGTCATATACACCCGCACCAGCATGCGTATCAACGTACCAGTAAGGGCCTGGTTTTTCGTTAAAGTATTCAATTATTTGGCTCAAAACAATATGTTTGAGTACATCGGCATGATTGCCGGCGTGGAATCCGTGGCGGTAACTAAACAAGCAGATGCTCCGAGATTATTGTTAAGAATGGTTTAGGTGAATTGATCACCTTGATTTGACTGTGCAAATGGTACACTTTATCGCTATTGTTCTAGGGGTTAAAGCCGCTCATATGTTTGATCTTATTCGCAACCACAAACGCTGGATGCAGTTTATTCTGCTTCTGTTGATCGTACCTTCATTTTTGTTTTTTGGTGTTGAAGGTTACTCGAGTTTTATGTCGAGCGAACCCGATATTGCCGAAGTTGATGGTAAGCCTATTACTTTAGGGCAATTTGATGTTGCTCGACGTGATCAACTTGATCAATATAGTCGAATGTTGGGTAGCCAGTTTGACCCTGCTGCGGTTGACACCCCAATTTTTAGACAAGACTTACTCAACACCTTGATTGATCAAGGTGTTTTAGCTGCGGCGGCGGCTAAAGGTCGCTACAGCGTGTCAGATGATGCTTTGCGCAACACCATAGCTGCCATTCCCGCTGTACAGGTTAATGGTCAGTTTTCACCAGAGCGTTATCGTCAAGTATTGGCTTCCCAAGGCCTAACCCCAAACGATTTTGAGCTGGGTTTACGGCGCGATTTAGTTTTGCGACAAGTCTTGGGGCCGATTGGTGTGACAGCGATTGCGCCACTTGATGTCACCACAAAATTATTGAGTGTGGTTTCTCAAACATGCACTGTCGCGATTCGTGACTTTAAAGCGGAACAATTTGCCAACACCATTAGTATTTCTGATGATCAAGTCAAAGCTTGGTATGACCAAAATGCACAAACGCTGATGGTTCCCGAGTTTGTTACTTTAGATTACGTTGTTTTAGACGAAGACGCCGCATCCAAAGATATCGTGTTATCAGCGGCTGAGATTGAGCATTATTATGCACAAAATCAAGCGCGTTATTCACAGCCTGAGCGCCGTCGAGTCAGCCATATTTTGATTGAAATTGCGCCTGAAGCTGACGCAACTAAACGCCAAGCTGCCTTAACAAAAGCGAATGATTTGTTGGCAAAAGCCAAAGCAGACCCGAGTAGTTTTGCACAACTTGCACGCGATAATTCACAAGATCCTGGCTCAGCCCAACAGGGTGGTGACCTAGGTTGGATATCAAAATCAACGTTAATTCCCGAAGTCGAAGAAGCTGTTTTTAAGCTTAATCAGGGCGATATTGGCGGTGTAATAGTGAGCCCTTTTGGTAACCATGTTATTTACGTCACTGATATTCAAGCTGCCACCACCAAACCCTTAGAACAAGTGCGTGGTGATATTGAAAACGAAATTCGACGCCAAATGGCTTCACAACGCTTTGCTGATCTAGCTGCTAAGCTCAGTAGTGCTGTTTATGACCAACGTGATAGTTTGGTTCCTATTGCTAAATCGCTTGGTTTAACGCTTCGCCAAGCGACGGGTTTATCTAAAGAAGGTGTTTTGCGCAGTGATCTTCTGCCACCTGGCACCCAAATCATTGAAATAAAACAACGTGAACTACTTGATCAAATTAAAGTTCGACAAGCTGCCTTCTCGAACGAGGTCTTAAAAGACCGTTTAACTTCGGGTGTGATTGAAATTTCGTCTGATACCCTGATGGCTATTCATGTTACTGCGGTGCAAGCGGCATCTGTTCCGCCTTTGGCTCAGTTTGCAGAAAAAGTTCGCCTTATTATCAAGCAAGAAACGGCTGTCAAATTAGCGCAAACGCAGGGTGAAAGTGTTTTGGCGGCGCTTAAAGTTTCACAAGATAAACCAGAGGGTTTTGGTCCCACTCAGACCGTGTCACGTCAAAATTCACTTGGTTTGCCGGCTAACGAATTGGCTACTGTCATGTCAGCCAGTATGAATACGTTACCCGTTTTTGTTGGAATGAGTACAACAGAAGGCTACCGTATTATTGAAATTACGGGTGTATCAGCCGGCCCACAAGCCGACGCATCACAAATGAGTCAATTTCGGCAACAACTTTCACAAGCTTGGGGTAATGCCCAAGAACGTGCGGCTTTGGTTATGTTGCGCGAACAATATGGTGTCAAACTTAAGTCTGAAGCGGCCGTACTAATTAAGGGTGATTGAGGGTGATTGAGAGTTAACTATTCCCATTAGTTAATTACTCCAGTTAATCACTTCAGTAAATCACTTCAGTAAATCACTTCAGTTAATCACTTCAGTTAATCACTCTATTTAATTACTTTAATTAAAGTGGGCCACACGTTATTCAGTATGATTTCTTGTGCCGCCTCGTTTGGGTGAATGTTGTCACTGATAAACAGGTCAGAGCGGGTTTCTAGGCCTGCTAAAAAGAAAGGTATTAAAGCGGTTTGTGTATTTTGAGAAATCGTCTCGAACATTTTTTTAAACTGACTTGTATATTGTTGGCCATAATTAGGGGGTATCTGCATGCCCGCCAAAATAACTTTTGCACCCTCTGCTTGAGCAAGCTTAATCATGTCTGTTAAGTTTTGTTCGCTTGTTGTTAAAGATAAGCCGCGTAAGGCATCATTACCGCCTAATTCGATCAAAACCACATTGGGCTGATGCTGTTTAAGTAAAGCGGGTAGGCGAGTTAAACCACCACTCGTTGTATCACCGCTAATACTGGCATTTATCACAAGGGCGTTGATGTTCTGCTGTGATAACTTTATACGCAACAGTTGAACCCAACCGGTATTTCGCACTATTCCGTACTCTGATGAGAGGCTGTCACCCACAATTAAAATCTTGATTTCGTGCACAGGGGTCGCTACAGATAGTGCAGATGCAACGGGTGCCGCAGATGAATTCGGCGTAGCGAATGCCTGTGTTGTGAAGCCGAATGCTAACCAAAGGCTAACGAGCGTGAGGCGAACGATTTGGTAGGGTTTTTGCAGGAATATATTCATGTCATGCCAAAATAGAAATGCATTAAAGTTTAAAAAATTTTCGAGCGAAGAAAGTCATCGTTTAATACTGACTGCTCATGTCTTATTGATAACAGCCTCAAATTAAATACAGCAAAGTTAACCCATATGAATCGTCAAACTAGCACTGAGTTAAGTACCGCCATTTCTGTCAAGGCTTTAACAAAAAAAGTTTCTGATGCAGGTGGCGAACTCATCATTCTAAACAATATTAGTTTTGATGTGACGGCAGGGGTTTCAATGGCTATTGCTGGTGCGTCGGGCTCAGGCAAATCAACTTTACTCGGACTTTTAGCTGGCTTAGATGTTCCCACTTCAGGTTCTGTGGAATTACTTGGGCAATCTATTTTTAATTTAGACGAAGATGGTCGAGCACATTTTCGTGCCCAACATGTTGGATTCATTTTTCAGTCTTTTCATTTACTACCCCACCTGACAGCCCTTGAAAATGTCATGTTGCCACTTGAACTAGCTGGGCAACCTGCTCGACAGGCTGCTTTATCAGTTCTAGAAGCTGTAGGGCTTGCGCATCGTATTAATCATTACCCGGCAACCCTTTCAGGGGGTGAGCAGCAAAGAGTGTCGATCGCGCGTGCTTTTATAGTTAAACCGGCACTTCTTTTTGCTGATGAACCCACGGGTAGCCTAGACGTGGTGACGGGCGCAAAGATTATTGATTTAATGTTTGATTTGCACAAAACGTACGGTACAACTTTAATACTTGTCACGCATGACGCCTTGCTGGCGCAACGTTGTGATAAGACCATTTACATTCAAGCCGGTGAACTTTTGACCGCTTGATTACGCCACTCGTACCAGCCAATACCAGCACCGCTGGCACAAATAATACCAATGCCCAACCAAGTGGTCGCATCGGGAAAATCGCCCCATATGAGCCAACCAATTGTGGCCGCAGCAGTTATTTGCATGTATATGAAAGGGGCTAACACTGAAGCAGGTGCCAATCTATAAGCTTGTATTTGAATTAAATGCCCTAATGCACCGATGATACCGATTGAAGCGAGTATGAACATATCTAATGCTCGCATCGTCATGAGCATTTCAACTGCTTGCGACCAAACAAATGGTAGCAATGCAGAGAGCACCAATGTGCCAGCAAGACCGCTCCAGATAAGTGTTGTGAAAGCGTGATCTATCGCCACACGCCGAGTCATGATGTGCTGGCTGGCAAACGCCACGGCCGTGATGAGTCCGAACGTGACGCCAATGGTGTCTAAACCTGAATTGGGGCGAATCACAATTAAGACACCGATAAAGGCGATAAACGCTGCAACCCATCTTGAAAGCCGTGGTGAATTGCCCCGGGTTTTGAGGAGGTTGATTGGTTAAAGTGATTGGCACTCAACAGCCTTAATGCTTTGTTGCTTATGGTAATTTTCTTCTGCCTCAGCAGGAGTAATATACCCGATACGACTCAGTAGCCTTTGGTTATTAAACCA
>CAMCYB010000069.1 GCA_945883615.1 Bordetella parapertussis | reverse complement strand
ACGTATATGAGCAAGCCAAACGAGCCATGCCTAAACGTTGGAACAATCGGTCAACTCGCAATTGGCAACCCATTAATGAAGTCTGGCTTAACCCACCAAAAGAGCACATCAATGAATCTATTAATTTAAAACAGGCAGCATGAAAGAACGGCCATCTTTGTTGACAACTACCGGGTGCATGTTAGGTTGATTTAACGATTAGTTTACAAAGTTCGGCCTAACGCTTTAAAAAATAGCTCTGACTGTAAACGCTCACCCATAGATTGCTGACCAACCCGACTGGCCAATGCAACATCAACCGGCGCTAGTGGCGAACCCGTAGACATCGCCAAGACTTGCATCATGCAAGCACGCTCTAAAAAATATAAATCATCATAGGCATAATCTACCCGCTCACCACACACAATCACGCCATGATTGCCCAAAAATACAATGTCAGCACCTTGCATCGCGTTGGCTATACGTTCACCTTCACTCGCATCAAGCGCAAGGCCGTTGTAATGTTCATCAACGGCGACACGCCCGTGAAAGCGCATTGCATTTTGTGAAAGCGCTGTATCTAGCGAACGTTGGCGCGTTAAAGTAAGTGCTGTGGCATAAGGCATATGCGTATGTAACACACAGGCTTTTTTGGCCATTCGATGAACGGCCGAATGAATGAACATGGCAGTTGATTCAACCGGATGACGACCCGCCAGGCGTTCACCCTGCGTATCAATCATCACGATGTCATCAGCCTGAATTTCATGCCAAAGTAACCCTTGTGGGTTCAACAAAAAACGACCACTACCATCTGGAATTTCAACACTAAAGTGATTGCATACCCCCTCAGCTAAACCATGATGGGCAGCAGCACGTAACGCGAGTGCCAAATCTTTTCTAAGGGATAGAATCAGAGAAGATTCAAAGTCATGCTCGTGGGCGTTATGTGACATGTATACCTAGCCTATTAAAAAAATCAAACTCTCAGCGCACGCTCAATTTGATCTGTCTTAACGCTTGTTCGGGGTACTTTAAAGTCGAACCAACTGCGCACATCTTCTTCTAAGCCGATACCATGCATAAAATTGTAAATCGCTTTGCGTAGCCCTACACCTAAGGCGGCATGATCAACACCGCTTGGGTCGTTGAAACCAATGTCATTTTTAGCAAAGCTTACTGGGGGCAAGGGCTTAAGCGTGACACCGTATTCAGCTGGGTTCAGCCCAACAGGCGAATGTACCGTGCAGGTAAAACGGTGAAAGAAACCACTTTGCACGCAGCCATTTGCAAACAATTGCCGCACATATTCCAAGGCGTCAACCGTGTCGCGCACAGTTTGAGTTGGAAACCCATACATCAAGTACGCATGCACTAACACGCCCGCATCACTGAAAGCACGGGTGACGCGTGCCACCTGCTCAACTGAAACGCCCTTCTTCATCAAATTCAGCAAACGATCTGAAGCCACCTCAAGCCCCCCTGAAACAGCAATACAACCACTTTGAGCCAATAATTGACACAGTTCAGGCGTGAAGGTTTTTTCAAAACGAATATTGCCCCACCATGAAATACCCAAGTCACGCTTGATCAATTCAAGGGCCAGCGCTTTCAGAGCTTTAGGCGGTGCGGCTTCGTCAACAAAATGAAAACCGGTTTGCCCCGTTTCTTTAACAATTGCCTCAATACGATCGACTAACACTTGGGCTGAGGCGGTTTCGTAGCGCCCAATGTAGTCAAGGCTAACATCACAAAAACTGCATTTCTTCCAGTAACAGCCATGCGCGACAGTCAGCTTATTCCAGCGGCCATCGCTCCAGAGACGATGCATGGGGTTCAGCATATCAAGCAACGATAGGTAATTTTGTAGTGGCAAGCCTTCCCAGGTGGCTGTGCCCACTTCTTCAAAGGGCACCTCGGGCTCAACCATGTTCACATAACGCACCTGCGTTGTTGCGTCGTCTCGCATGAAGGTACGCACAAGACGTTGGGCTGAACGTTTACCTTGCAGAAAGTCGAGTAGCGACAACAAGGGGCGCTCACCCGAATCTAGCGTCACAAAATCAACAAAATCAAACACGCGGGGCTCTGTTAACTCACGCAGCTCGGTATTCACAAAGCCACCGCCCAACACAATTTGAATCTGAGGGTGATGCGCTTTGATCGTTTGGGCAATGCGAAATGCGGCATAAACTGTGCCGGGGAATGGCACCGAGAGCAACACCACGGTGGGCATATGACGTGCAATCGCTTCAAGCGTCAGGTGTCGCAACACTTCGTCGACTAGCGTGGTGGGTGCGGCTAACGCTTTGGCCAAGGGTTCAAAAGTGGGTTGGCTTGCGGCCAACGACTCACCATAACGCACGAACTCAAAGCGCTCGTCGACGGCATCTCGTAAAACATCAGCCAAATCATTCAGATAAAGTGTGGCTAAATGCTTGGCGCGGTCTTGCATACCGAGTGCACCAAATGCCCACCCTAATGGGTCACCCGATTCATCGTCAATGTAAGCATCAAGCGTGGCAAAACGTGGGCC
Source organism: Bordetella parapertussis (assembly GCA_945883615.1). Classification (GTDB taxonomy): domain Bacteria; phylum Pseudomonadota; class Gammaproteobacteria; order Burkholderiales; family Burkholderiaceae_B; genus Algicoccus; species Algicoccus parapertussis_A. The sequence continues at coordinate 3,775 of CAMCYB010000069.1, read as the reverse complement.
TTCTGGCAAATACTGTCGGCTCACAATACGGTGCGCCAACGTTGCATCGCGCCCTTGCAAGAAAGCGATGACGGGTTCAACTGTATTGAGATACCGTGAACGTTGCGCCGTAAATGCATCAAGTGTCGGGGTATGCTTGCGCTCAGCCATTTGGTCGACCTGCTCGGCGACTTGTAATAGGCCTTGAGCTGTTAACAAACGCAGCACCAATGCCAACGCCAAATCTTCTTGTACTGCCTCAATTTGGCGTGAACGCAAAAAACCCGTCAAATAAGCTGTTGACGGGTAAGGCGTATTGAGCTGTGTCATTGGGGGTATGACAGACAACACTTTTAATGAGGTTAGGCGGGCTGCAAGCATCACAACATTATATGTCGGGTCAACGTAGTGGCCAGTTAGCTTCTCGACAAACCAAAGGGCTAAATAGATATGCAAAACAGCAGATATGCAAAACAGCATCGCACATTTAGTGCAAAGCGCACGACCTACTCAATAAAGCAAAAATCAATTACTCAACATCAACTGGGTAATCAGCCGGTATCGCAACAAGCATTTCTGCAAGCATCAAGTGGAAACTAAAAAATGATTAATCTCTTGATACGTTTTGGCGCACTCTTCTGGGCACAAATTTTCAAGCATTAAAAAAGCATGTGTCACACCATCAACTTGTAACAACTCAGCCTTAACCCCTGCATTGAGCACATTTTTATAATAGGTTGTGCCTTCAGCAATTAAGGGGTCGTGTGAACCCACTACAACCAAGGTTTGTGGCATGCCTTTATAAAATTTACCGTAGACAGGCGAAACGGCCTGTCTGTTTTCATTATGCTGAAAATAACTGTCAAAGTACCATTCAATTTTGTTTTTTTCTAATAAGTAACCGACCCCAAACGTTTCCAGGCTGGGGGAAGTTAAGGTGTAATCGACTGAGGGGTAAATTAAAACTTGTTTTTTAATTTTTTGATCTGTTACAAACGCTTCATTCATGGCGATTGAAGCGCAAACTGCCCCCCCTGCACTATCGCCAATTAAAGTGAGATCTTGGTTGGTGTAAGCCATTTTGCGTTCATCTAACACTTTAAATACGCCACGCACCGCAGCCATCGTGTCTTCAATACCTGTTGGGTAGGCAAATTCTGGTGCTAAGCGATATTCAACTGAAACAACAATATGTTTAATTGATTCACTCAGTTTTCGAACGATGCCGTCGTAAACGCTTATGCCACCCGACATATGCCCACCACCGTGAACAAATACGGCAACTGGCAATGCTGTGCCTGGCTGAGGGTGATAAATACGAACCGGAACAGGGTAATGACCGTTCATCACAACGTCATCTAAGCTGAACAACATTTTGTTGTAATCAGTCATGTAGGTATAGGTCATCACGGCTAATGCTTCACGCGCATTCGTCTGGTTCATTTTGAAACCAATTGAATCTAAATATGGCTTGAGCTGTTTGATTTTATCTAACAACTCATTAATCTTTGGTTTGACTAACATTTGAACCCCCAGTTAACATTTTTAAGTAAAAATAACGAATCGACAAAAAAACAGAACAACACAAAACAACAAAGAACAACAAAGAACGAAAAATTACGATGCCTTAAACTGATAAGCAATCATAAAACGACATGGATGATGAATACTAACAATAACCTCCCAATTGATTTGAATTTCGCAAATTTGGCTGAACGTAATACTCAATATAACGCCCGTGCCTCGGTGGTTGATTTTGATGCCTGCGTGCTTGAATACGCGGAACTTTCAGAGCTAGCCAGAAAACAGTGTGTGGGTATATTTGATTTGGAATACGGGCATGCCGTTTCAGAGCGGCTTGACATTTTCCCCACAAAAAAATCAAATGATCTTGCCCCGTTGCTGATTTACATTCATGGTGGCTACTGGCGCTCCCAGACAAAAGAAGATGCGGCACTCATGGCAAAGGCCTACACCGATGCAGGCGTAGCGGTCGCCATTTTAGAATACCCCTTTGCACCACAGGCAACGCTTGCTGAAATTGTTAGATCGGTTCGCAGTGCTGTGGCTTGGTTATACAAACATGCCACAACGTATGGGGTTGACCCAAATCGTATGTTTGCCAGCGGTAGCTCAGCAGGCGGTCACCTAGTGGGCATGTTGCTATCGTCAAACTGGCATGCCGATTATCGGCTTCCCAAAAACGTTATAGCCGGTGGTGTTGGGTTAAGCGGTCTTTACGACTTAAGGCCTCTTTGCGAAACATACCATAACGAGTGGCTTAACCTTCATACAGAACAAGCCGAGCGCTTAAGCCCCCTTTTTCAGTTACCAGAAACCGCCGTGCCACTCTTGCTGGCCGTAGGGGGTTTAGAGACCGATGGTTTTAAAAACCAAACCGAAGTCTATGAACAAGCATATCGTGAAAAAGGCTACCCAGTTGAGCGAGTGCAGGCAGCAGGGTGTAACCACTTTAACTTATTGTGTGAAATGGCTCGCCCAGAAAGTGACTTGAACAAAGCCATCTTAAAAATGATTTTTGCTTAGCGGCAGATCGGCTCACTCGATTTGCCGTACTGATTTTTATAATAAAAAATAATACGATAAAAACTCCCGCCCTCATGAGGTGATGCAGACACGCATAACCTCATAAGGGCGTTTGTCTGTTTCTGACGATTAAAAAGCCACCTGCTCACCACCCTTTAACTGCAGCATTTGCCTTGCCTCAGCGGGCGTTGCAATTTCTAAATTCAAGGCTTCTAATACAGTGCGAATGCGTAAAACCTGCTCAGCACTTGATTCAGCCAATCTGCCAGGGCCTATCCATAGAGAATCTTCAAGCCCCACGCGAACATTTGAACCCATTGCCGCACCAATGCTGGCCAGGGCAATTTGACCTTTACCCGCACCCAAGATTGACCATTCGTATTGATCACCAAATAAACGATCAGCGGTGCGTCGCATATGCATGAGATCTTCTGGGTGAGGACCAATACCCCCTAAAATACCAAAAACTGACTGCACAAATATCGGGCCTTTAACAAGACCTCGATCAAAGAAATGTGCCAAGTTATAAAGATGACTGATGTCGTAACATTCAAATTCGAAGCGCGTGCCGTTATCAGTTCCCCTGCGTAAAATCGTCTCAATATCCTTATACGTATTTTTAAATACCAGGTCGCGACTATTCTCTAAATGCTGCCGCTCCCAGTCGTGTTTCAACTCTTTAAAGCGTTCTAACATTGGGAACAGACCAAAATTCATTGAACCCATGTTCAGCGAAGCCAACTCGGGCTTAAATTGCATCACTGGGCGCATTCGATCTTCTACAGTCATGTGTGGGCTGCCACCCGTCGTAATATTAATCACGGCATCAGTGCTGGCTTTAATCTTGGTCAGAAAAGGAACGAACAGCTCAGGGTCTTGAGAAGGCTTGCCGTCTTTGGGGTCGCGTGCATGCAAATGCAAAATAGAGGCGCCCGCATTAGCTGCTGCAATGGCAGCATTTGCGATTTCATCTGCTGTAACAGGCAGATGGGGAGACATACTCGGAGTATGAATGGCACCTGTCGGTGCACAGGTGATGATCACTTTGCGGTTTTTTTTCATAATTAACTCCGTGTTGAAGGGTCTGATTCGAGATGTTTTTTGAATCGCCCCGGGTTTTGAGGAGGCATTATTTTCTGAGAGAATATTGTCATGAAAAAATCAAATACCTTTTCCCCCGAAGTCCGTGAGCGTGCTGTGCGAATGGTGCAAGAACATCGGGATGAATACCCATCGCTTTGGGCAACCT
>CAMCYB010000068.1 GCA_945883615.1 Bordetella parapertussis | reverse complement strand
GGGCGCAGTACCCTGATTCGGGGTGCTAAACGGGCTAAAATGCCCAAATATCTGTCCATATTGGGCAAAAAAGTAAATATTATTGAATCAGTAAATTTCTACCGCGGAAATTTCCGCTTTAAACCGACTTATTCAGACCTTCCCTAGGCTAATTTACCCAGCATAACTTGGCCCGCTTTAAAAGCGGCGATGACGGGCACCCCTTTTTTAAGTTTCATATCTGTCACGCTTTGTTCAGTCACCATGGTGACTAACGTTTGCCCTGCTCCACAATCTATTGCTATCTCTACATTCACGGCACCTGGTTTAAGAGCCGAAATGATGCCGGCCATTTGGTTGCGGGCCGATAGTTGACCATTTTTGATGCCAGTCATCACAATGATTGAAGAGGCCTGAATAAGAACAAACACAATATCGCCCAAGGCTAACTGCATGTTCTGCGCGCTGTGACTGGTTACAGACGCCACTAAGCTCGTCTTTGAGCTGATAGCAACCGTGATTTCATCATTAACTTTGCCCGTTTTAATGTGCGTGATTTTTCCTGAAAATTGATTGCTAGCGCTGGTTTTCATATTTAAGAGGTGAGTTAAATCAATGTCGATTTCAAGGTTGGTTGAGTACTGATTTAATAAATCGAGGTAACGACTTAAATAATGGTTGAGGTCTTCGTAGCGTTTGACTAACTTCGCGCCGTATGGGGTCAGGAGTGTTGAGCCCCCACCTTTACCGCCCGTTGACCGAGTTAAAAGCGGCTGTGCTGACTGCAGATTCATTTTTTCAATGTTGTCCCACGCGGCTTTGTAGCTCATGCCAACTGCCTTAGCAGCTTGAGAAATAGAACCTGTGGTGGCAACAGCTTTAATTAAAACCCATTGTTTAGATCGACCTGGCGACATCTGACCTTGTTGAAGTGCAGTTGAAGCAGATAAGTGAATAATGGGTGAAGCCTTTTTTAATGCTTTTGTATTTGAATGGTTAGGTTTTGAGTCATGGGCATTTGTCGTGACAGGTCTCGATTTCTCTTTTGACGCAATAGTCATAATAGGTCTCACTTCCCAACAATTTTGCCAGCATTAATTTGAATGGTCTCTTGCGCAAAAGCTTGTGCGTCTTCAGCGTCGTGGGTAATTAAAATCATCGGCAAGTTGAGTTCTGATTGAATATCAATCAGTAAACTGCGAAGCTCGCCTCGTATGTTGTGGTCAAGTGCAGCAAAGGGTTCATCAAGCAAGAGCGCATCGGGTTGATGTATAAGCGAACGAGCAAGCGCGACACGTTGTTTTTGACCGCCCGACAATTGATGTGGGTATTTCAAAGCTGAATCTGACATGTGAAGGCGATTCAACCAAACCATTACTTTGTCATTAATATGTGTGCGATTGGGGTTAAATAAGCCCTGACTTAGCGCGAACCCGATGTTTTGTGCCACATTCAAATGATCAAATAACGCATAGTCTTGAAACATATACGACACACGTCGCTGTTGTGGGGTCAGGCAAATGTTTTTTGAACTGTCTAGTAAGAACTGATCTTTAAATCGAATGACGCCTTGTTTTGGTTTAACGAGCCCTGCAAGCATCATGAGAGTTTGACTTTTTCCCGCCCCAGAAGGGCCTACCAAAGCAATGCGCTGTGCCACGCTATAAAATTGCACGTCTAAAGTAAATTTTTGCTGGCCTTGACCCAACATGTGCTTTAAATTGACCTGCCAAACTAGGTTAGGCTGGTTCGAGTTGTCATGAGGTGTATTCCCTTTGCTTATGTCGCTCAAAGCCCCCATATGATCATTCGAATTAGACATGTGCGTGCTTCACACCGCGTGGGGTCAAATAATTTGACGTGATTAAAATTAAAAACCCCACTATAGAAATAAGCATCACTAAAAAGTTTGCCAATTGGTCTTGCCCAGCCTGTACGGCCTCGTAAACGGTAATTGACAGGGTCTGTGTTTGACCGGGAATACTACCTGCCACCATTAGGGTGGCACCAAACTCGCCCATCGATCGCGCAAAACCTAACAACGTGCCAGCCATGATGCCACGCCATGCTAGGGGTAGCGTGACACGAAAGAATATAAAAAAAGGATGAATGCCTAAGCTACTCGCGGCATACCTAAACTGAGGGCCGACTGATTCAAATGCGGCACGGGCCGATTTAAAAACCAGTGGAAAAGAGGTGATGGTCGCGGCAATGACAGCACCTTGCCACGTAAAGATCAAACGAATACCAAAATAATGCTCTAAAAATTCACCGATAGGGCCTTGCCGACCAATTAAGACTAAAAGGTAATACCCCAAAACCGTAGGTGGCAATACCATTGGTAAAGTCAGTATGGCGTCAAAGGTGTCACGAAAAGCAAAGCGGCGTGTCGCAAAATAATAGGCCAAACCAACCGCAAGTACTAAATTAATGGCGGTTGCCCAAAGTGAAATTTTGAGTGTTAAACCCAAAGCGATTAGTGCTGAGTCAAATTCAGAGGTACTCATTGAGCCACCGATCTAAAACCATAGCGGGTAAAAATATTTTGGCCCGCGTCACTTTTTAGAAAATGTATAAAATTTTGAGCGATCTTAGGCTGACTGGTTCCAGTCACTATGGCTACAGGGTAAGCCATGGCTTGGGGCGTCTTGACAACGAATGCAACGTTAATGGCTTTGCCCGCAGCGTTTGCATCAGTTAAAAATACAAACCCTGCATCGACTTCATTTTTTGACACATACAACGTGGCTTGCCGAGCGTTTTGAGCCATGATGAGTTTAGGCGCTAAGCGTTGCCATAGTTGCGTTGATTCGAGTATTTTTTTAGCATACAAACCAGCCGGGACACTGTTTGGGTTGCCAATGGCAATGCGGGTGATATTAATATTGTTTAAGTCATCTAACGAAGTGAGGTTTATGTTTGCCTGAGCCGGGGTAATTAACACCAGCTGGTTTTCAACAAAATTGGTTCGTGTTGTGTCTTCAATTAATTTGGCATCTTGTGCACGGTTCATTGAGTGGGAATCAGCTGTTGCCAAAACATCAGCCGGTGCACCTTGGTTAATTTGTTGTATCAGCGTGCCAGAAGCTGCAAAATTAAAGCGAACGACAACGCCTGGGTTTTGAGCTTCAAACAGTGAACCTATTTCGCTCAACGCGTTCGTTAAGCTGCTCGCGGCAGAAACAACGAGAGTCTGCGCTTGAACCCCCGCCATGCTTATGGTTAAAAAGACCCATATAAAAAAAAGGTGCTTCATCACAACTTCCATTTTTAAATTATTTGCATACCGATATGTACTTAAGTATATATCGGTATCTTTTTAAAAAGAAAGTGCTTTGTTTGCGCTTTTAGCGGATCTAGCGCATCTAGCGCATCTCAAAAAGTTCTTGATGAGCCAATGAGCCAACGCAAAGGCCGCGGAAGAAATACCAACCTATTTAATGCGTTGCAACATCAACCAACCCTTCTGCCTGTGCGTCAGCTTGTATTTCTGCCGAAGTAGGTCGACGCATGCCACGAATTAAATCTTCAATGGTTAACCGCCCAACTTGCTGACCACGGCGGTCAGTGATAATTAGGCGATCGCTGGTGCTTTCAGCCAATAGTTGTAGGGCTGTTTCGATGTTGGTGCTACCCTTCACGATGGGGCCTTTATCGCCTTCTTCAAGAGGTTTCATGATGGCACGTACACGCAATACACGGGCACGATTGATATCTTTCATGAACTCTGACACATAAGAATTAGCAGGGTTCATCAAGATATTTTGTGGGTCATCTGTTTGAACAATTTCGCCGTCACGCAAAATGGCAATGTTGTCTCCAATACGAAGCGCTTCATCAAGATCATGGGTAATAAAAACGATGGTTTTTTCGAGTTCATTTTGAAGATCAAGCAAAACATCTTGCATCTCGGTGCGAATCAGTGGGTCGAGTGCAGAAAAGGCTTCGTCCATTAATAATATTTCTGCGTCGGTGGCCAAGGCTCTGGCTAAACCCACGCGTTGTTGCATACCCCCAGATAATTGGCTGGGGTAGTGGTTTTCAAAGCCACTTAAACCAACGCGGTTGATCCAGTGCTCGCAGGTGGTTTTAAGTTTGCTGGCATCGGCACCCTGATTTTCAAGACCATAACCCACATTTTCTTTAATGGTGCGGTGAGGAAATAAGGCAAACTTTTGAAACACCATCGACACTTTAAAACGTCTAAATTCACGAAGTGCTTCGGGGCTAAGTTTTAAAACGTCTTGGCCGTCAACCCAGATTTCCCCTTCTGTGGGGGCGATCAAACGGTTGATATGACGAATGAGTGTTGATTTGCCTGAGCCTGAAAGGCCCATCACGACTTGAATACGATGCCTTTCCATATCAAGGTTAATGTTGTTTAAACCAATGACATGCTTAGTTTTTTCGAGTAGTTCGTCTTTACCCATGCCGTTGTGAACCCGTTGCATGGCTTTTTTGGGGTCTTTACCAAAAACCTTATAAAGATTTTTAATAGAAATAATAGAGTCACTCATTATCAGTCTCATTAGCGGTGGCGCTGTAAGCGCATGCCAAAACTTTGGGTGATACGATCAAAAATAATGGCCAACACAACGACCGCTGCACCATTAAAAAGACCTAAGGCAAAGTATTGATTCGTCACGGCCTGTAAAACAGGTTGGCCTAGGCCTTTGACACCAATCATTGAAGCGATCACAACCATGGCTAATGCCATCATGATGGTTTGGTTAATGCCAGCCATAATGGTTGGAAGAGCTAAAGGAAGTTGTACCCGCATCAACTTTTGAAATCGGCTTGCGCCAAATGCATCGGCGGCTTCAAGCGCTTCCTTATCTACCAGCCGAATGCCTAGGTTGGTTAAACGAATGACAGGTGAAATGGCGTATATCACCACAGCGATTAAGCCGGGTACTTTACCAATACCCAGCAACATCACAACGGGTATAAGGTATACAAAACTGGGCATGGTTTGCATGACATCGAGTATGGGCAAAATCACATTTTGTCCGCGCTTTGATCGCGACATAAAAATACCAATAGGTATACCCACAATAATGGATAGTAGGGTAGAAACCAAAATCATCGCCATGGTACGCATGGTGTTGTCCCACATGCCGAGGTGACCAATGATGGCTAACGACACCAAGACCCCAAGCGCCAACTTCCAGCGTTTAGACGCTAGGTAGGCGGTGCCACTGACTGCAGCCAAGATGAGCCACCAGGGTGAATCGAGCAAGATATGTTCAAACCAAACCAAGAAATGAAGTAAGGGGTTAAAAAATGCCTCAATGCTGGGGCCCATCTCGCGTGAAAAGCTGAGGTAACCCTGATCAATTGCTCGAGATAGTGTGCGTAGCGCTTCGGTGCTAAGTTGTGGAAATGTTGATGACCAAAACATAATGCCTCTTATTTTTTTAAAAATGACTGATGTTGGCCACAAAAAGCCTCATGAGCTCGTGCGGCCAACCATGTTGTAAATGAAAATTAGGTGGGCATTAAAGCGCGGCTTGAATCTTTACTGCAGCGTCTGCAGACACCCACTTCTTCCAGGTTTCAGGGTAGTTTTTTAAAAAATATATCGCTGCATCTTGACCGTTGGCTTGCTGTTCTTGCATATATTGCAAGACGGCACCAAAGTCATCAATCGGCCAAACCCGAGCTTTCAAATAAGCCATGGCTGCAGGCTGACTGTTAGCAAATTTGCTCGATACGACCGTTTCAATTTCAGGTATGGCAAAACTATTTGGTTTGGGATCAATGCATGTTTTTAAGGCAATGCAATGTTCAAACGATTTTTGATCGTGTGGTCCTAAATCAATGCGCTGCATATCAAGTTTTGATAACAAAGCAGTGGGTCCCCAGTAGTACGCCAAAATAGGTTGCTTACGGTTATACGCTTTGTTAATTGCACCTGATAACGCTGCACCTGAACCCGGGTCAACCAAGTTAAAACCGGCTTCTTTCATTTCGAATGCTTTAAACAAGTTTTCTGTTGAAATTTGGCAAGCCCAACCAGAGGGGCAGCCGACTAATCGACCGCGGCTAGGGTCTTCAGGGTCTTTAAAAAGAGCTACATTTTTTTTAACGCCTGCAATTGTGGTCAGTTCAGGATTTTTCTCGAGCATGTACCGGGGTACCCACCAGCCTTCACCTGCATTTTTAGCAGGGTCTTCAAGCACATCACCGACAACCACAAGTCGTTTTTCTTTGACCGCTTTTTCGATGGGTTCTTTGACGGCGGTAGTTGTCAACAAAGATGGCCGTTCTTTCATGCTGCCTGTTTTAAATTAATAGATTCATTGATGTGCTCTTTTGGTGGGTTAAGCCAGACTTCATTAATGGGTTGCCAATTGCGAGTTGACCGATTGTTCCAACGTTTAGGCAT
>CAMCYB010000067.1 GCA_945883615.1 Bordetella parapertussis | reverse complement strand
GCGTTTGCTTACGCTTGGCATCGAATTCAATATCAGAAAAGCTCAATTGGGGCATGATCGTGATCGAAAAATTTGCGATACTAATCAGACAATTAACCGCGTCCCGAGTTCTCTGAATTCGGGGACTTTTTCAGAGTTTCCCTAGATATGTTTAATTTTGTTTATTTTTGTTAATTCGTGTTTTTTTATGTTTATTTATGTTTATTTATCTTTATTTCGCTGCGAGCCAGCTTTGAGCCAATTTGACCCAGTAGGTTGCGCCAAGGGGCAACAAGTCGTCATTAAAATCGTACGAGCCATTGTGTAACGTGCATGGCCCCATGCCATGACCGGCATCGCGGTGGGTTCCTTCGCCGTTACCTATCCAAACATAGCAGCCGGGAACTTCTTGCAACATAAATGCAAAGTCTTCAGCACCCATGGTAGGGGTGACGTGGTCGTCAACGTTATCAGGCCCAACGATTGAGCGTATAACCTCAGCGCAAAATGCTGCTTCGTTGGCACTATTAATAGTCGGCGGGTAATTTCGTTTAAATTTTAACTGGCCTTTGCAACCCATGGCTTCGCTCGTTAAGCTGACAATGCTTTGCATGCGTGATTCAATGAGATCAAGCACGTCATTTGAAAAAGTACGAACTGTGCCCACAAGCTGTGCTTGGTTGGGAATCACGTTGGTTGCGCTACCTGCATGTATTTGAGTAATGCTCAGCACGGCCGCATCAAGAGGGTGACGATTACGCGTGACAATGGTTTGTAACGATTGAGCAACCTGTACGGCAGCCATAATGGGGTCTTGGCCCAAATGTGGCATACCACCATGCGCACCCTTGCCGTCGATAGTGATCCAAAACTCATTGCTTGAGGCCATAATAGGCCCCGAGGTGAGCCCAAACGAGCCGACTGGCATGCCTGGCCAGTTGTGCATACCAAAAACAGCCTGCATGGGAAATTTTTTAAATAGACCGTCATCAATCATTTTCTTTGCGCCTGCGCCACCCTCTTCAGCAGGTTGAAAAATGACGTAAACGGTACCGTCAAAATCACGGTTTTCAGCTAAGTAGCGCGCTGCATTGAGCAACATAGCGGTATGCCCATCATGACCACAGCTGTGCATTTTGCCTTCATGGCGACTGACGTGTTCAAAGGTATTGTTTTCTTGCATGGGTAAAGCGTCCATATCAGCTCTTAAGCCAATGGCGCGCCCTGAGTCAGTTTTACCCTTAATGATGCCCACAACGCCCGTTACACCTAAACCTCGATCGATGGGTATAGACCAATCAGTCAAACATTTAGCCACAACATCAGCGGTACGGTTCTCATGGTAAGCAAGCTCTGGATGAGCGTGAATGTCGCGCCGTACAGCTTTGATGTCGGCTTGCCAATTTAAAAAGGGTTCAAGAAGTTTCAAAGTGACCTCTGGTAATCAATCTGATGGTCTCTATTATTATCGCAATTTGCACTTCTGACACTTTTAACCCTAAACGTCAGCCTGCAACATCTTAAAACCCCCGTCATTTAGGGTGTTTAGGGTCGTTTTACCCATTTTATTTCAGTAAAAACAAGATTCGAGTTTATTTAAACTTGTAAATCCGTCAAAATACGTATTTGGTCAAAGATTTGCATCCTAAATTATGAATCTCGAATCACTTAAATTGGTCGAGACGTCCGCCTCGAAAATTCGCATCGATACGGGAGCATCCTTCAATATTGCTATTGAGCCCCATGCACCCGGTACGTTTCGCATTCGCGTGGGCGCTGCCAGCATGCTTGCCAGCGAGCCCGTTTTAACGGGTCGCGACCGGGTGCATGCTGATGCTTTGTTAATTCGTAATGAGTCAATTGGCGAAGCGCAAGTGCAATGTTTATTGGGTCAAGCCGGTTGGTTACTTTCTCAGGGCGACCTTTATTTACAAGTTGATCGCGACCCCTTTTGCATAAAGCTCATGCGTCAAAATGAGGTGTTGTTGTCAACGACGCTTGACGGTATTGCCTGTGAAAATGAGCGTTGGTGCTTTGGTTTTGATTTGACGCAAGGGCACACCATTCATGGTTTGGGTGAAACGGCTGGCGATTTTGACCGCCGTGGCGAATACATTATTTCAGACGATATCAGTCATCGGGCCTTGCCCATTGCATGGAGCCCCCAGGGGCAATGGGGGCTGTATGTGAACACCTTGGGTCGGGTCGATCATGATTTAGGTCATACCGAAACCCAGGTTTATGAAATACACGCCGAGTCAAAAGTGCTCGACTTCTTTTTGTTTGTGGGCGAGCCTGCTGAAATTCTGAATCAATATACGCAACTGACGGGCCGTGCTGGTCAGCCTCCACTTTGGGCGATGGGGCCTTGGTTAAAGCAGCCTGAGGGTAAATCGATCACCGAGACAATTGAGTTCGTTCAGTTGCTACGAAAGCAAGGTATCTCGATTGATGTGGTTGAGTTGCGAAGCCCAATGGGTTGGGTATTTCAAGAAACCAGATTGCTTATCGAGTGGAATAAAACCCGCTTTCCCGACCCTAAGCAAGCGTTTGATTATTTCGCTCGCCAATCAATTCAAGTTTGTTTGCCAACTGCACCTGTTATTGGGGTGGGCACGGACACCTTTTCTGATCTAGAAGATCGAGGTTGGTTACTTGCCCGAGAAAATGGCGAACCAATTGTTTTTCCTGGCCAAGCTATTACAGGCGGGGTTGATTTTGCGTTGCTCGATTTGACCCACCGCGACGTATACAGGCTTTGGGTCGAGCGTCATCGCCAAATGGTCGAAGACGGAGTAGGGGCTTTTACCTGCGATGCGCAGTTTGATTTTCCAGACGATGTCGCGCCACGAGGTGAAGAAACAGCTTCAGTTTTGCGCGCACTTTACCCAGCTTTGGTGCGTCAAGCACTTAATGACGCAACGACCGGGCATAAAGTGCCACACGAAGCAGTGGTTTTAAGCCACGATTTACACCCAGGCGTGCAACGTTTTGCTTGGCAAGTCGCGCATGCTGTGCCTGATTCTTGGCAAGGCATGGCGCAATCGCTACGTTTAGCTTTGTCAGCGGGTGATAATGGCATTGCATCACACATACATGGCTTAAAGCTTGGCACTCAGCTGTCAACTGATGACGATGTTGCGCGACAGTTGCGTTGGTTGGCCGTGGCAGTTTTTTCAACCAACTTTAGTATTGAGGCGTTTGAGGCACAGCTGTCTAACCTTGGTTGGAACGATAAAGCGCGTGCCACAGCTTCCCAGTGGTTGCAGTGGCGTTACCGCTTGATTCCCTATGTGCTCGGTCTAATGGAAGATGCAGCACGAACGGGTGCCCCAGTGCAGCGCACAATGGCCCTCTCGTTTCCACATGACAGTCGTGCGCATGCGTGGTCTATGCAATATATGTTGGGCCCTGCTTTACTGGTTGCGCCTATTTTGACGCCCAGTAATAAAGTCAAAGTTTATTTGCCTGCTAACGGGGCCTGGTGGGACCTGACAACGGGCTGGCGCTACGAAGGTGGTACTGAGCTTGAGGTCGAGGTTGGGCTTGATTCAATACCTGTATTTGGTCGTGAAGGTCATATGTTGTGCCTTGGGTTGCCAGTTAATCACACGGGTGATTTCAATACAGCCCGATTGCTTGATGAGGTTTGGTTGTTTGGCATGCCAGTGCACAACCCTTCTGTTATGCGGAATAAAATTCGCGTGATGCAAATGCAAGGGTCTAGTTATATCAAGGGTCTTGAAGGTCTCAAGATCTTGCCTTCTGAGGGGCTTGAAGTCAAGCGTCGTGGCGCAGAGGTGCGTATTTCAAGAGCGCGCTAAGGTCATTTGACAGACGCCTCAGCTCTTGCCATAATAACGGGCTTGGGTCGGTAGCTCAGTCGGTAGAGCAGCGGACTTTTAATCCGTTGGTCGCGAGTTCGAATCTCGCCCGACCCACCAGTAATACAAAGGGATTGCAGAAATGCAGTCCCTTTTCTTTTGGTTAAAACCAATTGTTCGGGAGTGTGAGACGCTGGGCAATTATAAACAAAGCTACTTGCATAGTGTATAGTTTCAGTATACAGTAAATCATGATTAAAACTTTTCGCCATAAGGGCTTACAACTCTTTTTTGAAACAGGCAAAAAATCTGGTATCCAAGCAGCCCACGCTAATAAACTTGCTAGGCAGTTAGCTAGATTGCATGTTGCAAAAAAATGGGAGGATATGAATATTCCTGGTTGGAACTTACATCTTTTAAAAAATAAGCTAGCCGGCCACTATTCAACATCAGTAAATGGAAATTGGCGTATAACTTTTAAATTTGAAGGTGAAGATGCAATTCTGGTTGATTACCAGGATTATCACTAAGAATAGGAATGATGATGACTAAAATGTACAACCCACCCCACCCAGGCCTCACGCTAAAGGAAGACATTCTTCCGGCATTAGAGCTTACCGTAACAGAAGCGTCGGAACAGCTTGGCGTAACTCGCGCCGCTTTTTCAAGGGTGATCAATGGCAAAGCTGGCATTTCTCCAGAAATGGCCTTGCGTATTGAAGCTTGGCTAGGTGAGAAGCATGGTGGGAGTGCAGGCGCTTGGCTTGCCCTACAAGCATCTTATGACTTATGGCAGGTGCGTAAATCTGGTCTTCCTAAAGTTAAGCATGCATTGATTCCTGCGTTAGCTTAAGCGTTACCAAAAGTAATCGCACATTCATTTTTAACCCTTTAGATCATTGGTTTATAAAGGTTTTAAAGGTAAGCGTTTGAGGAACACATTTTGTCCCTACGTTATTTTTAAATTCGGTTCTTAAGGGCTGAAGTCAGGCGTACCAAACCAGGGCTATATTGCCCTCTAGGCACGCGAGCATGAATAATAAACAAGTCATCGGTTTGGGTAGCTCTACTTAATGCCGCATGCAACTCATGTTCCGTATGACACAACAAGCCAACACCCACACCAAACGCTCTAGGAAGCTCTTCTGATCGTAGCGCTGGAATGTTGTTGAATGGGCCGTCCGCCATGGGCCTCTGTGTACCATATCCCTCATTGTCAACAACAATTACAATCGGCTTGACGCCATGATAGGCAGCACTGAGCAACTCTAAGCCAGTCATCAAAAATGCGCCGTCGCCAACTAGAACCATCGGTCTACGGGAGGGATCTGCTTTTGCAGCACCCAAGGCTGCTGGTACAGCGTATCCCATAGTGGCATAGTAGGCACTTGCCAGCATCAGCGATTGGGCTGGCAGTTCAACAGACCCAAAAAGGCAATCGCCTGGATCAACAATAAGGCGAATTTTTTCATCTAGAAAAGATGAAACACATTCCATTAATCTTTCGACAGACAATTCTTTCCCTTGAGCCACCGTGAAAGAATATTGTTTATGAGTTACGTGGCCATACTCCCGATAGCCCGCATCTGATGCAGCCTTAATGAGGGCCGGCAAAAAAGCCCAAAGGGGAACATCTTGGTATGTATGAAACCCAATATTGACATGTGTATCAGCGCACTCAATCACTTGCCCCCTATCTAGATGATCAGTAAATCCGCCCATAACTAAATCGGCATACAGAACACCAAATGAAATAAGTGGCTTGGCATTCTCGACCTTCTCGATGACCATCGCTGAACTGACTGCCCCCATATACACACCCAATGCAAGTGGGTGTGTTTCAGGCATTACACCCTTAGACAAGGAGGTCGTGGCCATAGGCACTTCAAAATTTTCCGCAAATGCGACTAATTCCTTTTGCAGGCCTCTTCTGACGGCCATTACGCCAGCGATTGCAACAGCATCTCCGGCGCCTGCCAATAATTCCAAGGTTTCAGCGACGGCTAGCTCTAAACGTTTTGGGTGCACCTTCGGCAGCTCAATAAGTAAATCAGCATCTCTGTCGAGAACAGGCACATCAACCATATCTCTAGGAATCTCGATATACCCGGGTCTCTGGGTCGCAATCATCGCAGAAAGAACCCGATCGATTTCTTGGGTAATGGTTAAAGGGTTTGTCAAAACAGCTTGAGCGACCGTGACATTTTTAAATACCTCAAGCTGGGTATCAAAATTTTTCACCTTATGGTGAATCAATGGATCACCTTTACGTTCATCTAAACCCGGAGCGCCACTAAGAATTAGAAGCGGTACGTTTTCAGCCCAAGCCCCTGCTGTAGCATTAACTACCTTAAATCCCCCAACCGAATAGGTTACTGCGCAAACACCGAAACCACGCAGTCGGGCATAAGCCTCTGCCCCCCTCTGTCACAATAGTTGTCCGGTCTTTTAATTTCTTTTCTTAATCTTTTGGGGCGGTTGGAGTGAAGTTGCTATGCCAACCTACAGCACTGAATTTAAAGACAACATCGTTCGTAAAATGATGCCCCCTAATAGCCAAAGCGT
>CAMCYB010000066.1 GCA_945883615.1 Bordetella parapertussis | reverse complement strand
TGCCTAAACGTTGGAACAATCGGTCAACTCGCAATTGGCAACCCATTAATGAAGTCTGGCTTAACCCACCAAAAGAGCACATCAATGAATCTATTAATTTAAAACAGGCAGCATGAAAGAACGGCCATCTTTGTTGACAACTACCGACCCGTTGCATTTCTCCTGCAAGTTGGGGCACTTTATTTTCGATAACATAACCTTGAATGGCTGGAATACCAATAATTGACAGCAAAATCATAATGGCCGTCACAATTGAAACTTCAACTAAAGAAAACCCACCTTGGTCGATACGCATCATACTTAACACTCCTTTAAAAACGGTTTCAAACTAAAACGACGAGTAGTGCATGAGCAAAGCCTGCCGCAACTCTTCAATCACTAAGACATGCCAGTAACCCACACCCATCACAGCAACCAAACTCATTGATAAAAGTACCCACCGCCATCGCCAAGCGCTTGATTCAATATCATTTGAAATTTTGCTGCGAATGGTTTCGCAAGTCATCTGCAAGCCCTGATTCAAGCCGCGCGCTTGCACCAAATCAACAAATAACCACCAAGCCTCTTGACCCAAAAGGCCCGTGTTCATGGCTTCGACTGGGTCAATGCCAATATCCATCTGGTAAACCATGCGTTCGAAGTGACCTTTCATCCATGGGTTGGCATCTTTATATTGCTGCAACAGCACGTCGCGTAATGAGACGCCCCGCTGTAAGCCAGCGCTAAGCAACATAGCGGTCACACTTAAAAAATGAATCGACTGCACATCACGATAAAAACGCCATATACCGACTGAATCAATTCGATATCGACAAGGTTGACGCATTTGACCCAATGAGTACCAAACACCCAAGTTAATTGAGATCAGAACAAATACGCCCAACCATCCGAAACGATGCAAAATACTGACCCAATCATTAAGTGCCAGCGTGGCGACACCAAAATATTCAAAGGGCACAACGGAAAAAGCTTTTAAAAGATGTGGCAAGGTGTAAAGTGGAAAGACACCGCACACTGTGGCAGCTGTTACACAGGCCACAAAACCTGACGCACTAATACTTAGAAACGTTTGCTTGGCACGTTGCATCACCTTTAGGTGGGTCGATAACTGCCTAAAACATGACGCCAACGCAGCATGACCAGAAATTTGCCCCATTTGTACAACAAGCCGCTCATGCTTGGGCACACAGCCACGCCACGTTTCACTTAAGTCACCACCAGAACGAGGGTATTGCTCAAGCCACCACTGAGTTAAAACACCCCTCGCTCTTTTTGACCCTTGCCGCCTCGCATCTTTTTCAAATAAGTCTAGTAATGTTCTGTGTGAAGGTGATGTGGTGAGTGCATCGGCTAAATATTCATAATATTGTGATCGCTTAGATCTAAACTGTATGCCTGCAAACCACACCCGCCATGGGACAGCAAAATTTAATTTAATCATATGAACTAACACCAAAGCGTCGTTCAATTTCTCGGGGATCAAGCTCGCCTGACGTTGCTTTTTGCAAACCACGATGCTTAACCCGTTGATTGATTTGTGTCAGATCAGCATCGCAATAAATTAATTGAATCAATTGCGTCATAGACTCAGACTCAATTGCTTGCGCAAAACCTTTAATACGCATGGGTTCGATAACCTCAGCGACCACTGTACGGCCTGCATAACCCGCCCCATAAATGCCCTGTTGTTTCAAACAATGCACACAACCGCGAGGGTTTCTTAAGCGAATGTTTTGTATGGCAACTTTTTCTTGCGTACACCAATTGATAAGCCACCTAGAAGCTGAATCGCGGTTTTGCGCAAAACCTAAAGCGCATTGATGGGTCGGTTGAGCCAACCAGTCTTCAGCTGTCAGTCTACACACTGCACATAAGCGGGGTAACAAAGCTTGGTAGACCAGTAATTTCATCATGCCAGGCATAGCTAGCACTGACCGAGGGACACCAATAAAATTCGAGGCTAAACGATTCAAAATCTGAAGGGCAGAAGCAGCATGAACGGTGGTGTAAACGTTAACACCAGCAAGCAATAGATCTGCAAAGGCACGCCCACCTGACTGATCGCGTATTTCGCCAATCAGTAGATCTTGTACGGCGCTGCGCTTTATTGCTTTGAGCTTACGATCGAAGGTGGTGTGGGTATCTTCATCTAACGCACCGGCAACACTGCACTGCAATGCATTTTCGATGTTGTATTCAACAGGGTCTTCAAGGGTAATAAGCTTTCTGTCATCTGGTAATTCTCGAAGCAGTGCCGCCAGGGTGGTTGATTTACCAGAACCCACTAGCCCTGCAAAAATAACGGCACCACCGTCAGATAATCGACTGCGTCTGAGCGCCTGAATTTGGTCAGCAAAATACCCCAATTTTTCTAAAGTAGGTAAATCGCTTAATGCTTGATTAGCCAGCAGGCGAAGGCAGACCGAGGGCCCGCTGTCTGTCGCAATAGAGGCCCACCGCAATAAAATATTTTGACCCGATATAAAACGAGTGAGACGCCCTTGTTGTTCTCGGTATGGGTCAAATACGGCGCCATTACCACCCTGAACACTCATCCAAATAACGCCCAACAACTCAAGCATCACTTGTGCAGTCATATCTTGAAAATCAAGCGGCTTAATATATAAACCTGCTACAGTGAACCGTACACTTGACTGTCTTTTTTTAGGGTTCACATTTAAATGTACATCGCTGGCACCATGCTTAAGGCCCCACTTGATCACGTCATCTAAAATGGCGAAAAGAATGTGTCGTGCTTTGCTGTTGTGCTGTACACCCTCGATTTGACACTGATTTGGGTTTCGTAAGTGTCAGTTTAATGCACCTAAAAAAGACGGGGTTACAACCACAATGGGCGGCTCAAATAGCGGTAAGCTGTGTGACTTTAATAACTGTACCGTTGCGTGCGTTTGATCGTCTTGTGCATTTTCTTTTGAGACCAAAACCAAACATTCACCTGACACCAATTGCACTGGGCACATATGGTCTGACAAACCCTGTGGATCAATTGAAAGCAAGCCGAATAACAATTTAATATGATCAACTGATTGCGACGGCAAATCTTCTTGAACACCAACCTTTGATAAAGTGACCCGATTAAATATTTGCTGCGTTTGCAAGGGTGCTTGACTTTGTGTTGCAACGCGGTCTGACAAATAAGCCCAAATCACGGCAATGCCCCCTCTAGGCAAAAATGATGCTCAACACGTTTGAACCTCAACCTGACACACGGCGGTTTAATGTAAATTAATCTTGGGGCGGGCTGCTCAGGTATAGCACCCCCTTGAAAGGCTTGGCTCACGCCTTGCTTGAATTGATATTGCCGGCCTTGAAACTCAACATCAGTTATGAGCTTTGTACCCACGCCATAAATAGCCAACACTTTATTTTCATTTTGATGAGGCATCATCAAGTTTTTGTTTGGTGAGTGCGTCAACCTTTGCGCAATATTTTTTTCAAATTCAAGCATTTCACCTAACGATGAACCTTTATCGTAAGCCAAGGGATTTGACTTTTCATCAACCCCGTTGTTTATTTGAGCGAGCGCTTGATTCGATGCTTGAAAGGCTAAGACGATGAGCACCATACAAAAATACAGATTAAGACGGAACAAACATATCTCCAACAAGATGCAGTACAAAATGGCTGTGAGTTAAATCTAATGTGGTTTGATCAACTATTTCAAGAAGGGCGTATTGCCACTGAATCGGTTGCTTTAAACCAGACAAAGCGGGCAATGAGCGCAAAGGGCCAATGACGCGAATTGGGCGCTTAAATATCGGTCTTGCTGTATTTGTAAGAGAAACAGCCATCGCCTCACCCTCACCAAGCTGCAGACTTTGAAAAATAGCTTGGCGTTGTTGCAAGGGGGTCAACCAGTCTTCTTCAAATAACTGATCAGACCAATCTATTGATTGTGTGGGTATTGCAATATCACGAACCAAACTGACTTGATCAAGCGTGTCAGCCACCAACTGCCAATCAGCCGGTATAGCCCGAGCAAGCTGCCCGTTGTTGGCGTGAGGCATGTCACGTGTATATCGAGCTAAGCATCGAAAAGACTCTTTTTGTCTTTCACACTCTACCCGTTTAAGCATCCACCCAGAAGGGTCTAGGGGTAACGTGCGCCATAAATCAACCAAAGCCAACATAGCTTCGTGCGAATGCATTTGAAATAAACTTGATTCATGCATCATGTCAGAAGGTTTTTGTGCGGCTAGATTTATATGATTTAACTGATCATTTGCATGATTAACCCACAAGTAGGTTATGACAATCGCCACCATGACTAAACCTGCACCACTGAACGCTATTATTTTGAAAAAGGGGCTATTGGGTATAGGTTGTAAATAATCTGTTTGTTGAGCAGGGTTGGTCAGCCAAGCCAATGCCTGAGTGGGTTGATCTAGCTCTGCTACAAGCGCTTCCCATTCGCGGTCTTCAATATAAACGTTTAAAAAACGAGCTTTAAGTTGACTGACATGTTCGTCAACTTGCAAACGGTCTGTATACCAAACATCAGTTTGACAAACCACTGTGCCATGATTTGATGCGACCAACCACCAAGCTGTATTTGACACATTCAAAATTAAAATGTGCGTGTCATGTAAATGTTGACGCGCAAAAGCTAAAGCTGCCGAGTGAAATTTTGCTTGATGTGTTGTACTTTTAGGGCTGAGTGATGAAACGCCAAGCACTGATCCTGCGGTGCCTGAGAAAGGGCTTGACTCAACATAATGCGTTGCTTTTTTCTGTCGCTGATCGATCAAAATATCACGTCGACTTTGAGCACCAATTAACGAATACCAATGCAAACCTAAAACCCAAACATTATTTCTTTGTGTTGTTAGCCTTAAAATACGGTGTGCCTTTGATTGAACTTCCCATATAAAGTTTTTTTCAATATGCTGATTCAACATGTCAATGACCCTCTTCAATTTGTGCTGTCACGACTATCAGCGTCAAACTTCTTGATTGCCCAACTTGATCAGCACCACCTGTCAACCTCGGTGCATGAGGTGCTAAACGAGACTGACTATTTTGATCTTCCTGTCGCTCAAAACCAGCAATGAGTGTTGGCTCACCGGGCCTTAATGCCACCTGCTGAACGGTACCGTTACCCTCAACGGTAATTTGCTGAACCTGTAACTTGCCCTCGCCTTGCCCAAAGGCTAATTGTTTCAAAGGTTGAGCGACCGTATTGTCGTAAGCCACAGAAAGCAATATTTGACCGTCTTCTTGAACGTCTGGTAGCAGTGTCAAAAAAGCGCCGACAGTCTCTTCACGCTGTCGAACTGAAACAGAAGCGGCAGCGCTTGATGATGGCCAAGCTGACTTTTGTTCTGTACTTGTTTGAATTTGATCAACATAGGTAAATGTTTTTCTAACGGCATGTGTCACAGGGCGCCTATTTAAGGTCACCACGGGAACTGTGGTGTGGCGCAAAATATCGGCATGTTTCGCAATGGCTTTCACAACCGCTTGCGCTTTATAGGCTGACTGAGCTGTATTTTGTGCTAATAAATCAGCTATGCCTGCCTCAGTGCGTACTCCTGATGTCATTGCAAATTGGGCGGCAGCTAAACTATTTGATAGTGCAAGTGACCAATCTAGACCGTAATCGATGTTTTCTTTTTGAACAACAGAAAACTCTTCAAAAACAAGGCGTACACGGCGCGACATACTGCGGTTTTCTTTTGCAATATATTGTGCAATTGCCCGTAAAGCATCGGGGGTATCAGTCACGACAATTGTTGATAAGGCACCAGGTTCAGCAGCCAACACACCCGCTCGGGTCATAAAGGGTTGCAACCTTTGCTGCAAGGCCTCAAGCATGGGTTGTTGAATGGCAATCAAGCTCGTCTGTGATGAGCTTTCAAATGCAGCCTTACTTTGACTTGCCCCTTTACCCAGTTTTGCGTCAGTCTTAGCGACTAGAGTCAAAGAACGTACATCAAATACTCGCGTTTCGGTTCGATAAAATTCAATTTCGCGACCGGTATAACGCCAATACAAATCTAATTGACTTGATATGTGATCAAGTATTGAAGCCAAAGGGCGCGGTCGATTTTCTAAATGGATGGTGCGCGCAGCAGTAAATGTTTGGCCACCCATATCGCTAGCGAGTTTAGGTAAAAAAAGATGTGCGGGTAATTGCGCTTCGGGCCTTACCCTAACGGGTATAGCTGTTGCATGGGCAATACGTCTGGCAAGATCAAGTATGTCATTCGATTTATGTCGAAAAATTAATGTCGTATTAACATTTTTTTTTAAGGCATCAGGTATCGTCATATCTTGAGTGAGTGAAATGGATGACCCTGCAACCCACGGCTTGTTAATTTTTTGATGGTCTTGACGCTTATGGTTTGATTGGGTACTCATAATGAAATCGTCTTTTTGTGTTGCCAATTTTTTGTGATGGTTATTAACTTTTAGTTGGCTTTGTTCAGTACGCTCATCAATTGCACAACTAGCCAGCCCCAATGTTGAACACAACACTAAAGCGGGCAACATGAACGCGCACTTGTTGAAATAGCTTGGTGCACTAAATATGTGTCTTAAATTTGTGTATGCTAAGTTGCGATATTGACTCATACTGATGACCCTCTTCGAGCCTGTGGGTCACAAACTTGTGCAATCGGTACGATACGAACAACTTGATTCGTGTAGAAACATGGCTGAACCGGTTTGTCAGTCATTTCTGTCGTGACAAGCAACTGTTGAACGGATGTTACAAAATCATCTGTAAATTCTGCAGCAGCTGAAATGGGCAAGTCAACGTTTACAGCCCAATGCATATTTTCAAAATGCCAGTTTGTTTGTTGCGCCCAACGCTTGACTGCTTGACGAATGGTCTTATCGCTCAGTTCAGCTTTAAATTTTTTAGGTGCTGCATCGGTGTTGATCGATGCGAGTTACGTGGAATTTTGAGTAAATTGTGAAGTTATTGAGGTGTAAGCGTCTAGGGAACACATATTGTCCCTGAGCGGTTTTTAAGTGAACATATCTCCACTTAAAAAATAGGTGGAGATATGTTCACTAATGACCCTTCAAGTTCACCCCCCGTGCTGACAAGGCAACAGCACAGCCGAGAATTCAAAT
>CAMCYB010000065.1 GCA_945883615.1 Bordetella parapertussis | reverse complement strand
TTTGAATTCTCGGCTGTGCTGTTGCCTTGTCAGCACGGGGGGTGAACTTGAAGGGTCATTAGTGAACATATCTCCACCTATTTTTTAAGTGGAGATATGTTCACTTAAAAACCGCTCAGGGACAATATGTGTTCCCTAGACGCTTACGTTGATTCTTCGATAAATATTTTATAACTTTCACCAAAGGTACAAAAATTGAATGACTCTGATAATCGATGCTGCGGTTCAGGAACCTGCATAATTAATGAAGCTGGTGTCTGTTGGTGCGGTCAAGTTTGGAATGGCAAAGAAATGGTTTCCATGGGTCATTTGGAAGACACTCACAACGCAGACACTGCAAAAACTGAGCAACATAATCAGAGCTCAAACTCCTCAGAAAACCAATAGGTCACCTACATTTTTCGTTATATGTTTATGAGTGTTTAGTCTAAGAGGGTGACAGCATGACTTTTGAAGCTGTGGCAATTTTTCTACAACTTGTTTTTTTTGACACAAACCTTACAAATCTCGTGTACAAAAAGAGATTTGAGGCATAAAATCAAATTATTATTATGGTTAATCACAGTTCCAGACGATTAACCTGCCACAAAAAAGTCGACTTATTGTCTCCTTTTTATTGGGCCTTCGGAATGGTAAATACAATAGAACTAATTCACGGAGATCTTCCAAATGCAATTAACATTCGGTCAATATGAGCTGATTTATAACGCCTTCTCTTTTGGCACAGCCGCCTTCTTGGCATCCACCATATTTTTCTGGCTTAGCCTTCCACAAGTTTCAAAACAGTACAAAACAGCTTTAATCATTACTGGCCTTGTCACATTCATCGCTGGTTATCATTACTTGCGTATTTTCGCAAGCTGGGGCGAAGCCTACACCGCAGTAAATGGTGTTGTCACCGCTACAGGCGTGCCATTTAACGTTGCTTATCGCTATGTTGACTGGTTGTTAACCGTTCCCTTGTTGCTCATCGAACTGATTTTAGTGATGGGTTTAAGCAAAGCAGAAACAGTTAGTAAGAGCGTTAAGCTCGGTTCAGCTGCAGCATTAATGATCATTCTTGGTTACCCAGGCGAAGTGTCTGGTGGTATTGACAGCACCCGCTTCATTTGGGGCGCGTTGTCAATAATTCCTTTCTTGTACATTGTTATTACATTGTTTTCAGGCCTGTCTGATTCAATTTCTAAGCAAGCACCAGATGTTCGTGGTTTAATCAGCGCTGCACGTTGGGTTGTGATCTTGTCATGGTGCTTCTACCCAGTTGTTTATTTTGCACCGTTTGTCATGACTTTATCTGGTGGTGCAGCAATGGCCGTAATCGAAGTGGGTTACACCATCGCTGACGTCGTCGCTAAGGCCGTGTTCGGCGTTATGATTTTCATGATTGCAGTTCGCAAATCAAACGCATCGGCTTAACTTTACGTCAAACGCCAATAGTCTGACTCTGGCGCGACCTAACCCCCAGTCAGCACGTATGACTGGGGGTTTTTTTTGAGTGACGTGCACATGACAACAATTAATACTGATTCAGGCTCAAATCTTGAATCACTTCTTCAAGCTAATGAGCTTTTTATGCAGCAAGCAATTGGTGAGGTTGCAGCGGAAAGATTGGCTTCAGTCATTCGTTACCACCTAGAAAGCGGTGGTGCCCGATTAAGAGCAAAACTTGCCCTGAGTGCAGGTACCGCGCTTAGCTTAAATAAAGATATTTGTCTTGCTCTGGCTGCCAGTTGTGAACTCATTCACAACGCCTCACTCCTTCACGACGATATTCAAGACGGTGACAAAATGCGCCGTGGTCGTGAAGCCGCTTGGTTTAAATATGACGTAAATTCAGCGCTATGTGCCGGTACATTAATGTTGTCAGCCGCTTATCGCGCCATTTCTCAAGTAACCGTGCATGCAACACAGCTACTCGCTCACCTGCATCAGCGTACGAGCGATTTGATTTCAGGACAATCTCTCGATTTGACCTCGAAAACGCAACATTTAAACGTTAAAACTTATCTCGATATTGCAAAAGGCAAATCAGGTAGTTTGCTTGCCCTGCCGTTTGAACTGGTCATGATCAGTGCAGACCAAACTGCTGCAATACCTATCGCAAAAGCTGCGGGTGAATCGTTTGCTGTGGCATACCAAATTGCTGATGATTTGAGCGACGAGCAAGATGACTTGTCTCAACACAAGAATAATATTTTGAGTGTTTTACATGATAAGGGTCTTGATCGCCCCAATGCTCTAACCCAAGCAAACCAATTAGCGAATGATCATTTGAACCAAGCTATAAATTATGCCTCTCAGTTACCTGCAAATAGCGGGGCATGCTTCATTCCTCTTTGTGAGAAACTAGCGCTAACAATTAATGAATAAGCACAGTTAAACTGCGAGCGCATATGAGCCATGTGATTGTTATAGGGGGTGGCTTTGGTGGCATGGCTGCAGCGATACGTGCGCGTGCTAAAGGCCACAACGTAACTTTGGTTGACCGTTGCCCACGCTTAGGGGGCAGAGCACAAGTATTTGAGCGTGATGGTTTTAAACACGATGCGGGTCCAACCGTTTTAACTGCACCGTTTCTGTTTGAAGAGTTATTTGGGTTGTTTGGTAAGTCACTTAAAGATTACGTGACGTTGGTGCCTCTTAAACCTTGGTATCGATTTGAGTTTGCTGATGGCAACCATTTTGATTACGGTGGAACGCTAGAAGATACGCTGGCTGAAATTCGGCGTATTAATCCAGACGATGTCGAGGGCTATCATCGTTTGTTGGCGCACTCACGCAAGATGTACGACATCGGCTTTACCAAACTATCAGATCGATCATTTGAAAGCATGGCTTTTATGTTTGCTCAAATACCGCACTTAGCCAAATTGCGTGCTTGGCAAACCGTTTGGCAAATGGTGTGTCGCTATCTTAAAAGTGATTATTTACGACAAGCATTTTCAATACAACCGCTTTTGGTGGGTGGCAACCCTTTTGATACAACAAGCATTTATGGGTTGATTCACTTTTTAGAACAAGCCCATGGTGTACATTTTGCAATGGGCGGAACGGGTGCGTTAGTTGACGCCTTCGAAAAGTTAATGATTGAGCAAGGCATTGAAATCAGGCTCAATACAACAGTTACGTCATTGCCTAATCTATCGGGCCAAATTCAAAGCGTTAACATTCAAACGACTGACGGTCATCTTGAATCACTACCGGCTGACTGGGTCATTTCAAATGTTGATCCAGTGCATCTATACAACAACTTACTGCCAAAAGAAGACGTTAAGTTGTCAGCTCGCATCAAAGCAAACCGCTGGAAAAAATCAATGGGGCTGTTTGTTTTATTTTTCGGTACGACCCGTCAATACCCAGATGTTGCACATCACACCATCTGGATGGGGCCACGTTACCGAGAGCTCTTAAACGATATCTTTAATCGCAAAATACTGGCTGACGATTTTTCAATTTATTTGCATCGCCCCACCGCGACCGATGCCAGCTTTGCACCGCCAAATTGTGACAGTTTCTATGCGCTTGTACCGGTACCCAATTTGCAAGGCAATGTTGATTGGAAAGAATCGGGCCCAGAGTTGGCTCAACGCGTGATCGATGCGCTTGATAAAACCACATTACCAGGCTTGCGCCAAACAATTGTGAGCCAATTTTTTATGACGCCAGTTGATTTTGAGCACCGCTACTTGTCGCCAGATGGCGCAGGTTTTTCAGTGTCGCCGCTTTTTAGCCAATCGGCGTGGTTCCGGTTTCACAATCGGGGCGAAGGCCCATCTAATCTGTTTTTAGTGGGTGCCGGCACGCACCCAGGAGCGGGTCTACCCGGTGTTTTGTCGTCAGCTAAAGTGGTTGATCGTTTACTTCCAGAAGCGGGTTGAGTTCACAAACGATGACATTTACAAATGACCAAGCCATTGCTGTACTCAGATCTCACGGGCGCAGCTTTTATTTCGCTAGTCGACTGCTTGGTTCAACTTATCGTTCGCGTGCTGCCCGTTTGTATGCGTTTTGTCGCTACGTAGACGACTTAGTTGATGAAAGTTCTGATCAACACAATGCTGCAAATGAAATCAAGCAACTAAAACATTCACTACAACGCGGCCATTCATCAAAGCCGTGCGTCATGAATACGATTGCACTGATGCAAGAGCTTTCGATGCCTTTTGCACCGGTAGAGTCGCTCATCAGTGGTGTTCATTCAGACTTATCAACGCGCATGATAAAAGATGAAGCTGAGTTACTGCACTATGCCTTTGAAGTAGCGGGCACGGTGGGTTTAATGATGTGCTTTATTTTAGATGTTCGTGACACCAACGCATGGCCTTTCGCGATTGATCTAGGCATTGCTATGCAATTAACAAACATTGCGCGCGACGTGGGTGAAGATGCTGCTAAAGGTCGCGTTTACCTTCCCGCTAATTGGCTTGGCGGTCTTTCAGCCGCTGATGTATTAAACCCCAATCTAAAGCAACAACAAACGCTACAACAAGCCACACAACGCATGCTGAAACTCGCCGACGTCTATTATCAAAGCGGTCTGGCTGGCGTGGGTTACCTGCCGCCTTCAGCGCGATATGGCATTGTGGTAGCCGCTAAGGTGTATCGTGAAATTGGTGAAGTTGTCGCTGAAGCCGATTACTGCTCATGGAACCGTCGCGCTGTGGTGCCTCAATCTCGTAAAGTCTATTGCGCAAGCAAGGCTCTTAGTCATCATGCTTGGCGTTTTTTGACGCAGTGGTCATCTGCAGAACACGACCCAGCTCTGCATCAAGACTTACAAAACTGCTTTGGTGTTCAAAAAACGACTACGGCATGATTCCGACAATACCTGTTGACTTAGCGATTCTTGGTGGTGGGTGCGCAGGTTTGTCGTTAGCCAGAGAACTTGCAAAAAAAAACGTTAACACGTCAGTCGTCATCATAGAACCCCGCACTGCCTACCAAGACGATAGAAGCTGGTGTTTTTGGGCACCGATTCAACACTCACTGTCTGATTGGGTTAATTGTTTATGGCCAGAATGGTCGTTTGGTCTTCAAAACCAGCTAAAAGAATCTCGAAGCCATCGCGATTTTCGTTATCAATATGTACGATCGGGCGATTTTTATAAAAAAAGCCAGTCAGTCATTCAAGACTGTTCCGAAATAAATTTAGCGCTCGGGCAGGCAGTTAAAACCGTCGAATTTCATCAAGCCGGTTGGCAAATTGTGACTGACTCGGCTACTTACATCGCTCAACAAGTCATTGACACGCGCCCCCCACCCTCTAGCCTTATTGGTGAATCAACGCTCATACAAAGCTTTCTGGGTGTCGAAATTTTATTAGATCAACCTTTCCACATAAATGAATTACAAGTAGAACTGATGACAGATATGCGACTGTTAAAGGGTGAGTTTTGTTTTACTTACCTTTTGCCTTTTAGTGAACGTCAACTGCTTATTGAAGTCACTGTTTTTGCAAGCAAGGTACCCACTCAGGCAGACCTACAAATTGAGCTTGATCGTTTACTGCAAAAGCGTGGCTGGGCTCAAGCTCAGATCGTTCGCACTGAGTACGGCAACCTGCCTATGGGGTTGCCTGATGAAGCACCTTCAGGCTCGCCCCAACCTATGCGAGCAGGTATGCGTGGTGGGGCCCTGCGCCCTTCATCTGGGTATGGTTTTTTGCGTATTCAACGATGGGCCGAACAGTGTGCCAAACTGTATTGTGAAAAGGGTGAGCTTTTACCTCAAACAGTCTCTGTTTTTTTAATACGCCAGATGGATCAACTTTTTTTGCAGGTTATTAAAAAGCAACCTGCCTTAGCACCTGTTCTCTTTGACAGTCTTCTGGGCAAAACAAAACCAGATCGTTTTATTCGATTTATGAACGATCAAGCCTCATTGCTTGACTGCATACATATTATTGCCAACCTACCTAAAGTACCTTTTATCAAAGCACTGCTTGCACGCCGAACTAACAATAGATGATGAAAACATCAACACCGCCACCCACATTTGAACGCTTAGTTTTTCCTATCGTTGCTTTTGTAGTGGCTGCATTTTGGGTGGTGATGCCTGATTTGGTTTCACCCACACTACAAATATTCGGTTTAGCTGTGATGGTTATTTTGCTTGGCTTACCCCATGGGGCGCTAGACCCTTGGGTAGCCGAGTTGGTAGGCTTTAGCCAAACACCTAAACAAGCGATTATTTTTAATGTTATTTACCTATTGATTGCAGGCCTTGTTGTTTTTACGTGGCTGTTGTTTCCGGTAACCAGCTTAATGGTCTTTTTAGCGATTAGCGCCTGGCATTTTTCAGGTGATTGGAAGCACGATCAAAGCATGTGGTTAAGAATTTGCGCAGGGGTACTGTTGATATTAATGCCCATTGCTTTTCACACAGAAAACGTGGCCTTCATTTTTACACAGCTTTCTGGCGCTGGCGGTGGGTCACTGGCTTACTCGCTTGCTTTACCCGTGTGGGCAATCATCTGTGCAATGGCCGTGCTAATTGTCGTAGCAAGTTATCAGCACAAGTGGTTATCAGTGCTTGAGTATGCAGGGTTGCTTACTTTGGCTTATGCAGCCTCGCCGCTTGTTTACTTTACCCTATACTTTTGCCTGTTACACAGCCCGCGCCATTTGTCAGGCTTATTACGTTACGCAGACCCAAAGGTACGCCCTCGCCTACTGCGTATGGCACTTGTCTACACTGTACTGACTTTAATTTTGATCGCAATTCTTTATTTTTTTTGGTCCGCATTACCAATCGATTCACTGATTTTAAAATTGGTCTTTATTGGGCTTGCGGCAGTAACCGTTCCACACATGATACTGATTGCCCTGGCACATGTTCGACTCAAACAATAAAGACGCGCAAAGATTAGTCAGTTTGTGTTTTTAGACAGTATTGGGCGCGTGTTTGTTTAAGTTTTGTCAAACTGTCACCTTCCACCTGACTTCTGCCATTTAGTGCGTACAAACGGGTTCCAGAAGATCAATCAGTTCTGAATTTCCCAGTTCGCGCGCATTCATTTGCATCACGTGCGTCTGGCCGGTGCGCTCATCGAGCAGATGAGCCTCGTGAACCTTCCAAAGCTGATCGCGTATTTGTCGGGTCGACTGGCCAGTTTTGAGTTCGAGATATTTGCTCATCATCAGACCCATGAAGCAGATCACCAGATGGGCTCTGATCGCTTGCTCGGT
>CAMCYB010000064.1 GCA_945883615.1 Bordetella parapertussis | reverse complement strand
ATCAAAGATGTACTGACTCGACTGCCCACGCAGAAAGCCAGTCAGATCGAAGAACTATTGCCACATCGCTGGCAACCTGAAGTTGTTGCTGCTTAACCGAAATCAAAATCATGCGTTCTGGCAATATGTGTTCGCTGGACGCTTACTTTTATTTTTTGGGCACGCTTTATTTAGTGGTGGGCGCATTGCTTTACAGCAAAAGAGCCAGCATGCCCGATATAAAAACCCCAGCTTTAATGGGCTTTAAATTGCTTGCACCCATTAAAGCCGTTACGAGTGTTCCGTGGGCTAGAGTGATTTTGTTAGTTGTCATGATTGAAGGTGCATTAGTTTTTGGTGTGCTCTCATTTGTACCTTCGTATCTACAAATGAAGCATGAGATTTCCTCCACTGCTGCGGGCCTTATAACGGGTTTATACAGTGGTGGTGCTTTGATTTACATCATGATCTCTAAATGGGTCATCAAACGTTTTGGCGAAGCACATATGGTCAAAGCGGGTGGTGTGACGTTAGCATTGAGCTACATAATTTTTTTATTCGTACCAGGTTGGCAGTTCGCAACGTTTGCCAGCTTAATTTGTGGCTTAGGTTACTACCTGATGCATTCTGTTTTGCAAACAAACGCCACTCAAATGGCACCCCAAACGCGGGGTACGGGTGTCGCCTTATTTGCATCGTTTCTCTTTGCTGGTCAAGCAATCGGTGTAACGCTGGGCGCAGAAATTGTTGACCGAGTGAGTTTGAGCGGTGTATTTATCTTAGCAATATGTGTGATGCCTGTGATTGCATTTTGGTTTTCTCATAAACTGAATCAACGCCGCATGAGTCTAGCTGCTTCTAGTGCAAAGTAAGTTAAAACGCCGTCTGCACCAGCCCGCTTAAAACTTAACAGCGCTTCAAGCATAACCTTGTCATGGTCTAACCAACCATTGGCTGACGCCGCTTTAATCATGGCGTATTCACCACTCACTTGATAAGCAAAGGTGGGCGCACGAAACGTGTCTTTAATACGACGTAAAACATCAAGGTAGGGCATACCTGGTTTAACCATAATCATGTCTGCACCCTCGCGCAGGTCTGCTGCCGCTTCTCGCATTGCCTCATCAAGATTTGCGGGGTCGAGCTGATAGGTCATTTTGTTTGATTTGCCAAGATTGCTGGCAGAGCCAACGGCATCACGAAAGGGCCCATAAAATGCACTGGCAAACTTTGCTGAATATGCCATGATGCGCGTGTTAATAAATTCATTTGATTCAAGCGCCTGACGAATGGAACCAATACGCCCGTCCATCATGTCACTAGGGGCGACGATATCAACACCCGCACCCGCTTGAACCAACGCTTGTTTTTGTAAAATATTAAGCGTTATATCGTTCATAACGTAACCCACGTCGTCGATTACACCATCTTGACCGTGGCTCGTGTAAGGATCAAGCGCGACATCGGTCATCACGCCAAGTTCAGGAAATTGAGACTTCAAGGCCTTCACTACGCGAGGTATTAAGCCATTTTCATTTAAAGCCTCAGCACCATCTAAACTTTTTTTCGATGGCTCAATAACGGGAAATAGTGCCATGACAGGTATGTCGAGCTTTAACGTTTCTTCTGCAATATGCATTAACTTGTCAAGTGAATAACGCGACACACCAGGCATGGATTGCACCGGCTGTTCAATGCCGTGTCCTTCTAAAACGAAGACAGGGTAAATAAAATCATGAGGTGATAGTTGGTTTTCACGAACAAGGCGACGTGAAAAGTCATCGCGTCTTAAACGACGTGGGCGGTTGGCTGGAAAATCAGCAAATTCAAAATGGGTAGAGTTCATGGCACGACCTGAGGAGATATCCAGTTAGTGATGCGTTGAGTCGCTTCATCAAGACCAAAGCGTGACGTGGCGGAAAAGGGTATGGCTTGCAGAGTACCTAAATCTTCAAGCTGTTTTTTTACAGCAAACACAGCATTGATGCGCTGGCCGTAAGGTAGTTTGTCGGCTTTGGTTAATAAAACCAATACTGGGCGGCGTGCAGGTGCTAACCAGTCTGCCAAGCGCCGGTCTAATTCGGTGACGCCACGTCTAATGTCAATGAGAAGAACCACCCCAGCCAAGCTCGGGCGGGTAGCCAAATAGTCACCCATAACATCAGCCCACTCTAGGCGGGCAGAGTGAGCCACAGCGGCATAACCATAGCCAGGAAGGTCAACCACATAGCCCAGTTTGGCATCGGGGTCGATTGGGTCAGGTAACCCAAACATATTGATTAAACGGGTACGACCTGGCGTTTTGCTGGAATAAGCCAATTTTTTTTGGTTGGTGAGCACGTTTATGGCGGTCGATTTGCCTGAATTTGACCGCCCTACAAAACAGACTTCCGGGGCGCCAGGCGGTGGTAGTTGGTCAAGCCGAGCGGCTGAAATGGCGAAAGAGGCACGATGAAGAATAGACAAGATAAATTAGCCCTAACTAGCGGTGAATCCCTATTGTATAATCGCCAGGGTTAAAGCAGTAGCCGAAGCAGTAGCCGAATCTGTCGAGGTCATATATGAAGCGTGTTCGTTCATCAGCAGTCTCTTTTGCATACGTTGCTTTAGCTACGGTTGCATCAATTTTATGGGTATCGCCCGCTCTGGCATCTGGAACGATAACGGGCCCTGTCATGCCCGATGTTAAGCAGGGGGCCAAGCTCTATGAGCAAGGTGATTCTGCTCGCGGTATTGTTGCCTGTATCGCGTGTCATGGCCCAGGCGGTAACAGTGCTTTGCCCGTCAACCCCAACTTGTCGGCTCAGTCGCACGAATACTTATATAAACAGCTCGTTGAATTTAAAGTAAAAGAGGGCGCCACCATGGCGTTGCGCAGAGGTGCTGATGGCGCACCTTCCATGATGACGGCTCTTGCTACACCGCTTACCGAAGCCGATATGCGAAATGTGTCGTTATATCTTGCTGAGCAAAGTTTAACGGCCCCAGCTAATGCTTCAAATTTAAAATCTATTGAGCGTGGCCAAGAAATTTGGCGTGGTGGCATAGCAGATCGTGGTGTGCCGGCCTGCGCGGGTTGCCATTCTGCCGATGGTGCAGGAATTCCATCTTTGTACCCTCGTCTGGGCGGCCAATATGCTAGCTATATTGAAGACCAGCTTAAGTACTTTAGCGCGGGCCATCGTGGCAACAGCACAATGATGTCTCAAATCGCCGCTAGAATGACACCCGATGACATTAAGGCGGTTTCAGATTACGCAGCTGGGTTGCGTTAATTATCAGTCGTCTCACTCTACACAAGGAATAACCCTTATTTGGTGTAGTTAGCGTGAACGTACTGCTTGTTTAGAGGTCATACTTCTAATGGGCTTATGGTAGCCCGTCAATTTTGAAGGGTTTTCATAATGCAGACAAGCGCTGTTACGCCGCCGGCACCAACGCTGCGCAGTGTTTCATTTGCTGACATCATTGAGCTTCTGGGTTCAATGCGCTTTTCAATTAGCTTGCTAACCATTATTTGCGTTGCTAGCATTGTCGGTACTGTATTGCCGCAAAATAGAGCTGAAAATACCTACATCGATCAGTTTGGTCCTTTTTGGTTTGAAGTACTGAATAAATTTTCGGTTTGGTCTATATACAACAACTGGTGGTTTTTACTGATCATGGCGTTTTTAGTCGTGTCTACAAGCTTATGCTTGACGCGAAACGCCCCAAAAATGATCAAAGACATGCGGTCTTATCGCGAAACGGTGCGAGGCTCAAGCCTTCGCGCCTTTCACCACCGCGTTGAAGTTGATACAGCACGAGACTTAACCTCAAGTACACAAGCAGTTTCAGCATGGTTAGCTAAACAGGGCTACGGTTTTAAAACACGCCAAGAAGAAAACGGCGTTTTACTAGCTGCTAAACGCGGTAGTGCAAACCGTCTTGGTTATATTGCAGCGCATGCGTCGATCGTTATCATTTGCATTGGTGGTTTGCTCGACAGTGAGTTGCCTGTTCGGTTGCAAGTATGGCTATTTGATAAAAAACCACTTCTTGAAAATATGTTGATTGCTGATGTTCCCCCATCGGGGCGTTTGTCGATCGACAACCCTAGCTTTAGATCAAATGTTTTGATTCCTGAAGGGGCTACCCGTAGTAACGCTATTGTGAATGTTGGCAATGGTGCTCTAGTTCAGCCCTTGCCATTTGAGCTCAAGCTTAATAAATTTCATATCGATTATTACTCGACGGGTATGCCCAGCCGTTTCGCAAGCGATGTTCAGGTGACCGACCCCGATACAGGGAAGTCATTCGATGTCACGATTGAAGTCAATGAGCCGCTTCGCTACAAAGGGGTTACTGTCTATCAATCAAGCTTCGATGATGGGGGCAGTGAATTGGTGCTTGAGGGGTACCCCCTTCAAGGGCCCCGAGTTGAACCGATCTCAATGACAAAGCAGGTGGGTGAAAGTGTTGAGCTCACTTTAGGTCAAAATGATCGTAAGGTCCAGGTTGAGGTAACGGGGTTACGTCCGATAAATGTTGAAGATCTAAGCGCTGGTGATCCGCAGCCTCAGGTTCTTAGAGAGCATGTGGCGGCGGTAACGGGTAGCGCCGCATCAAAGAAATCGACAGATCTTCGTAACATTGGTCCGAGCGTTGAGTATCGGGTTATTGATGAAAGCGGTCAAGCCAACCGTTTTCATAATTACATGTTGCCTATTGAGCTAGATGGCGCTCGAGTTTTATTAGCGGGTGTTGAAGACCCGAATCAAGGTGGTGGTTTTAGGTACATGCGTATACCTGTTGACGACCAATCAAGTCCGGTTGAGTTCATGGAATTACGCGCTGCCTTAGCCAGTCCAGAGCTTAGAAATGCTGCGGCAAGACAATTTGCGATCAATAATGCGAGTTCTATGGCAGATCAACAGGCCTTACAGCTTTCTGCAGAGAGAACCTTAGACACCTTTGCGCAGAGTGGTTTGCAAGGGGTTTCTGCGTTTCTAGAAAAGAACGTGCCGGCTAACGAGCTGCCACGCGCGGCCGATGTGGTGGTGAGAGTATTGGGTTCTTCATTAGCTGAGTTGCGAACGCTGTCTCGGGCTCAAGCGGGCCGCCCAGCTTTTGACCCACTTGATGCGCAGCAAGGTCAATGGACGCAAACGGCTATTGCAGCACTGTCTGATTTATCGTTGTACCCAGCCCCTATCTTATTTACACTTAAAACATTTAACCATGTTCAGGCGAGTGTTTTTCAGGTTAGTCGTGCACCCGGTATGGTGTCTGTGTATATTGGTTGTGTATTATTAATTCTAGGTGTATTTTCAATGTTTTATGTCCGTGACCGCCGTATTTGGGTTTGGTTACGCCAGAAACCAGGTGAAAACACACATGTATTAGCTGCCATGACGTCTCAAAAACGTACACTTGATTTCAACCGAGAGTTTGAACAATTTCAGCAGGCGATGAATCGCCTTGATTTGAAGAAGGAATCGTCATGAATACAACGACTGTACCGGGCGTACCGCAATGGGGTGACTTGAATGGCCCCAGCGAGTCACATCTTGTTAAACGTCGAGTTGACTGGACCGACGTCACATTTTTTCTTTTGTTATCAGTCGGGGCAGCCTACGCGCTCATGCAATACCCTGATTCGATGGATTATTATGAAAAAATTATCCTCGTTTCAACAGTTCCATTTACTGTGTGGCTAGGTTGGTTATGGCGACCGTTAAGAACGCTTCTGGTCGTAAGTGGTTTAACAGCGCTGTTAGCTATTTGGTTATATCAAGGTGATTTAGCACGAGCTGACCAAGCTTTCCTCTTAAAGTATTTGTTGTCGTCTCAGTCTGCCGTTTTATGGATGTGCGTACTCTTTGTTGTTGCGACGATTTGTTATTGGGTAGGTTTGTTTAGTAAAACTGCGGCATGGTTAGGTACCGCACTCACTTGGTCTGCGATATTTGCTGGTACGACCGGGTTGCTCGTGCGTTGGCGAGAGGGGCATTTGCTAGGCCCTGACTTAGGTCACATACCTGTCAGTAATTTGTATGAAGTCTTTGTGCTGTTTGCGATCATCACTGCATTGTTTTATTTGTACTATGAACGTCGCTATAACACCCGTGCACTCGGTGGCTTTGTCATGCTTGTTGTGGCCTCAACAGTTGTTTTTTTATTATGGTATTCAATCACTCGAGACGCTTACCAGATTCAGCCTTTAGTGCCAGCCCTAAAAAGTTGGTGGATGAAAATACATGTGCCGGCTAATTTTATTGGCTACGGCACGTTTTCATTAGCGGCCATGGTGGGCTTTGCATATTTAGTTAAAGAAAACGGTCAAACTCGTTCGTGGCTAAAACTTATGCCCTTATTTATTATGGGCGTGCTGTTAGCGGCTGAACCAATGGTATTTCGCTCTGATGGGTTGTCGGCTACCTGGATGATTTATTTTGGTATCGGCGCAATCGTTGTTGGATCAATCTTGTTTTTTCGAGGCCCTATTGCAGAAAAACTACCGTCATTTGAAGTGCTTGATGACATTATGTATAGAGCTATCGCCATCGGTTTTGCGTTTTTCACTATTGCCACGATTTTAGGTGCCCTATGGGCCGCTGATGCGTGGGGCGCTTATTGGCAGTGGGACCCTAAAGAAACGTGGGCATTGATTGTGTGGCTAAACTATGCAGCTTGGTTGCACTTGCGTTTAATGAAAGGTATGCGCGGTACGGTGTCAGCCTATTGGGCATTGGTTGGTTTACTGATTACCGGTTTTGCATTTTTGGGCGTCAACATGTTCTTGTCTGGCTTGCACTCTTACGGGGCACTTTAATTTTTAAGATTAATTTTTAAGGTTAACTTAAGCTGCAATCGTTTTTTCAGTTGTTATGTATATAAAATATGTATATAACAATTGAAAAAAATCAAGGCCACATGACAGCATCACAAGGTCAGCCTCCCAGCTCCACAGGGGTGTTGGTCGCAACACTCGCCATTCAAGCCCTAAGCTCCATGGCGCTGATTACTTTGCCAGTGATGGCACCTGTCGTCGGTAGTTCAATTGGCGTGTCGCCAGCTTTTGTGGGTTTCTATGTGGCGGCCGTTTACATAGCAGCCATGTTTGCAACCATTTTGGGCGGCACAGCGGTTAAACGCTGGGGTGCATTAGGTTTAAGCCAAGTTTGCTTGGGTATAACTTCAGCTGGTTTATTGCTTTGTGCCGTTGCGCACCCGGTCACGATTGTTATCGGGGCAATGCTAATTGGTTTAGGTTACGGCCCCATAACACCAGCCAGTTCACACCTGTTGATTCAATCGACCCCGCCTGAGCGCTTGTCATTGGTTTTTTCAATTAAACAAACGGGTGTACCGGTTGGCGGTATGCTAGCCGGCTTAGTGGTACCTAGGGAAGGTCTGAATAAGTCGGTTTAAAGCGGAAATTTCCGCGGTAGAAATTTACTGATTCAATAATATTTACTTTTTTGCCCAATATGGACAGATATTTGGGCATTTTAGCCCGTTTAGCACCCCGAATCAGGGTACTGCGCCC
>CAMCYB010000063.1 GCA_945883615.1 Bordetella parapertussis | reverse complement strand
GCAGGTTGCCCAAAGCGATGGGTATTCATCCCGATGTTCTTGCACCATTCGCACAGCACGCTCACGGACTTCGGGGGAAAAGGTATTTGATTTTTTCATGACAATATTCTCTCAGAAAATAATGCCTCCTCAAAACCCGGGGCGATTCAATGTACCCTTCGCAGGCTAATGCACTGCCGCCTTATGCTTTTCATTTGGCGTCAAAGATTGATAAACCCGGTTTGTTGCTGTGGTCTGACGCGCAGGGTCAACATACGCTTTATTTGCAGCGCGAGGCCCTGTTAACGCGTGTCGATATCAAAGGGGCTTCAGCCATGGTTGATGCGTCGGGGCAATTTTTTGTGGCGATTCGTTTGTCAGACAGTGGTTCACGCAAGCTGACCCGAGTCAGCTCGGAACAAATTGGTCAATCATTAGCGCTGGTAACGGGGGGTTATTTAATGGGTTCAGCTTTGATCGACGGGCCAATCGATAAAGGCCTATTTGCGATGGCGGTGACAAGTCGAAGCAGTGCTTTTGCATTAGCCGAATTTTTATCGCCCGATCAACCGGTGCAATGACAACTAACTGAGCACGACCAAGTTGTCGCGGTGAATAAGTTCAGCGTCTGACAAACCACCTAAAAGGGCCGCTATTTTTGACGAGGGTTGACCCATAATTAAACGGGTTTCGGCTGCAGAGTAATTCACTAAACCGCGGGCGCACTCTTTACCCTCTGGGTCAAGACAAGACACTAAATCACCTGCTTCAAAATAGCCTTCAACCGCTTTAACGCCAATTGGTAAAAGGCTTTTGCCATCAACCGATAAGGCGCGAACTGCACCTGCATCAAGCGTGAGGCGGCCCCTTAACCTTAAGTGATCAGCCATCCATTGTTTACGAGCAGACCAGACCGGCTGACTGGCTTGTAATTCACTGCCCAAACATTCACCTTCGGCCAGACGTATCAGAACATTATCTTCACGACCCGAAGCAATGACGGTATGCGCACCACTTTTTGCAGCGCGCTGTGCCGCTAATACTTTGGTTAACATGCCGCCGGTACCGATACCACTGCCCGCGCCGCCAGCCATGGCCACCAAGTTGGCGTTCATTGCTTGGTCGTGCGAAATAAATTGTGCATTGGGGTTTTGACGGGGGTCTGAGTCATAAAGACCACGCTGGTCAGTCAAAATAATTAAGCAATCGGCTTCAATTAAATTGGTGACCAAGGCCCCCAGCGTGTCGTTATCGCCCACCTTGATTTCATCGGTTGAAACCGTGTCGTTTTCATTGACGATAGGCACAACATCTAAACGCAATAAAGTAAATAGTGTTGACCGCGCGTTGAGGTAGCGTTTGCGATCGGCCAAGTCTTCGTGCGTGAGTAAAATTTGTGCAGTACGCAGGTTGTATTGCGCAAAAGCGGCTTCGTAAGCGTGCACCAAACCCATTTGCCCAACAGCTGCGGCTGCTTGTAGCTTGTGCATTTCAGTGGGGCGTTGTGCCCAACCCAAACGTGCCATACCCTCAGCAATGGCGCCGCTTGAAACCAAGATGACCTCACGCCCTTGTCGCTTGAGCGTTGAAATTTGAGTTGACCAGTGGTGAACGGCAGTTAGATCAAGGCCTTTGCCATCGTTGGTTACCAACGAGGAACCGACCTTGATGACAATACGATTTGCATCAGCAACAACTGAACGCATACCGGCAGTTAAATTCATGACTCAGTAGACCCGCGCGTGACATCAAATCGACGGTCTTCTTCAACAAAAACACCCGCAGCAATATCTTGCTCGCGCTGTTCAATTTCGCGGGCAGCGTCTAGCGCGTCTTGAAGGTCCCATATGAGTTTTTGTGTGCCTTCACCGGCTAAGGCTGAGATGCTGTAAACAGGCCCTTTCCAACGACTGGCTTTTAGAAAAGCTTTTTCAGTTCCAACGGGGTCAGTGACCACATCAAGTTTATTTAAAATTAACCAACGTGGTTTGTTAAATAAGTCTTCGTCGTATTTTTTAAGTTCGCCCTCTAGAGCTTTCATTTCTTTCACGGCACGTGCGATGGTATCTTCATCAGGGTCAAGTGATGACATGTCAACTAAGTGCAACAAAATGCGGGTACGGTTCAAGTGACGTAAAAACAGATGACCTAAGCCTGCACCTTCAGAGGCACCTTCGATAAGGCCGGGAATGTCGGCCACCACAAAGCTACGCGACTCTGACGTGCGCACGACACCTAAATTAGGGTGCAAAGTGGTGAAAGGGTAGTCAGCAATTTTGGGACGCGCATTAGAAATGCGGCTAATGAGTGTCGATTTACCGGCATTGGGCATGCCGAGCAAACCCACGTCAGCTAAGACTCGCAACTCAAGTCTGAGTTTGCGTTGTTCGCCTTCTTTACCTGGCGTAAATTGTCTTGGGGCACGGTTGACGCTTGACTTAAAGTGAATATTGCCCAAGCCTGCCGCGCCGCCAGCAGCGAGC
Source organism: Bordetella parapertussis (assembly GCA_945883615.1). Taxonomy (GTDB): domain Bacteria; phylum Pseudomonadota; class Gammaproteobacteria; order Burkholderiales; family Burkholderiaceae_B; genus Algicoccus; species Algicoccus parapertussis_A. The sequence goes on along the minus strand of CAMCYB010000063.1, from coordinate 5,894 downwards.
ACAACGGTTTGTTTGTTTTGGGTCAGGTCAAATAACTCTTCGTTTGTTTCAGCATCAAAAATAATTGTGCCAACAGGCATGCGCAACACGATATCAGAAGCACCTGCACCGTATTGGTCAGAGCCACGGCCATGTTCGCCATTGCGTGCCATGTGTTTACGAGCGTAACGGTAGTCTATAAGGGTGTTGATATTTCGATCGGCAATGGCCATGACGCTACCACCATGACCGCCGTCGCCGCCATCTGGCCCACCTTTAGGTATAAACTTTTCGCGCCTAAAACTTGACGCGCCATTACCGCCTTTTCCACCAATGACTTCAATGGTTGCTTCATCAACAAATTTCATGCTCTTTTCTCAAAAATAACAAAGGCCCTGCCGAGTAACGACAGGGCCTGCTGGGTACCTAAATCACGCTACTGTTACGCAGCGATAATTGATACGGTTGACTTGTTGAGCCGACCTTTCACAGCAAACTTTACATTGCCGTTAACCAATGCAAACAAAGTATGGTCTTTACCCATACCGACATTGATGCCGGGGTGGAACGTTGTGCCACGCTGACGAACAATGATTGAACCGGCGTGAATTAATTCACCACCGAAGGTTTTTACACCCAGTCGTTTCGATTCTGAATCACGACCATTTCGCGTCGAGCCGCCGCCTTTTTTCTGTGCCATTTTCTAGTTTCCTAAAGCAATGTCGGCTTAAGCCGAAATCGCGTCAATACGAATTTCAGTGTAATTTTGACGGTGGCCTTGATGCTTTTGGTAGTGCTTGCGACGACGCATTTTAAAGATCTTGACCTTGTCATGGCGTCCTTGCGCAAGAACTGTTGCTTTAACCACAGCGCCAGTTAGGGTGGGGGCGCCAACTTGAAGTTGGTCGCCTTCGCCTACTGAAAGCACGTGATCTAGCGTAATTTCTTGCCCAATGTCTGCCGGTATCTGTTCTATTTTAAGTTTTTCACCAATGGCAATTCGGTACTGCTTGCCACCAGTTTTTACGACCGCGTACATGGGATAACCTCATTATTTGTGGCGTGTAATATTTATAGATTTAAGCACTCTAAAACAACACGCCGGGTTGTTGCAACACAATACATAACTCATCAGTTACGATGAGTCGCTTTATTACTGTACTTTCATTACAGTACATTCATTACTGAACATTCACTACATTCAGCGCATTACGTTAAAATCATGCCAAGGGCAACGACGTAACCACAGAACCCGTAAATATAACTGCTAAATGCTTGAAAGTCAAAAGAAAACACCTTGTCAAACCTAATCAAATTACTTGAACCTATCGCATCAGATATTAAAAAAGTTGATCTGGTGATTCGCCACCGGCTTAATTCTGAAGTGGTGCTTATTCGTACTATTGGTGATTACATCATTAATTCGGGGGGCAAACGATTGCGCCCTATTTTGGTGCTTTTGGTTTCCCGAGCGCTGGGGTTCACTCACCCAAATCAGCATATTTTGGCCGCGGTGGTCGAGTTTATTCATACGGCAACCCTGCTTCATGATGATGTGGTTGACGATTCAGACCTCAGGCGCGGTCGCAGCACAGCAAACACGGTGTTTGGTAACCCGGCCAGCGTGTTGGTGGGCGACTATTTATATTCGCGTGCCTTTGAAATGATGGTTGAAATCAACAGTATGCCCATTATGCAGATCATGTCAGAGGCCACGACGGTTATTGCAGAGGGCGAAGTATTACAGTTAATGAACATTCGTGACCCTGAGGTAACCGAAGCGCGCTATTTAGACGTGGTGCGCTTTAAAACGGCAAAGTTATTTGAGGCCGCCGCTCAGGCTGGCTCTGTGTTGGCGCAGACGAGCGCCGAGCAACAGCGGTATGCCGCTGCCTATGGCCGTCATTTGGGTACAGCATTTCAGTTAATTGACGATTTGCTTGATTATTCCGGCGACCAAGAAACTTTGGGTAAAACCGTAGGCGACGATTTGCGCGAAGGTAAACCTACCATGCCCCTTATTCGCGTCATGCAAGTGGGTACAGCTGAGCAAATTGCATTGGTGCGTCATGCCATTGAAACCGGTGAGGGCGAGTTTGTTGCCGCGGCGCAAGCCATTCGCGACACCGATGCGTTGGGTTATACCCAGCAATGTGCCCAAGCTGAGGTTGATTTAGCATTGCAAGCACTGGCAAACTTTCCCGCTGGGCAATTTAAAGATATTTTATCAGCCGTTGCACTGATGTCAGTGAACCGAGAGGCCTAAACCATTAACGGGTTTGTGCCATTTTGCCCACTTTAGCTTGATCTCGCGCCAATGCTTCGCGGGTGCTAAAGCGGCGAAACCATATCGTGATAAAGCTACTGCTTATCACAATAAAAAGTGAATACAAGACTGGAATAAGCAACACATCTTGTTGCAAACTGCCACTGAATGTCAGTGTCACAATCAAAACAGCCAAGGGACCATTTTGAATGCCGGTTTCAAGCGCAATGGTGCGGCTACGATTATTGTCTTGTCTGAATAATTTTGCAAACCCATAACCCAGTGCGATGCCAACCAAACCCAGCCCAATTGACGCAACATAAACCTGCCATGACGTAATGGCCAACAACCCATAATTACGGGGCACCCAAGTCAATACCAAAAACAAAATGACGAACACACTTAAAAACCCGCCTAACAGTTCAATGCTGGCGGCAATATTGGGGTTTGCTTTACGCAACACCATACCTATGACAGTGGGTACTAACAGCACGACCAATACCTGCGCCACATTAACGGCTGGAATTTTGAAGTTGCCCGTGATGCCTGCAGCTTGTGAATAAAGCTCTAAAAGTGTGGGCACCATAAATAATGCCAATAAGGTCGATACACTTGTCATCATGATTGAAAGAGCTAAGACACCTTTGCTAAAGTAAGTAAATATATTTGACGTGGTGCCACCCGGCATACACGAAATAAGCAATAGACCCACGGCCACGCCGGGGCTCAGACCCAATGCTAAAGCGCCAGAAAAGCCCACCAAGGGCATGATGCCGTATTGGCATGCGATACCAATGAGCACACCCTTGGGTTTACGAAATGCAATTAAAAAATCGCGCCAAGTTAGTGAAGCACCCATGCCCAACATGATGACCATCATCATGAGGCCCAGTAGCTTGGTTTCAAATTCAGAAATCATGTTGAATTCCAGTTAATTCACGCCAGTGCTGAAGGCTAAAGCACTGACTTTTTAGCTTGTATGTCAATCTGCGCATCGAGTTGTGCTTCAGCTTTTAGGTTTTTGCGTAGCACCTTGCCAACAGCGCTTTTTGGAAGCCAGTCTCTCATCACCACGCTACGAGGAATTTTGTAGGGGGTGAGGTGTTTTCGGCAATGCGCAATAACCATTTCAGTATTAATTTCATCAGGTGAACGGGGGTTTTTAACAATGTAAGCACGCACGGCTTCACCTGTGGACGAATCGGCAATACCAATGACGGCAACATCAAGCACAGCATCGATCAGTGCAATTGTGTTTTCAACTTCGTTGGGGTACACATTAAAGCCTGAGACCAAAATCAAATCTTTTTTACGGTCTAGAATTTTGAGAAACCCTTGTTCGTCCATCACCGCAATATCGCCTGTCGCCAACCAACCATCATGCAATACTTGCGCGCTTTCTTGGGGGTTTTTCCAATAGCTTCGCATCACTTGTGGCCCACGTACCCAAATTTCACCTGGTTCATTAAAGGCCGCCACATCGCCGCCTTCCGTGACCAGTTGCACTTCAGTGCCCGGAATAGGTATACCTATGCTATCTAAGCGAGGTTCACTCTTTAAGGGGTTGAAACTCACGACAGGCGAGGCCTCAGTCAAGCCATAGCCCTCGGCAATTGGGGTATGTGTCACGTCGCGCCAGTGCTTAGCCACCGCACTGTGTAACGCGGTACCACCCGCAATAGACGCCTTCAGATGGCGTGGCGGATAGGCCACAAACCATTCTTCATTCAACAGGCCGTTAAACAACGTGTTGACACCGATTATCCACGTGATTGGGTAGTTTTCAATCGCACGCTGAAGATTTTGTACAGGCCGAGGGCTCAAGATCAAAATATTGTGCGCGCCAATAGCTAAAAAGCTCAGTAAGTTCGTTGTGAATGAAAAGATGTGATAAAGCGGCAGGGCTGTTAGCACGCACTCTTTACCCGGTGATAAATGGGTTGCCCCCATGGCCAGTATTTGTTCAACGTTATAAAGCAAGTTGCTATGAGTCAGCTCAGCACCTTTGCTGACACCCGTCGTGCCGCCGGTGTATTGCAAAACAGCTAATTCGTTGCGGTCAATATTGACCCAGTAGCTCTGCACGTCAACGCAGGCTTGGCTAATCGCTTGTGCCCCTTTTTTCAAGGCAAGCTCTAAGCGTGTGTGCGGCACGGTCACGGGGGGCAGTACGCGAGACCACCATTTTTGAACCCCGCGAATAATGGCTTTTGGTACAGTTGAAAAAAATTCAGGAACACCCGCTAAGATAATATGTTGCACCCCAGTTTGTGCCAGCACTTCGGGTAACTTATCTGCAAACATATCTAAAATGACAAGCGCTTTGGCATCGGCATCGTTGAATTGGTAAACCATTTCACCCACGGTAAATAAGGGGTTAGTGTTCACCAACACGCAGCCCGCTTTAAAAATACCGAAAGTCACCACGGGGTAGGCCAAACAGTTGGGTAATTGAACTGCAACGCGATCACCGGCCTGCAACCCAAGCGAATGACGCAGGTAGACTGCAAAGGCATCTGAGTAATCATTTACTTGTTTAAAGCTCAAGCAACCATTCATGCCGTTTGGCATGACGCAGGTAAAGGCGGCTTTGACAGAACTGTGTGCGGACCAATGAGTACAATGCGTCTGGGCGAATGCAGCCAGGTTTTTGTGTGCAGGTGCAGGCAACTCGATGTTGATACCGAACGCCTCGTAAGCCTTGGCCCAGGGTTGACTCATAGTTTGTCTCTGATGTTGGGTCGTGTTAGGGTGATGACTCAAATGTAGTGAAATTATTCCAAATGGTGTCAAAATTTTTTACATCACATCATATTGTTAAAGATCTAAAAAAAACTCAAAGAACTCAATGAACTTAATTAATTCAATCAGGCAAGACTGGTTTTCAAATATTAAAAACGACGTGCTGGCTGGGTTGGCGGTGGCCTTGGCCCTTATTCCCGAAGCCATTGCATTTTCAATTATTGCGGGTGTCGACCCTAAAGTGGGTTTATATGCGTCGTTTTCAATGGCTGTTGTAATCGCCTTTGCAGGGGGACGTACAGGCATGATTTCAGCTGCAACGGGGGCGATGGCGCTCATAATGGTGATGCTAGTTAAAGATCATGGGTTGCAATATTTGTTAGCAGCCACTGTGTTGACAGGCGTGCTGCAAATCATTGCGGGTTGGGTAAAGCTTGGTGTTTTGATGCGGTTTGTTTCACGTTCAGTGTTTACGGGTTTTGTAAATGCTTTGGCCATATTGATATTTATGGCACAGTTACCCGAACTTATCAATGTGACTTGGCATGTGTATGCCATGACTGCAGCGGGCTTAGGTATTATTTATGGCTTGCCTTACATCACCAAGGCTATACCTTCGCCCTTAGTGACCATTGTGGTGCTGACTATCGTTTCAATCGCTTTAGGTCTTGACATCAGAACCGTGGGCGATATGGGTCAGTTACCAGATAGTTTACCGATATTTCTCATACCCGATATACCGCTGAACTGGCATACCTTGAGTATTATTTTCCCTTACTCTTTTACATTAATGATGGTGGGCTTGCTTGAGTCGCTGATGACCGCCACCATTATTGATGACTTAACCGATACCAAAAGCAATAAAAATCGTGAATGTGTCGGCCAAGGTGTCGCCAACATTGCGACG
>CAMCYB010000062.1 GCA_945883615.1 Bordetella parapertussis | reverse complement strand
TATTAGGGGGCATCATTTTACGAACGATGTTGTCTTTAAATTCAGTGCTGTAGGTTGGCATAGCAACTTCACTCCAACCGCCCCAAAAGATTAAGAAAAGAAATTAAAAGACCGGACAACTATTGTGACAGAGGGGGTTCACAACCTGCAGCCACATTACTTGATTGGTTCAAGGCCGCACCGCATCGCGAGCAGGGTGAGTATGTGGTGCTCATTCACCCCATAGGGCGATCGGTTGAAACAGATCAAACCACGGCTGACCCGCTTTCAAGTGCATCAGACAGGGCCGCTCAACAGGCATGGGCTGATGCTTTGCTAGACGTGTTGTCGGTGCGCGATGCCTCAAAAGTTATGGCTCAGGCCACCGGTCTCGCTAAAGATGCATGCTATGCCATGATGCTGGTTCGTAAAGACCTTCGTCTTAAATAGCCGCCATGTTTTATAGAGCACGACATGAACGGATGACTTTTGAAAAGCGTCGTGCGTCAAGCGATAAAAATGTGTTGCAGTGCTAGAGCAAGGGAATTTTTTTAGGGTAGCGATATGCTGGGTGCAAGGCCTGTAGATTGCTCAATGGGCTGAACCGATTCAAGCGCGATTTGACGATTTGCAAAGGGGCCAACTCGCACGCGATAAATAGGGCCGGCTTGCTCATCAATATGCAATGATTGATTTAACGGTGCGGGTATGCGCTGAGCAGCTTGTTCGAGTAATTGTTGCGCATTACTAGGTTGAGTAAATGCGCCAATTTGTAGGTATACCGCCCCAGCAGGCACGCTACTTTGGAGTGCACGGCTGGAAACTGGCATCGTAACGGGTGCCGCTGCAATCGCTGGCAGTGCCTGCGGAACGTTTGTTGGCGTCGGTATGTCTGCCACCATGGGTCTAATAGGTGCCTGTTTCATATCGCCAGGGGTCACCCGCTCGACAATGACCTCAGTGCTGCCAGGCCCCAACATACCGAGTTTGTAGGCCGCCACATAAGATAAGTCGATCACGCGACCATGTAAAAATGGGCCACGGTCATTCACTCTGAGCACAACACTTTTACCGTTCGAAACCCGTGTCACCCTAACGTAACTGGGAATGGGTAAAGTAGGGTGGGCTGCCGTCATGGCAAACATGTCGTATGTTTCGCCATTAGACGTTTTGTTACCGTGAAACTTTTTACCGTACCATGAGGCACGACCTTGTTTTTTATAAGGCTTGCCACTGGTATCGGGTACAAAATTTTGCCCCATCACGGTGTAAGGCTTGTTGGGCCCTCTTGCAAGGGGTTCATTGCGTGGCACCGCATCGAGTACGGCATCAAGATTTTTTGGAATTTCGCTCGGTGGGCCGTCAGTGCTGTAGTAACCGCCTGAGCCACTGCGCGAAGGGCCGGTTGAGCAGGCTGACAGTAAAAGCAAGCCTGTCATGAGCAAAAAAAATGAACCCAGACGGATGCTTGTGACCTTATTCATTACGCCCACTCAGGTTGATTGCGATGCCTGATTTGTACGTTAGGCAGCGAAGCAAAACGTTTGCCTAATGTTTCAACGATATAAACCGAACGATGCTTGCCGCCTGTACAGCCGATTGCAACGGTCAGATAATTTCGTGTATCTTCAGTGTAACGGGGTAACCACGTGCGTACAAAATTTTCAATATGATCAATCATTGACCGCACATCATCATAGCTGTCTAGCCATTGGGCAACGGCTGCATCTTGCCCTGTTAAGGCTTTGAGTTGTGTATCGTAATGTGGGTTAGGTAAACAGCGAACATCGAATACTAAATCAGCGTCACGCGGTGCCCCATGCTTAAAAGCAAATGACTCAAACGTTAAAATCAAGGGCTGTCGGTCAGCTTGAATAAGGTCGCGCATCCAGCCTCTAAGTTGGCCAGGCGTGAGACCTGATGTGTCGATGACATGTTCTTGATCTCGAATGGGGTCAAGCATTTCTCTTTCAAGGCTAATGCAGGCTTTGAGTGAGGGTGATGAACCTTCTCGTGAAAGCCGTTCTGCAAGGGGGTGACGTCGACGTGATTCTGAGTATCGCTGTACTAAGGTAAAGTCATTTGCTTCTAAAAAAACGACACGAATGCTTAAGCCTTCGGTACGAAGTTTATTAATTGCTTGAGGAAGATGAATTAAATCATCAGCAGAGCGTGCATCAATTGCAATAGCGATGCGAGGTGAGTGCTGCTCAATCATAAGGTCGATGAAATCATGCAACATCAACACCGGCAGGTTGTCGACACAGGCATAACCCACATCTTCTAACCATTTCAGCGCCACTGATTTGCCAGAACCTGAAATGCCCGTAATGATAACAACGCTCATTGTTGAGGCGTTGGTCATGGCATCGTACTTTGTTTGATGGCTTCAGATTGGCGTTTCATAAAGTCATTGAGTGAATCAATACCGCGTAGTTTGAGTATGGTGTTGCGAACAGCGGCTTCTACCAAAACGGCTAAGTTGCGGCCAGCTGCAACTTGCAGCATGACTTTTCTTATCGGTTCGCCTAAGATTTCTTGGGTGATATCTTGAATCGGTAGCCTTTCAAATTTATCTTGAGCTGAGGCCCGAACGAGGTGCACAATAAGCTTAAGACGCATTTTACGGCGTACCGAGGTTTCACCAAAAATAGTTTGAATGTCGAGTAAGCCTAAACCGCGCACTTCAAGCATGTTTTGTAATAGATGTGGGCACGTGCCATCAATAGCGTGAGGAGCTTTACGCGAGAAATCAACGGCATCGTCGGCTACTAAGCCATGACCGCGCGAAATTAATTCAAGTGCCAGTTCGCTTTTACCTAAGCCCGATTCACCCGTAATTAATACGCCCAAACCCAATACGTCCATAAATACCCCGTGAACGGTCGTGGTCGGTGCTAATCGGCGAGTCAGATAAATGCGTAACATATCGATAACTTGTGCGGACGTCACCGGTGTACCTAACAGTGGCACATGTTCTCTTTCACAAATTTCGATCAGTTCGCTGGGTGGCGTTAAACCTTCACTGAGCAAGATAGCAGGTACCCCGCCGGCCAACAAATCTTCAAGATGATGCGTGCGACGCTTAACGTCAAAACGCATGTAGTAGTCCATTTCTGCGGTGCCAAATACTTGAATACGCGCGGGGTGAATGAGGTTGAGGTGACCGATTAAATCAGCGGCTGCCATGCCATTATCAGGAATGCGGCGCAAGTCGTTTGACTGACCGGCCAACCAAGAAAAAGGCACATCGTCGGTGTTGTCTTCGACTAGGTCTTTCACAGTTAGCATTCAGGGCTCCTGTTAGGTGTTGTTTAACCCGCCCGTCAGTAAACGATGTATCTGCATGGCGTCTGTTTGTGATCTTAAGGCTTCGACAATTTTAATGTCTGAAAGACATTGTGCCACTTCAGCCAATATATCAAGATGTTGTTGGGTAGCAGCCTCGGGTACAACAAGAACTAATAGTAAATCAACGGGCTGACCATCAGGGGCGTCAAAGGGTACAGGTTGTGCCAGTCGGGCAAACGCAGCACAAGGGGTAGACATATCTTTAATGCGGCCATGCGGCACGGCAACACCGGCCCCTAAGCCTGTTGAGCCTAATCGCTCTCTGGCAAAAAGGCTGTCAAAAACGGCTGCCCGCTCAAGACCTTGTTGGTTTTCAAAGAGTAACGCGATTTGTTCTAGCGCCCGTTTTTTGCTTGACACGGGTATGTCGAGCAAGATATTTTCTGGGTGCAAAATTTGCGACAGTAGTTTCATTCATAAATTATATGATGCACTGCAAAAAACCTCTACGCATAATGAAAAAACCAACATATTTTTAGCCTTCACTGTGCGTAAGGTTTCGTAAGATTAATTTAAAAATTTAGATTTCAGCCACGATCGCTCTTTTTGGCGACAAATGAGCGTGATTTTGCTTACGATCTTTGTGTTGAATGACTTTGCGGTCAACCTTGTCAACCAGCATATCAATGGCAGCATAAAGGTTTTCTTGGGTCGATTCGCAGTGAATATCTTTACCTGGTATGTGTAAAGTGATTTCAGCGCGATGTTTTAAGGGCTCAACTGAGAGCATGACTTGTGAGTCAATCACATGATCAAAATGCCGTGTAATACGCTGCATTTTAGTTTCAACATACTCTCGTATGGCTGGGGTGACCGTAACATGATGACCCGTAATATGTAAGTTCATAACCAAAGCTCCTTCTTAGGGTTGGACACATCGATATCGCTCTTACTAGATTCCAGTATATCGACTTTTGCGAAGAATGCAATAGTTAATGTAGAGACTTACATTTTGAAATGCTCACCCAAATAAACACGTCTCACAGCGGGGTCCTGAATAATGTCTTGGGGTATGCCCGTCGTGAGTACTTTACCTTCGCTGATGATGTAGGCTCGATCACAAATACCCAGTGTTTCGCGTACGTTGTGGTCAGTGATAAGTACACCGATGCCGCGGCTTTTTAAAAAACGAATGATGCGTTGAATTTCAATCACTGCAATGGGGTCTACGCCAGCAAACGGCTCGTCTAACAAAATAAAGCGAGGGTTAGTGGCCAGTGCCCGGGCTATTTCAACTCGGCGACGCTCACCGCCCGATAATGACAACGCCCCGTTATTGCGTAAATGTCCAATTTGTAATTCATCGAGTAAGGTTTCAAGGCGCTGCTTAATTTCAGTTTCTGAAATACGCTTACCCTTTTGATCGAACTGAAGTTCAAGTACGGCTCGAATGTTTTGAGCCACATTTAAGCGTCTAAAGACTGAAGCGTCTTGAGGTAAGTATGACAAACCGCGCCTAGCCCTTAAATGGATGGGCATGCTGGTGATGCTTGTATTGTCAATTTCAATTCGGCCTGCATCTGCAGGTACCAAACCGACAATCATGTAAAAACTGGTGGTTTTACCTGCACCATTGGGGCCTAATAAACCGACAATTTCACCACTATCAACAGACAATGAAACGTCTTGCACAACCATGCGGCCACCATACGATTTGCGCAAGCCGGTCGCCACAAGGCGCCCATCTTGTGTGGCGGCTATGTGGGGTTCAACGGCAGTTAATGCAGACGTTTGAGCGGGGTTCATCATAAAGTTAATTTATCTAACCGGAGCAGGTACAGTGGGAATGGTGCCACCTGAGGCTTTAATTTTTTGGCACGCTTCAATCGCTGCGTCGACTTTTGCGCGAGGTTGAGCAATAGACCTGACTTGGCCACCTGGGTTGTCAGGCTTAGAACCGCCAAAGGCTTGATAGATTTCAGTTTTTTCACTGTACTTAACCCGGTCACCGCTGACATTATCAAATGGTTGACCACAGATATAACGCGTCAAAATAGCCCGGCCAATGAGCTCAAATGTTTGCGCTTTACCATCATATTCAGCGCGCTCACCTAAGCCCTGCATAATTTCAAAAGTCTCAGGCTTTTCTTGGCGAATATAAACACGCTTGCCTGCGTCAGCGAGCGCTGTGCCATGTTGAAAACCTTCATTATCTTCTCGTAATTTTAAAATATCGGCATGCATATTTAGCAAGCCTCGGGTCATGACAACTTGACCTGTAAAGGTACTGAGCTTTTCTAGATCGTCGTAGCTTAATGAGTTTGACAGAATTTGGGTGAAAGGCGTTTCTTCAGGCGTTTCGCTTGTCGTCATGCTTTTAAGGCCCGTTGATTGGGCAAAAACAAGAGGCATAAAAGCGATGCTTGTCATCACCAAACAAAATAAAAATAAAGGCATGATGAAATGTTTCATGGTGGCGTCTTTAATATTTGTGGCGTGGTTGAACCCGCCTGATTAGATATATCTTGGTTGTCATTTGTACGGGGGGCAATGTCTACATCGGTAGATCGCAACACGTTTAGTTGCCGTGTTTTATTGTTATAGGTCATACCCACACCAGAAAGTCTTGAGCGACCATTAATGGCTACTGCAGGCAAATCAGTGAATGCCAGGTCTTGATCAACCAACAGTGTGAGCATTTCACTTGAAAACGTTAACGGCGCGTTGTCTGCATCGCCTAGGCGAGTGAGCACGGCATTGCCTTCCATAATAATGCGGTTGCCGTCGTCGAGCAGCACAGCTGTTTTAGAGGTGGCCAGTGTCATAGGGCTATCTGATTTGACATTGAAAGAACGTGGCACTTGTATTTTGTATGATTCGTTATCAGGAAAGTGTTCAATGTAGTCACTTTCTAGGCGGCTAACGGTCACACCTAATTCATTGCTACGAAGTAACACAATGTTTTTAGCCCACGTATCAGGTTCGTGGGTGTTTTTTGAGGGCGGGTCTATTTGAACGGCTCGCTGTGCATAGTCAGACGCCCACCACGTACCCGCGACTAAGGCGGTCAAAATAAGCGTTGTAATGCCCGTTGAGAAGCGATCTTTCAAATTTGCACCTGTGTCGATCGCAAGCACAGTGTGCGCACTTTAATCGATGAAAATTTCTGTATATAGTTTTGTATATAGTTCTGTATATAGTTCACTGTATCACCCCTGACCCCAGCAAGCCAGGTTGAAAAAATGGGCTGAGTTTGCCTTGCGATGCCAAAATCAGGTCGCAGCATTCACGCACTGCGCCATGCCCTCCGGGCTTGTTAGATACCCAATGGGCGGCTTGGGCGATGTAAGTTGGAGCATCGGGTACGCTCGCCGCAAAACCCACTTTTTGTAGCGCGGGTATGTCAATTAAATCATCGCCCATAAAACCAACATCTTGAAAACTCAAAAAATGGCGACTAGCGAGTTCACTTAAAGCTTGACCCTTATCACGAACGTCTTGCATCACATCAGCCACACCTAATTCAGCAGCACGCAAGCTCACAATTTTGCTCGTGCGGCCAGTCATGAGCGCGACACGTATGCCGCTATTCAACATCATTTTTAAACCGTGGCCATCATGCGCATGAAATCGTTTAAAGATTTCACCTTGGTCGCCATACCAAAGGCTACCGTCAGTGAGAACGCCATCGATGTCAAACACCATGAGTTTAATACGTACCAATCGTTCGAGTAAGTGCTCTGGTATGCGTGTTAAGACAAGTGCTTCGGCAGGGTGGGCTATTTTTTTCATTTTGAGTGAAGGGTTTAAATGACTTTTGCGGCCATGAGGTCATGCATATGTAATGCACCAATCAATTGCCCTTCAGTTGAGCAGACAAGCATTTGCGTGATTTTGCGATGGTCCATTGTGTTGGCGGCATCAATCGCCAGCATATCAGCATCAATGCTTTGAGGTGAGGGGCTCATGCCATCGCGGGCGCACAAGTGTCTAATATCGCCGCGCTGCTCAAGTAGGCGTCGTAAATCACCATCTGTAAAAATACCTATTGGAGCCATATGATCGTCAACAATAACGGTCATACCCATACCTTTGCGTGACATTTCTTCTAGTGTTTGAGCCATGTTGGTGCTGGCCTTTACCATAGGTAATGCTGTGCCTTGACGCATGACATCGCGTACGCGGGTCAATAAACGACGACCGAGCTGGCCACCAGGGTGAGAGCGCGCGAAGTCATCAGCACTAAACCCGCGGGCCTGTAAACAGGCAACGGCTAGCGCATCACCCATCGCCATGGCAGCCGTGGTGCTTGATGTTGGTGCGAGATTTAGTGGGCAAGCTTCTAAATCAACGCTCACATCAATATGAATGTGAGCTAATTTAGCCAACTCTGAATCAGAATGCCCTGTCAAAGCAATCACTGAGTTACCCAAACGATGTGCACTTTGAACCACTGTCAAAATCTCTTCACCTGAACCTGAGTGAGACAGTGCTAACAATATATCGCCTGTGCTGAGCATACCGATATCGCCATGCAGTGCTTCGCTGGCATGCATAAAAAAGGCAGGCGTTCCCGTTGAAGCCAGTGTGGCGGCTATTTTGCGGGCAACGAGGCCTGTTTTACCCAGACCGCACACCACCACACGCCCTGGGCAACTCAGTATCAACTGAACGGCTTGTATAAAGTCTTGACCCAGGCGAGCTCTGAGCGCAACGAGAGCCTGCGCTTCAGTTTCGAGGGTCTGTTGCCCACTCGTTAAAATCGATTGAGGAGTAATAGATTTGATCGCCATCTGATGATTGTAGTCGGGTCTGGGCATATGTTTGATACTTTGTATAAGCCACGCTTATGCAACAACTTAGAGGCAAGGTTGAGAAATTTTTGAGTGATAATTGTAACCATCACCTCACGATGACGTAACGGTCACCTCACGATGACGTAACGATCACCCGCCACCTATTATATGGACGTCACCATGTCGCAGACCGTAAGCAACTCCGTTAAGTTTGGCACACCACTTTCTCCGAGTGGCTTTAGAGTGATGTTATTGGGTTCAGGTGAATTTGAATTGCCCCGGGTTTTGAGGAGGTTGATTGGTTAAAGTGATTGGCACTCAACAGCCTTAATGCTTTGTTGCTTATGGTAATTTTCTTCTGCCTCAGCAGGAGTAATATACCCGATACGACTCAGTAGCCTTTGGTTATTAA
>CAMCYB010000061.1 GCA_945883615.1 Bordetella parapertussis | reverse complement strand
GGGCGCAGTACCCTGATTCGGGGTGCTAAACGGGCTAAAATGCCCAAATATCTGTCCATATTGGGCAAAAAAGTAAATATTATTGAATCAGTAAATTTCTACCGCGGAAATTTCCGCTTTAAACCGACTTATTCAGACCTTCCCTAGGTTATTTACTGAGGCCAGATCATCATCGTTGCGCCATTGGTCATTTGACTTAAAGTAGGTTTGGTTCATCACACGCAACTGCAATGGTGCCATGTCATACCCCGCCAGCATGCTTTGAGACGATGTTGTGCGAGAGACTTTAGGCGTGCCAAATGCGTAAGTCAGGTTGATACCGTAAGTAAATGCTTTAAAGTCGCCTGAGGTCGCTTTGAGGGCACCCGTGCCTACTTCGATGGCCCAATGATCTGTCAGCATTTGCTGAATCGCCAAACCCCCACCCACTAAAAGCCCACCCCCCGTGTCGACAGCACCGCTACCCGTGCCCGCAGGGCCTGCTAGACCGTAAATTTTCAAACCGGTCGAAGACCCCAAAGGAAAGCGGTAACCCACGCCACCCAATATCTGGGTATAGCCAGAAGTGCTGCCGGTATATGAACCATCAGCCTCTATACTTAAAAACAAACGCTCATCTAAATAGCTTGACCAGCGAACACCCGCCACGTCAAAACTACCTTGGGTCGCGCCACTGCTATTGGTCACAGAGCTGGGCACTTGGTTATGCGTCCAACCGATTGAAAATTCTTGGCGCAGAGATGGGGCGTTGCTTGATGGGGTTGATGCACTAGATTGACTTAATGTTTTAAAAGAACCTGCTGTCGCGGCTGTGTTCGATGAACCTGACGATAACGACGTACCCGACCAACCACTTTGAACGCCTGAGTAAAACGGATACTCATACATTAAGTAAGGTTGCGCGCTGCGTAACTGCCCGCTCGGGAAAGTCACCCATGACACACCTACACCAATGTTGCCATATTGACCCGTGCGGTACGTTAAACCGCATCAGCGCGAAACATAAAACCATTGCCGGTTTGGTTATAGCCTGCTGCACCGCCCCCGCCACCAACAAACACACCGCCATGCACGCGCCATGAATCATTGAGGTCTTGTTGCAACTCACCCGCGAAACCAAAGGTTGTTAAGCCCCCGTACCCACCCGATACAGCACCATAAGATGCCGCACCCAGCTTTAAATTTGGTGTCACATCAACCAAAAAATTCAACCCCAACATACCCGCGTTATTGCCGTTGGGTATTTTCCACTGCTCGTATGTTGATCTGACTGTGAACTCGGTAGGGGTGAAGGGGTTGGTAGGCGGGTTGTTTTGACTAGATAAGGGGGTTGATGTTTGAGCCGTTGATCCCAAAGCGGTTTGGGCTGAAGCAGTTACACAGAATGCTGCAAGACAAAAAAATGCCCCTAAAGTTAAGAACGCTAAGGCATGTTTTTTTGTGGTGTGCAGCTGGGCAAATAGCATGTGGGTGCCTATTATCGTTAAATTTATTGTAGTGGCATTGTAAAAGTAATTAATTTAACTCAATTAGTTCAGGTGATTTTGATATTTAAGCTTATTTACCTGTCAAAATTATAACTATGTTTACATAATGCTAGACCCTCCCCCACAGTTTATAAGTGCAGCTGTTTACTTAAGCCGGCTATTGGCCAATCTGACCACACCGCATCGGTGACACCATACATCACTGTTTAAAATGCATGAGTAGACTTTAGTAAAGTAGCGAATAAGCGCTTTACTCACCCACTTTAGCCGCTCTTATATCAAGTTATGATTTAATCTTACAAATAACTTATTTTTTTGGCAACAAAATGAAAGTTTTACTCACAGGTGGCACAGGTTATATCGGCAGCCACACGGCACTGTCACTGGCTAAGGTTGCAACCCATATTGTGCTGTACGACAACCTAAGCAATAGTGAAATAGGTGCCGTTGAACGCATTCTAAACATTCTTCAAAATGCTCGTGATTCAGTTTTAACCACCCTAGTGAAAGACCCTTTCATTACCTTCATTCAAGGTGATATTCTTGACACATCACTGCTCAAACAGGTTTTACGAGACCAACAAATCGACTCAGTCATTCACTTCGCAGGCTTAAAAGCCGTGGGTGAATCAGTTGCCCAGCCTGTTGAGTACTATGCCAATAACGTACAAGGCACCATTAGCCTTTTACAGGCTATGCAAGCGTGTGGTGTTAAAAAAATGGTGTTCAGTAGCAGTGCCACCGTTTATGGCGAGCCCCAGCAACTTCCCCTAACTGAAACCCACCCAACAAGCGCTACCAACCCTTACGGGCGTAGCAAACTACATATTGAAGAAATGCTGAACGACCTATGTTTAAGTGACCCTGTCTGGTCAGTGGTGTGTTTGCGCTATTTCAACCCCGTGGGCGCACACAGTAGCGGTTTAATTGGCGAGCGCCCCTCGGGTACACCTAATAACTTGATGCCCTTCGTGACACAAGTCGCCTCTGGGCAACGTAAGCATTTGAATGTATTTGGTAAAGATTACCCCACGCCAGACGGTACGGGGGTACGCGACTTTATACATGTTGTTGATTTAGCTGAGGGCCATGTTGCGGCGCTTGATTATGTCGACAAACATGTTGGCTGGGAAGCGATTAACTTAGGCACAGGAAAGGGTTTTAGTGTTTTAGAACTTGTTCATGCTTTTGAATCAGTCAACAACGTGTCTGTACCCTTACAATTCGTTAACAGGCGTGCAGGCGACATTGCAACATGCTACGCCGACACAAACAAAGCATTAAGCACTTTAAACTGGGTCGCCACCCGCAGCTTAGCTGACATGTGCCAAAGTTCATGGCAGTTTGAAAAATCTTCGACAAAACAATAAATCATATGACTGATCAAATCACCTCTGCCCTTTCGGGCAATGCACACAAAAGCCAAACTAACCCCACTTACCCAATCACCCCCATCATTCTTTGCGGTGGTTCTGGTACACGTTTGTGGCCATTATCAAGGCAAAGTTTCCCTAAACAATTTGTGCCATTAATTGGCAATAAAAGCTTATTGCAGTTAACGCTTGAGCGATCTCACTTATTTGGTTCCGCACCCATATTGATTGGCTCTGATGCCCATCGCTTTATGATACTTGATGTCTTAGAGGCTACGCGCATCAAACGTGGCACCCTCATGCTTGAACCTATCGCGCGTAATACGGCGGCGGCGATGGCTTTGGGTGCTTTGCACGTTTTAAAAACGCAAGCAGGTTATGCGGCTACAGCTGCTTTATCTGCTCCAGCCCCAACATCTCCCTCACATTCGAAAGCCATTTCAACAATGGCAAACGATTCCGCACACAAAACTGCCAACCCGTTATTACTTTTTTGCCCTGCTGATCACCACATACCTGATTTACAACTATTCCACGATACCGTTATGCAGGGCGCTCAAGCTGCCTTAGCAGGCGAGATTGTGACCTTTGGGGTGGTGCCCACCTTCCCGAGCTCAGCGTATGGCTATATACAAACCCATGCACAACCCAACATTGAACACAACCCAGTTTTTAAGGTCGACCGCTTTATAGAAAAACCGCAAGTGCTAAAAGCCCAAGAGCTGATTTTGCAAGGCAACGTTTGTTGGAATGCGGGCATCTTTCTTTGTACGGCTGAGGTTTTACTCAAAGCCTTAAAAGAACACGCGCCCGATATCTTAGCGAGTTGCGAAGCAGCCATGGCACAGGCGACTGAAACCTTAACCGCACAAGGTGAATGTCTGGTTCAACCCAAGCTTGAAGCCCTAAAAACCTGTCGCTCTGAAAGTATTGACTATGCCGTGATGGAACAGGCAAACAACATCGCCTTAGTTAAATTCACGGGCCAGTGGAGCGATGTCGGTAGCTGGAATGCAGTGGCTAACCTCACGCCACCTGATGCGTCAGGCAACCGAATTGAAGGCCATGGGGTTGCGCACTTAAGTCAAAACACGTTCATTCACGCCCCCACCCGACCTGTTGTGGCTTTAGGTACGCAAGATTTACTCATTATTGACACCCCTGATGCAATTTTGGTTTTGGCACAAAGCCATGCCGAACAAGTGAAAGAGGTGGTGGCACAGTTGCAGACTCAAAATAAATCACAAGCGGTCATACACCGAAAAGTTGCCAGACCATGGGGCTGGTACGACAGTATCGATATGGGTGAACGCTTTCAAGTTAAACGCATTGGTGTTAAACCGGGTGCGGCACTCAGCTTACAAAAGCATCACCACCGTGCCGAGCACTGGGTGGTTGTGCGCGGCACGGCTGAAGTGACACGGGGTACCGAAGTTTTTATGCTTTGTGAAAACCAATCAACCTACATACCCATGGGTGAAATACATCGTCTGAAAAACCCTGGCGTGGTCGAATTGGAAATGATTGAAATTCAATCGGGTAGTTATTTGGGTGAAGACGATATTGTTAGGCTTGAAGATGTGTATGGGCGGGTAGTACCTTGACAAATAGTCACTTAAAAAAGCCGTTAGACTTTTTCCTCACATTAAAAGTCGTACTAAACTGCATATTCTTTTGGATCGCTCTGGCTGCGTGGACCATTGTATCGCCTGTTGGTGCTTCACCAGATGAACCTTTTCATCAAACAATGATTTATTGTGCCGCATCTCATGACCCTGCTCTTTGCCTCAAAAAGGGGAAACGTGCTGGCGTATGCTACTCAATGAGCCCAACTGTTGCGGCTAGCTGCAGTAAAGATGTTACACGCGAACTTCCAGAAGGCACATTAGTAGATCTGCAGTCAACGTTGCCCATTTACTACAAAACAATGTCATTGTTTATTGGTGAAAACTTAGGTGAAACAACGCTTAATGTTCGTTTAGTGAATATCACTTTGGCACTCGTACTCGCTTTCTTTTCAATTTACTTATCGAGCCCGACTTTAAGACGACCTGTGGCCATTTCATGGTTAGTGACTTCTGTTCCGGTAGGAAACTACTTTATTGCAAGTATTAACTCTTCATCTTGGCCATTATTAGTATTGCTGCATTATGGGGCCCTGTACTTTCTATTTTTTTAATCAGAAATTATCATTAAAAGGTGGATACAAGTACGAAGTGCAACTTTGAATAATTAGGTGGTTGGCTGAGAATGCTCTAGCATCTTAGATTTCCCGACCGCCAAGTCAAAGTTACCTTATGAGCTATAAACACTTCAGCCAAACAGAACGTTATCAGATTCACGCCCTTTTGAAAGCAAAACTTACCTATTCCGAAATATCTGACATATTGGGTCGTCACAAATCGACGATCAGTCGTGAGATTTCTCGCAATACTGGCAAACGCGGTTATCGGCCTGCGCAAGCCGAACAGTTTTGTCAGCAAAAGGTTCAGGCTAGTCGAAACGCCCGGGTGACGCACCCGCTGGTGCGTGAGCAGATATCCCACTACCTGCATTTGCAATGGAGTCCTGAGCAAATTGCATCTACGCTGCCTGTTAGCCATGAGACGGTTTACCGCTACGTTTATGCTGACAAGGCCCGTGGTGGCACCCTGTGGCAACACCTGCGAAGTCAGAAAAAGCGGCGAAAGCGCTATGCCAGTGGACGTGATCGTAGGGGCCAGATTATTGGGCGACGCCCCATTGCTGATCGCCCGGCCTCGGTTGAAACTCGAAGCCATGTGGGGCATTGGGAAGGCGACACAGTGATTGGTGCGGCTCATAAAAATGCGATTGTGACTTTAGTTGAACGCAAAAGCGGGTATGCAGTCATTGCTAAAGTGGACAGGAAAACAGCTGAACTACTACGCCAGGCAATAATCGATAAGCTTGAACCCCAGTTATGTCTTGTCAAAACGATAACTTTTGATAATGGCAAAGAGTTTGCAGATCATGCACTAATAGACCAAGCATTACATTCAACCAGTTACTTTGCTCAACCCTATGCCAGTTGGCAAAGGGGTTCAAATGAAAACTACAACGGTTTATTGCGTCAATATGTTCCTAAGAAAAGAAAGTTATCAACAGTTACAGACGAGGAGCTTAAAATAATTCAAAATCTATTAAATCATCGGCCTAGAAAAAGACTAGGATTTAAAACCCCGCATCAAGTGTTTCACGAGTCCTTAAAACGCGTTGCACTTCGTACTTGAATCCACTAAACGACAAGTAAAACATCATGAATATAGAAAAAACAATTGCTATTATTGGTTTAGGCTATGTCGGTCTTCCACTAGCCGTTGAGTTTGGCAAACTACGAGCTACATTAGGTTTTGACATCAACGCTAAACGCGTCAATGAGCTTCATAGCGGGCAAGACCGCACTCAGGAGTGCAGCTCGGATGAACTACGAGAAGCTAGGTACCTTAGCTATAGTGCCAATCCAGCCGATATTCAGCAGGCGCAAATTTTTATCATTACCGTACCAACTCCAGTTGACCTAGCCAACCGGCCCGACATGACTCCTCTTATTAAGGCGAGCGCAACAGTTGGGAAATTACTTAAGTCTGGAGATATCGTTATCTACGAATCCACTGTCTATCCTGGTGCGACTGAAGAGGTGTGCGTGCCCATATTGGAAAAATTAAGCGGTCTAAAATTTAACGAAAACTTCTATTGCGGCTACAGCCCTGAAAGAATAAATCCCGGCGACAAAGAGCACCGTTTGCCCTCAATAAAAAAAGTCACTAGCGGTAGCACTGTTGAAATAGCTGAGGAAGTGGATCAACTTTACAAACAAATTATTACTGCTGGTACGCACAAGGCCAGTAGCATTAAGGTCGCCGAGGCAGCCAAAGTCATTGAGAATACTCAGCGTGATGTGAACATTGCACTCATGAATGAGCTTAGTCTGATCTTTAACAAGCTAGGTATTGACACGCTGGAAGTCTTACAAGCAGCAGGTACTAAGTGGAATTTCTTGCCTTTTCGGCCTGGTTTGGTTGGAGGACACTGCATCGGCGTTGACCCTTACTACCTCACACATAAAGCTCAAGAGGTGGGTCATCACCCCGAGGTCATTTTGGCGGGACGCCGTATTAACGACAGTATGCCCAGACATGTAGCCGATGAGACCATTAAGCTGATGTTACGAAAGGGCTTGCCCGTCTTGGGTAGCAAGGTGCTAGTGCTTGGTCTGACTTTTAAAGAGAACTGCCCAGATGTGCGCAACAGCAAAGTGGTTGATGTTGTCAAAGCACTTCAAGGATACAAAACCTTGGTCGAAATATATGACCCTTGGATTGATGTGGAGGAGGCAGAACACGAATATGGCCTATGTTGTTTGAAGCTTGCCCCAGCACTCGGGCAATATGATGCTATTATTTTAGCAGTGGGTCACCACCAGTTTATTTCCTTGGGCGAGCAAGGTATAAAATCCCTTGGTAAGCCTGGTGCAGTTATTTTTGATGTCAAAAGCATTTTGCCCATAGGTGCGGCCGATGGTCGCTTGTAAGTTATGACACGATACCAACAACTTTTAATAGAATTGCCCCAATCCCCAAAGACTTGGTTGGTAACCGGTGTGGCTGGCTTTATTGGGAGCAACTTGTTGGAGGCTCTACTGCGGCTAAACCAACGCGTTATTGGGCTTGAGAACTTTGCCACTGGGTTTCAGTCTAATTTGGATGAGGTGCAAAGTTTGGTCGGAGCAGGATTGTGGGGCAACTTTCGTTTTATAGAGGGTGACATCCGCAATCTAACTGACTGCAAGATAGCTTGCTCGGGCGTAGATTATGTCCTTCACCAAGCCGCACTGGGTAGTGTACCTCGTAGCCTAGCCGACCCAATCACCACCAATAGTGTCAACATTTCTGGCTTTTTAAACATTTTAGTTGCTGCTCGGGAATCTAACATCAAAAGCTTCACCTATGCCGCGAGCAGTAGTACCTATGGAGATCATACTGCCTTACCCAAGGTGGAAGATAAGATTGGTAATCCTTTAAGTCCCTATGCTGTTACCAAATATGTAAACGAACTCTATGCAGATATTTTCTCAAGATGCTACGACTTTCAAACCATTGGTCTGCGTTACTTCAATGTGTTTGGTCCACGCCAAAATCCCAATGGGGATTATGCCGCAGTCATTCCTAAGTGGGTTTCGTCACTTCTTAAGGGCGAAACAGTTTTCATCAACGGTGATGGAGAAACGAGCCGAGACTTTTCTTATATCCAAAATGCTATTCAAGCCAATCTACTTGCTGCAACTTCGAACCCTGAGGCTCGGAATCATGTCTACAACATGGCTGTTGGGAACCGAACTACACTTAATCAGCTATTCAGTTCAATACGCGATAATCTAGTGGCTTTTGGCGTATCTTCATCAGCTAAACCTGAGTATCGGGATTTTCGTGCTGGTGATGTCCGTCACAGCCTTGCGGACACGAGTAAAGCGCATCTGATGTTAGGCTATGTTCCCACCCACCAAATGGCAGAAGGCATCAAAGCAACCCTTGATTGGTACATTAGGCATAAGGATGTATTGAAATAAAGCTATTTAAATCTAACGGTTCCTTTAGTCTTAACTAAAGTGATAGATTTGCGAAATAATGCTCGGCTGAAGTGCAAAATGTGAGATGTTTAGATGTAGTTAATCATCTCAAATGGTCAATCTCCTTAGTCATGCCGTATCTAGAGAAATAAAACTGGGCTACTTAATTTAAAACATACCAAACATCACTGCGGTAGTTGTCAACAAAGATGGCAGTTCTTTCATGCTGCCTGTTTTAAATTAATAGATTCATTGATGTGCTCTTTTGGTGGGTTAAGCCAGACCTCATTAATGGGTTGCCAATTGCGAGTTGACCGATTGTTCCAACGTTTAGGCATGGCTCGTTTGGCTTGCTCATATACTTGAATCGCCCCGGGTTTTGAGGAGGTTGATTGGTTAAAGTGATTGGCACTCAACAGCCTTAATGCTTTGTTGCTTATGGTAATTTTCTTCTGCCTCAGCAGGAGTAATATACCCGATACGACTCAGTAGCCTTTGGTTATTAAACCAA
>CAMCYB010000060.1 GCA_945883615.1 Bordetella parapertussis | reverse complement strand
CGCTTTGGCTATTAGGGGGCATCATTTTACGAACGATGTTGTCTTTAAATTCAGTGCTGTAGGTTGGCATAGCAACTTCACTCCAACCGCCCCAAAAGATTAAGAAAAGAAATTAAAAGACCGGACAACTATTGTGACAGAGGGGGGTAATGCAATTGAATTTAAAGCATTTCAAAACATGACATCATTATTTGCTAAATGATTCGTGAACAAGGCGATCGTTGCGTTATTTTTAATCTCGGTGATTGCATTGATACCCACACCGGGCTTAAGTGTCTAAGTTTTGCGCAACGCTTAAGGCTTGCAAAATTAAGTGGGGTGACTGATGTCATACCCTCATTTATTACTGTTGCCATTCAGTTTGAGCCGCACCCTGACCATCAAAATAACCCCAGCGCTTATTTTGAGCGGGAAGCTCAAGCGTTTTTAGACTTACCACTTGATCAATCATTAGTTGAGTCGCGTATTATTGACATACCGGTTTGCTATGACACCGAATATGGCATTGACCTCGAATTCGTCGCACAAACGGCACAATGCTCAATAGCCGATGTGATTCGTCAACATACTGAATCGCTAAGCCGCGTCTTTATGGTTGGCTTTGCGCCTGGGCAACCTTATATTGGTATTCATGGTGATTACTTTGACATACCAAGACGTCAGACACCTCGAACAGCTGTGCCGGCGGGTTCTGTGGCTATTGCAAACCGACAAACGTCTATTTACCCAAACATACTGCCCGGTGGCTGGCACATCATTGGCATGACCCCCACCTCACTTTTTGATATCAACAGGGCCCGTCCCAGCTTGCTTGAACCCGGTGACCAAGTACGTTTTATACCCATTACGCCAGAGCACTTTAAATCAATGAAAAATAACAAAGCGTAACGCATGGGCATACACATTCAAAAACCCGGCCTACTCTCAAGCTTTCAAGATTTGGGGCGATTTGGTTTTCAGTATCTAGGCGTTTCAGTGACCGGTGCCATGGATGCGCTAGCCCATCAAATGGCCAATCGCATTGTAGGTAATCAAACCGATTTAGCCACCCTCGAAATGACATTGATTGGCCCGCAACTGACCTTCACTGCACCATGCTGTTTTGCACTTAGTGGGGCTGACATGCAGGCCACCTTAGGCGATCAACCCATTGTACTGAACCGCCCCTACATGGCGAGACGTGGTCAACAGCTCAAACTACTCTCTTTTATAACGGGGGCTCGTACTTATCTGGCAGTATGGGGTGGTTTTGCAATCAAACCCGTGATGAATAGTCAAAGCACTTATTTACGCAGCGGTTTGGGTGGCTGGCACGGGCGCGCATTAAAAAAAGAAGATGATATTCCTTTTCAGTTGTCACTACCTGACGATGAACAGTTTTTAAAGCAAATTGAAACTAAGCTTTGGCAAACTCAACTGTATTTGCCCCTTAACCTTCAGTTACCCAACCCAAATCGAGACACGATACGCGTTGTTGCGAGCGATCAATGGTCTGGGTTTACACCAGCGAGTCTTGAGCATTTTTTATCAAGCCCATGGCGTATTTCACGCGACTCTGAGCGTATGGGTTACCGCCTTGAAGGCCCGCAATTAGCATTAAGCGTTCCTAAACAGATGCTGTCTGAAGCCACAAGTTTTGGCACCATACAGGTACCCGTAGATGGCCAGCCGATTATTCTTATGGCTGACCGTCAAAGTACAGGGGGTTACCCCAAAATTGCTATGGTCGCACAAGTTGACTTACCTGCTCTAGCACAACGTAAGCCTGGCGATTCAGTTCGGTTTAAATTAATCGATAAGCTCCAAGCACAGCAGCTTGACCGTTTACGTCAAACAGCGATTGAATTACTTGCAAAACCCCTTGACCCAATTTTTGAAACATTAAGACTACCTTTAAAGAGCACACAACATGACACGGCAGATTGATTTAAATTGCGATATGGGTGAAAGCTTTGGTGCTTGGAAAATGGGCCATGACGAACAGATTTTGCCTTACGTAACGTCTGCCAACATTGCCTGTGGCTATCACGCGGGTGATGCCTCAGTCATGCGACATACCGTTGCACAAGCGATTAAACATGGCGTCAAAATTGGGGCTCACCCGGGTTTGCCAGACTTAGCGGGTTTTGGTCGCCGCAACATGGCCATTTCCCCAGAAAATGCCTACGACATCACCGTGGTTCAAGTGGGTGCATTGGCGGCTGTTGCCACATCACAAGGTGCACGCTTACATCATGTGAAGGCACACGGTGCGTTATACAACATGGCCGCTAAAGATGTTGCTTTAGCTAAAGCGATCTCACAGGCCATCTACGATGTAGACCCATCTTTAATAATATTTGTATTGGCGGGTAGCACCATGGTTGACGTTGCACAACAATGTGGCTTAACGGTCAAACAAGAGGTCTTTGGTGATCGCACCTACCAAGCTGATGGCTCGCTCACGCCTAGACGTGAACACAACGCCATGACTGAAGACGTCAACCAATCAATTATTCAAGTTCTACAAATGGTCGAAAAGGGTTTTGTAACCGCCGTTGACGTTAGCCACGTTGCACTCAAAGCCGAGACGCTTTGCATTCACGGTGACCAACCGAACGCAGTTGTGTTTGCAAAGGCACTCAAAGCAGCCTGTCAGGGGGCTGGCATAGCTATCGTTTAGGCTAGCCATTACCCCGCATCATATCTAAAGACGAATTGGTTTATTAGACCAATACACGCTCAATACCGCCCTCATTGGCTTGGGCGACATACTTAGGCATCCAGTCTTCGCCCAAAATCAGACGCGCCATTTCGACCACAATATAGTCTGCTTTGGCAGCTGTGTCTTGTTCAAACCTTGACAGGCCTTGCAAGCAAGATGGGCATGACGTCAACATTTTGACCTCACCTTCAAAACCATCAGCACGAATGACTGCCGTATTTTTAGCCAACTCTTCTTCTTTACGAAACCGAATTTGCGTTGAAATGTCGGGCCGACTGACCGCCAAAGTACCCGATTCACCGCAACACCGATCTGTTTTAATCGTTTCGTCACCCACTAAAGCGCGAACGGTTTTCATGGGGTCTTGCAGCTTCATGGGGGTGTGACAAGGGTCGTGATACATATAACGCGTACCATTTACACCTTCAAGTTTGACCCCTTTTTCTAACAAATATTCATGAATATCGATCAAACGGCAACCAGGGAATATTTTTTCAAACTCATAGCCTGCTAACTGATCGTAACAAGTACCACAGCTCACCACGACCGTTTTAATATCAAGATAATTTAAGGTGTTAGCAACACGATGAAAGAGCACCCGATTATCAGTAATAATTTCTTGTGCCTTGTCTGACAAGCCATTTGCACGCTGCGGATAGCCGCAACACAAATACCCAGGTGGCAACACGGTTTGCACACCCACATGCCACAACATGGCCTGCGTTGCCAAACCGACTTGAGAAAACAACCGCTCAGAACCACAGCCGGGGAAGTAAAACACGGCCTCGGTTTCAGCTGAAGTACGCGCAGGGTCACGAATAATCGGTACGTAATTCGCGTCTTCAATATCTAACAATTTACGGGCTGTTTTTTTAGGCAAACCACCCGGCATTTTTTTGTTAATAAAGTGAATAATCTGTTCACGCATGGGCGCTTTACCCACTGTTGCAGGTGGGTGAGCCGTTTGTTTACGGGCAAACTTAGCGAATAAGTCGTGAACAAAACGTTGTGCCTTGTAGGCCACGCCCACCATCACTTGGCGTGTTGCATTAATAGTGGCTGGGTCTTTAGCATTCAAAAAAAACATTGCGGCAGTGGTGCCTGCGTTAAACGATTTGCGACCCATGCGATGTAGCAGTGCCCGCATATTCATCGACACCTCGCCAAAATCAATATCAACCGGGCAAGGCGTATAACACTTATGACACACGGTACAGTGGTCTGCTACGTTTTCAAATTCTTCCCAATGTTTTAGGCTAATACCTCTTCGCGTTTGCTCTTCATACAAAAAGGCTTCTATCAACAACGAAGTGGCTAAGATTTTGTCGCGAGGCGAATACAGCAAATTGGCGCGAGGAACATGCGTAGCACAAACAGGTTTGCATTTGCCACAGCGCAAACAGTCTTTAATTGAAGCGCTAATTGCACCAATATCGCTTTGTTGCATAATCAGTGACTCATGCCCCATCAAGCCAAAACTAGGTGTCCAAGCATTGCGCAAGTCAGCGCCAGGCATCAATTTGCCCGCATTAAAGCGGTCGTTCGGGTCGACTTCACGTTTATATTGCTGAAACGGTGCGAGTTCGGCCTCGGTTAAAAATTCATATTTCGTCAAACCAATACCATGTTCACCAGAAATCACCCCGTCAAGCGAACGGGCTATTTTCATAATGCGTGCCACAGCCTCATGGGCTTCTTGAAGCATGCCGTAATCATCTGAATTGACAGGTAGATTGGTATGAACGTTGCCATCACCCGCGTGCATATGCAAAGCAATAAAGACACGACTTTTGAGAATGCGACCATGAACGTTTTGCATTTCAACCATAATCGGCGCAAAGTCAGCACCACCAAAAATATCTTCAAGCTTAGCGCGCACTTCGAGCTTCCAAGAAACGCGTATGGTGCGATCTTGCAACATATCAAACAAGTACGCACTGGGCTGATCAAGCAGACGCTTGTCAACCACAGGCAATAATGCGTCTAAGCCGTGTTGCGTAAAATGCGCTCGCGCCTCTTTAAGGGGCATATCAAGACTGTCTAGCAACCACTGCCAACGGGCTTTGACCGCAACCAGCAACTGTGTTGCATCACGGTTACGATCACTTAATAATTCTTCACGAGAAATGCCTTCAGCAGAGCCCCCTTCTAGCTTAGTGATAGGCAAGGGTTCAAGCAAACGCGCTTCAAGAGCATCGATCAGTCTAAGTTTATTTCGGGTTGAAAGCTCAACATTGATGCGCTCAATGGCATCGGTATATTCGCCCATACGTTTAAGGGGAATCACCACATCTTCATTGATTTTAAATGCGTTGGTATGACGTGCAATCGCTGCGGTACGCGCGCGATCGAGCCAAAACTTTTTTCTCGCTTCAGCACTGACCGCAACAAAGCCTTCACCATGTCGCGTGTTGGCCATACGAATCACTTCGCTGGTTGCCTGCGCAACCGCATTGTCATCATCACCCACGATGTCACCAATCAACACCATTTTAGGTAAACCACCCCGCTTACTCTTGGTGGCATAACCCACTGCACGCAAATAGCGTTCATCTAAATGCTCTAAGCCTGCCAAAATTGCACCACTTTTTAAGCCGGTGCCATCAAGATAATCTTTTATGTCAACAATTGACGGAATCGCATCACGCGCTTGCCCGAAAAACTCAAGGCAAACTGTACGAGTGTGCTTGGGCATACGATGCAAGACCCAACGGGCTGCAATAATTAAGCCATCACAGCCTTCTTTTTGAATGCCCGGCAAACCCGATAAAAATTTATCGGTCACGTCTTTGCCCAAACCCACCTTTCTAAATGAGGGGCCAGCAATAGTGAGTGTTTTGTTGCGCAAGGGGCGCTCACCGGGCGCAAACCGACCGTCAGACCACGTCAGCTCAAAGGTCGCTTTTTCAACATCATGAATTTTGCCCATATTATGGCCAATACGCTCAACATCAAGCCAATTTCCATCAGGGTCAACCATGCGCCACCACGCCAAGTTATCTAGCGCGGTACCCCATAAAACTGCTTTCTTACCCCCCGCGTTCATCGCGACGTTACCGCCCACGCATGACGCGTCAGCCGAGGTCGGATCAACAGCAAAGACAAAACCAGCCAACTCTGCCGCATCAGACACACGGCGCGTAACCACACCTGCACCCGAACGAATGGTGGCAACGGGTTCGGTCAACCCTGGTAAAAGGGTTTGCTCAACAGCGCCTAAGTCAACCAATTTCTCGGTATTGATGACGGCAGACTTCCAAGTGAGGGGAATAGCACCGCCGGTATACCCCGTTCCGCCACCACGGGGCACAATGGTTAAGCCTAACTCGAAACAACCCCGAATCATGCTAGCCAGTTCAGTTTCCGTATCGGGCGTCAGCACCACAAAAGGGTACTCAACGCGCCAATCGGTTGCATCAGTTACGTGCGATACACGTGACAGACCATCAAACTTAATGTTGTCGCGGTGAGTCAGTTTGCCCAGTACTTTATGGGCCTGCTTACGCATAACAGCAGTTTGCACAAACTCGTTTTGAAACGATGCCAGTGCGCCACGTGCGCTTTTAAGTAGCGAAGCCACTTTTTCATCACGCACCAAATCATCTGAAGCGCGGCGCTTATCAACTTCATTTAAGCGGTGTTCAAGCGCCTCAATAAGCAGGCGTTGGCGCTTAGGGTTATCTAGTAAATCGTCTTGCAAATAGGGGTTGCGTCGCACCACCCAAATGTCGCCCAGCACCTCGTACAACATGCGCGCAGACCGCCCCGTACGACGCTCGCCTCTTAATTCGCTTAACAATGCCCAAGCCGACTCGCCTAACAAACGACACACGACCTCACGATCAGAAAAAGAAGTGTAGTTGTAGGGAATTTCGCGTAAACGCGAATCTTGTGACACCGGTGGCAAACTGGCTAAAAACTGACTGGCAATGGGGGCGTTCATATCTAGATGCTTATAGAAATAGGCTCTTAAAATCAGATTTTAGGTCAAAGCACACCTGTCATGGGAATACCCCTATTGGGGTATCTCGATCGGTCACGGGGTAGACCAGACCCAAAACAGCCAGGCTAGGGTAGCATAACGACCAAATTTGCCAATTACCATAAAAAACAAACACGGCATCCACTTTAAACGCAGTGAACCTGCGGCCAAACAAAGCGGGTCACCCACAACCGGTACCCAAGACAAAAGCAAGGTGACTGGACCAAAGCGATTCAACCAATATAACGTTCGACCTGAGGGCTTTGGGGAAGTCGCAACAGAGGAACTGGAAGATAAGTCGGGACCTTGCCCCCCTATGCGCTGACGCCAACGCTGCCAAACCACCCTTAAACCCCGCCCCATGGCATAAGTCACCATTCCGCCAAAGGTATTACCAAAACCCGCCACCAAAACAGAAAGCCAAATTGAAGGGTTGCTTTGTGACGCCCAATACGCCAACAAAACAGGCTCTGAACCAATAGGCAATATGGTTGCGGCCAAAAAGGCAGATAGGAATATCAACACCATGCCGCTGAACATACTTTGACCCTAAATATTTAAAATGCCTCTATTTTTTAAGGCATGAAATAATAACGTTTCATTTTGTTAAGCCTAAAGAGCCATATTTACATGTCAATAGATTACCTTAAGCGCATTTTGTCTGCGAAAGTGTATGACGTCGCGGTTAAAACACCCCTAGAAAAAGCTGAATTGTTATCTGAACGTATTGGCAATACCGTACTCATTAAACGCGAAGATACGCAACCTGTTTACAGCTTTAAGTTGCGTGGCGCCTATAACAAAATGGCGAATCTAAGCCCCGCGGCTTTGGCCAAAGGTGTTATTGCTGCATCGGCAGGCAATCATGCTCAAGGCGTGGCGTTATCGGCGCAACGCTTGGGTTGTCGAGCCATTATTGTGATGCCCACCACCACACCCCCTGTCAAAATTGATGCCGTGCGTCGGTTGGGCGCTGAGATCGTGCTGCATGGCGAAAGCTATTCTGACGCGTTTGATAAAGCACAAGACATTCAAGCTAAGCGTCACTTAACATTTGTGCACCCGTTTGATGACCCTGATGTCATCGCCGGACAAGGCACCATTGCAATGGAAATTTTGCAACAGCACACAGGTCAGATTGATGCCATATTTGTGGCAATTGGCGGTGGCGGTCTAATCGCCGGGGTAGCAAGCTACATCAAAGCCTTGCGACCTGAAATCAAAGTAATTGGTGTACAGGCCGCTGATTCAGACGCCATGGTGCGCAGTATTCAAGCCGGCAAACGCATACGTTTAAACGACGTCGGCTTATTCTCTGATGGTACGGCAGTCAAACAGGTCGGGGTTGAAACGTTTCGACTTGCTAAAGAGCTTGTTGATGACTATGTTGTCGTCAACACTGACGAGATTTGTGCAGCTATTAAAGATGTGTTTCAAGATTCACGCCGAGTTTTAGAGCCTGCTGGTGCCTTAGCCATTGCAGGTGCCAAAAAATATGTGGCACAGCACCAGATTAAAAAACAAACATTGGTGGCGATTGCTTGCGGTGCCAATATGAATTTTAATCGTTTAGGTTTTGTGTCTGAACGCGCCGAGGTAGGCGAAGCCCGCGAAGCCTTATTTGCTGTCACCTTGCCCGAACAACGGGGTAGTTTTAGAGCGCTATGTAAGCAACTCGGGCCCCGCCATATTACCGAGTTTAATTACCGGGTATCAGATACCCATATGGCCCATGTATTTGTTGGCGTTCAAGTTCAAGGCGTCACAGAAATCACCAAATTGGCGACTAGCTTACAGAAAAACGGTTTCCCCACAGTTGATTTGAGCCAAGACGAGTTTGCGAAAACGCACTTACGTCACATGGTGGGTGGTCGCTCAGGTTTAGCAAAAGACGAGTTACTGTACCGTTTTGAATTTCCAGAAAGACCCGGAGCTCTGTCGCGCTTTTTAGATACGATGCACCCTGAGTGGAACATCAGTTTGTTTCATTACCGCAACCATGGCGCTGATTATGGTCACATTTTAGTTGGCATTCAAATACCGTCAGGCCATAAGAAAGGGTTTAAAACGTTTCTTGACGAATTGGGCTACCCCTACTGGAATGAGACACAAAACCCCGCGTACTCACTCTTTCTGTAAACGCTTAACGTTGCCCAGCGGAAACCTTGATGCAAGCGGCCGCTTTTTTTGCCTTCACGCGGGCCGCTTCAACGCTATGATCTGTGGCCACACACACCCCAAGTCTGCGTTTGACAAATGACTCGGGCTTACCAAACAATCGTATATCAGTATGAATCGCCCCGGGTTTTGAGGAGGCATTATTTTCTGAGAGAATATTGTCATGAAAAAATCAAATACCTTTTCCCCCGAAGTCCGTGAGCGTGCTGTGCGAATGGTGCAAGAACATCGGGATGAATACCCATCGCTTTGGGCAACCT
>CAMCYB010000059.1 GCA_945883615.1 Bordetella parapertussis | reverse complement strand
TACATCAAAGATGTACTGACTCGACTGCCCACGCAGAAAGCCAGTCAGATCGAAGAACTATTGCCACATCGCTGGCAACCTGAAGTTGTTG
This sequence comes from Bordetella parapertussis, assembly GCA_945883615.1. GTDB lineage: Bacteria > Pseudomonadota > Gammaproteobacteria > Burkholderiales > Burkholderiaceae_B > Algicoccus > Algicoccus parapertussis_A. The sequence continues at coordinate 9,857 of CAMCYB010000059.1, read as the reverse complement.
CTGCTTAACCGAAATCAAAATCATGCGTTCTGGCAATATGTGTTCGCTGGACGCTTACTCTTAAATCACGTGGCGCATCGTCAAAATTAACAAAACTTAAACCCTGATTGCTCACTCGGCGTAGCAATTGCGCCACGTCGGGTTCGGTCATGGCTTGGCCATCAATTTGTTCGATGTTCTGGGGCAATTCGTCGTTGGCCAGAAGTTGGATAGCGCCTACACAGTCACGCCCAATTTGTGCCAGCAAGTCATATGCATTGGTTGATGGCGCACGGTAATGTTGAGCGAGTCGCCGACGAATTTGATCACTGTCGGGCAGTAGATTATCAAAATACTGAGTGTCGTTTTGCCATCACCACACTGCCTGAGCATTTGTGTGGCTTGGGCAGTGTTTTTCGCTGATGGTTATTTCAAGACCTAACTTATGGCACATCTGCAATAAGTCGCCAAGCTTAATATTTGCTGGGTTGAGCTCTAAACGTGATATGGCGGGCTGGCTGGCACCCAAGAGTTCAGCCATATCGCTTTGGCTAACATTTCGATATTTACGGGCGCCATGAAGTATCACGGCCATTTGTGAAGGGTGGCTAAGTATCTGTTTCACGCTTTATCCATATTTCGAATAAAACCAGTTTATCCGTTTTTTGGATATTTTACGCTTATTAATTAAATGAATATAGCTAAGGTCGATTTCGGTGTTACCACCCAGTGCTAACTTCCCATAAAACGGGGGCACTAGCAGTTTGTGCTTTGCGCATCATTTGTAAAAGTGGGTAAGCGCGTTGCCCAAGCCGAACAGCTTCGTTCATGGGGTGGGGTTTGGGCTCGTCGGGGTCGTCTTCTTGCGCGGGGGTTTCAGATGCAATAGCTACTTCAATTTTGTGAATGGCATCAGGTAACTGTTCAGCCGTAAATACACCCCGGTCAGGTAAATTAGAACCAAAAGATTTGCCAGCAAGTTTTAAAACATCTTTGGCGTGATTGCCCAGCATAAGAATATCTGCATCGACCTTACTGCTAAAAGTAACCAACATAGTGAGACTCCGAATAGGTAAACCAACACTTTAGTATAAACATACAACTTACTTTAAGAGACAGTGTTCTTGAAAAAAGGAATGCTATGGTCAATTTTAAATATAAGTTGGTGTGTCAATTTTGTACATTTTGTTTATCTTGTTTTTTTGGCTGGCCGTTAATACTGAGTGCTGAGGCCTGTTTACCTGTAGTAGCCCAAACTAAACCCAAGCTCACCCTACCCGTTTACAAACCAGCTGATCATGTTGCAGAGTCTGTTGTAACACCCTGCCAAGAAGAAAGTGTCAGACAAGAAAGTGTGCAAACAAACGAGGTTAACGACAAAAAAAGTGATTTGAAGCAGTCCGTAAAGCAAACCGCAAAGCAGCCCATTAAACGCATACTCTTTGCATTTGATGGCACGGGTAATGACGCCTCATCTTTAACTAATGTTTGGCGCTTTACCCAAGGTTATCGAAAGGGTGAGGTTTATTATTTGCCTGGGCCAGGCCGAGCTCTTGGTCTCAAACAAGAAGCAGATGCAACGGATGTGGCTTTAGCCTGGTCTGCTGGGCAGCGGGTTGCGATTCAATGGCAAAAGCTATTGCAGACACTAGCGCAGCAAAATGAGGGTGTAACAGCCATTGATGTGGTGGGTTTTTCAAGGGGGGCCGCACTGGCTCGACACTTTGCAAATAAGATATCGCAAAACGTGAAAGCGGGTCGGTTTTGGTATGAACACCCTCAACTGGGAAAAATTACCACTTGTGTCGATTTAAGGTTTTTAGGTTTATTTGATACCGTCGCTCAATTTCATTTGTTGGGCCTAACAGATCAAACTTATAACCTAACCATTCCTGCTTCTTTTAAAAACGTCTCACATGCTGTCGCTTTGCATGAGTTTCGATGGGCTTTCCCCCTAACAGCGGCAGTGGGTTCACAGGTGACTGAAAAAGCGTTTGTTGGTGCGCATGCTGACATTGGTGGGGGGTATTTGACCGCATGGACTTCACCGGGCTCAACACCGGGTGATTTATCTGAGGTGGCTTTGCGATGGATGTTTAACCAAGCTAAACAGGCGGGTGTTGACGTCTATGACGACAAAGCAGACTTACCCATTGAAGCAGCCAGCCAAACGCCAGTTTTACATCAAGAGGGACATCGCTTTTGGGGGGCAATGTTAGGTAAAGATCGTCGGGTTGGAGAGTTATTGCAGGGTCAAATTGCACATCTTGGAACACGTTTGCGTCAAGAGGTTGAAACGTTTATTAAGCGGCCGATCTCAGGCGAAGCCGTCGCGGCTGATGTGGCAGGATGGGTAAATTTAAAACCCTATTTTGATTGGCTAAAGCAACGTGTTGCGATGCCATAATGAGACCTTCCACGTAAATAAAGCCGATTCAGGCTATGATTAAAGACCTCTACCTGATGCTTTTTTATCTATGCTTGCCGAGCAAAAAAAAACCCTTACCGATTGTCTGAATGCTGCGGTTAAACAGCTTTTGCCTGATCTTGAACCGAATGTTGTGCTTGAGCGCCCCAAGGTTGCACAACACGGCGATGTGGCGACTAACGTTGCGATGCAGTTGGCCAAATCGGTTGGTCAGCCTCCCCGAGCACTGGCACAATCGATTGTCGATGTAGTGATGGCTGACCCGCAAGCGCAAAGCTTAATTGCCAGTGCTGAGTTGGCGGGTCCCGGCTTCATAAATTTTAGGTTATCGCATGTTGCGCGTTGTGCGGTGCTAGACAGTATTCGAGATCAAGGCAGTGAGTTTGGTCGTCAGGCTCGGTTAGGGCAAAAGGTATTAGTTGAGTTTGTTTCAGCTAACCCCACAGGCCCTTTACATGTGGGCCATGCGCGCCAGGCTGCGTTAGGCGATGCGATTTGTCATTTATTTGATGCCGTGGGTTTTGATGTGCATCGTGAGTTTTATTACAACGATGCGGGCAATCAAATTGAAAACCTCGCTATGAGCGTCCAAGCGCGTGCTCGAGGTATTGACCCCGACCATCAAGATTTTCCCCAAGACGGGTATAAAGGTGATTATGTCTTTGATGTGGCGCATGATTATCTAGACAAAAAAACTGTTCAAGCCAGTGATGGCGTGGCGGTCGAAGGCCTAGGTGACCCGAATGATATAGACGCGATACGTTGTTTTGCCGTTGCCTATTTACGACGCGAACAAGATATTGATCTAAACGCATTCGGCTTAAAGTTTGATCATTACTTTTTAGAAAGTTCACTTTACGCTTCAAGCCAAGTTCAACACACGGTTGAAAAACTGATTGCCAGTGGTCATACGTATGAAAATGAAGGTGCTCTTTGGTTGCGCACTACTGAACTGGGGACGGGCGACGACAAAGACCGGGTGATGCGAAAAAGTGAAGGTGGCTTTACCTACTTTGTACCCGATGTGGCTTATCACGTTAATAAATGGTCTCGCGGCTATACCCATGCCGTCAATATCCAAGGCAGTGATCATCACGGCACCGTGGCGCGAGTGCGTGCGGGCTTGCAAGCACTCAACATGGGCATTCCTAAAGACTACCCGTCTTATATTTTGCACAAAATGGTTAAAGTGGTGCGTGGTGGTGTTGAAGTTAAAATTTCTAAACGCGCGGGTAGCTACGTGACGCTGCGTGATTTAATTGACTGGGTAGGCCAAGATGCCGTGCACTTTTTCTTAATACAGCGTCGTGCCGATACTGAGTTTGTTTTTGATATTGATTTGGCGCGCTCGAAAAGCGAAGAAAACCCGGTGTATTACGTGCAATATGCGCATGCACGCATTTTTTCTATGGTTGCGCAAGCGGGTTTGCCTCATGAGCAGGTCGTGCATGCCTCGACGGGCTGCTTGCTGGCCCCAACAGAGATTGTACTCATGCAGCGATTAGCTGAGTTTGGTCAGACCATTGAATTAGCGGCACATGAGTTGTCACCACATGTGTTGGCGTTTTGGTTGCGCGATTGTGCGGCAGATTTTCATTCTTGGTATAACGCCGAAAGAGTCTTAGTAGACGATATTGAACTGAAGGCGGCCCGACTTAGGTTGGCTTCTGCCACGCGCCAAGTTTTAGCAAATGGCCTGGCTTTATTGGGTGTTTCTGCCCCAGATCGGATGTAACATTTCCTTATGACCAAAAGAAAATCATCGGGTGGTAGTACTTTTAAATCGATTTTAATCGGTCTATTTATTGGTCTAGGCTTAGCAGCGGTTGTTGTGTTTATGATGATGCGCTCACCCGCGCCGTTTGTTGATCGTGCCAGTCGAACAACCACTGCAAGTGAAACACCGACAGACCCTCGTGTTGCACCTGACCCGAATGCGGCTTTAGGTGGCGGTTCGACTGCACCAAGCCCTATTGCACCACCAACACAAGACGAGATTGGTGCGCTGATTGCTACGCTACCGATCGAGGCCAACAAGCCGCCACAGCTGCCGCCACCTCCAAACGCAAGGCCTTTACCCCCTGCGCCAGAGTCGGCTAAGCAAGAGCCAGGAGACATTCGTAGTTATTATTTACAAGTGGGTGCATTTCGTGTTTTAGAAGATGCAGAGGCCTTACGTGCTCGACTTCTTTTATTGGGCCTTCCGGTTGAAATTCAACGTGCTGAAGTTAATGGTTTGCAGGTCAACCGGGTTCGCTCAGGCCCATTTTCTAAGCTAGACGAAATGAATCGAGCGCGTATTCGATTAAGCGAAGAAAAGATCGTGAGTACAATCATTCGCCAATAGTTTTGATATAAAGGATCAATATATATGCAACAGTGGCAAAAATTCTTATCTGTAGCTGTTTTGTCTTTTTTTGCTTGGGGTAGCCCAATACTGGCACAAACGTCTTCTGGTACAAACGCTAAGTTTGTTAATGTTAACCCCCCGCAATCAACAGAACCAGGCAAAATTGAAGTGCTTGAGTTTTTTTCCTACGGCTGCACTCATTGTGCCGATTTAGAGCCCATGGTTCAAACTTGGCGTAAAACATTGCCCTCTGACGTGGCTTTTTACGGTGTGCCGGTTGCCTTCAATGCGGGTATGAAGCCATTACAACATTTGTACTACGCCCTAGATGCGGTGGGTCGTTCAGATTTGCACCCGCTCGTGTTTAAAGCCATTCATGACGACAAAAAGCGTATCTTTACTGAGCCTGCGATTGTTGATTGGGTCGCGTCGCAAGGCGTTGATAAGACGCAATTTCAAGCGGCGTTTAATTCTTTTGGTGTGCAGTCTAAAGCCCAGCGTGCTGATCAACTCGCTAAAGCTTATGGTTTGCAAGGCACCCCTTCAATTGCCGTTGCCGGTCGTTTTATGACGTCACCTTCAGAGGCGGGTGGCTATCAACAAACGGTCGACGAAGCAAATCGCTTGATTAATCAAGTACGCAAGTAATCGGTCATGAGTTATCTAAAAGCGATAGGGCTTGCTTAAGGTCTGCAATTAAATCGTCTACTGACTCTAAACCGATATGTAATCTTAAGACACCGTGATCTTGGCCATGCCAAGCGCGGTGGGGCTTAAGTGCTGAAGGACTGACCCACTGCACCAGACTTTCAAAACCACCCCAAGAAAACCCAATGCCAAACCACTTTAATGCGTTGACAACTGGTTTGAGCTTTTCAGCTGTGCAATTGAATTCGACACTTAGCATACCGTTCGAACCTGAACAATCTCGTTGCCACAAAGTGAAGCCTAGGTCTTGAGACCAAGCGGGGTGGTAAATGCGGGCGACGTGTGGGTGTGTCGCTAAAAACGCACAAACAACGAGTGCACTGGTTGCATGGTGAGGCATACGAACTGCCATCGTACGTACACCTCGCAAAGCTAACCACACATCATCAGCACTGACAGCATTTCCAATCGCGTACTGTGTACGATGCATCAGCGCAGCCAGATCGTCACGGTGAGTGATTAAGGCACCCATTAGTAGGTCTGAATGACCTGCGATGTATTTCGTTCCTGCTACTAACGAGATGTCAGCACCCAACGCGAGTGGTTTGTAAATATGGCTTGAACCCCACGTATTATCAATCGCTAGCGGAATGTTGTGCTGTTTCGTGACACGCCCAATGGCAGGGACATCAAGCATTTCAAACAATAATGAACTCGGTGATTCAACGTAGACAAGTTTAGTGTTGGGGCGAAGCCGTGACGCTAAGTCATCGTATTGAGGCGAAAAATAGCTTATTTCTATACCAAGACCCTTGAGCAAATCTTGATCTAAAGTACGCATGGGACCATAAATGCCGTCTGAAACCAAAGCATGGTCGCCGCTTTTCAGTAGGCTCACAAACAGCAAGTGTATGGAAGCTAAACCTGAAGGCGACAGGATGCAATAGTTACCGCCCTCTAAGGTATTAAAAACCTCTTCTAGTGCGCGATGCGTTGCTAAACCTGAAATACCATATGTGACGACATGTTCGCCTTGCGCGCGCTGACTTTGTATTTTTTCTAAGGCATCAAGACTTTCAAACCGAACGGTGCTGGTTCGCACAGCGGGAAGACTCACGGCAGCCGTTCTGGTTTCAGGGTCAAAGGCCCCGCTACCAATGTGAACTAAAGAGGTGTCAATGTGATGGGTCATGATCTTTGAAAACGAATCACGCCGCTCGCATCAACCGTTCGCTTTAGCTTTCCCTCAAAATATAAGGCGTGAAGATGAGCAATGGCTTCACCCATGGCAAAGGTCATTTGGTGCAAATCAAGCGTGCGCTTAAAGAGTATGGGTACGATTTGCGTGGTGGTTTGAGGGGTATCGCAGGCATCTAAAACCTCTTTTAGACGTTCGTGATGGTGGTCGTGTTGCTGGGTAATGCGTTCGTGTAAACCAATAAATGGTTTACCGTGTGAGGGTAAAACAAGGGTGTTAGCAGGTAGTTTTTTGTAGCTGTCTAGCGAATTTAAATATAACGGTAAAGGGTTTGCCATGGGCTCAAAGTTAAACACGCTTACGTTTGTAGAGATGCGAGGTAGCACCATATCGCCCGCGATAAGCACGCCTTTTTCTGCACAATAAAGAGACAGATGTTCAGGTGCATGGCCGTAGCCTGTAATAATTTCCCAGGCACAGGGCGGGCTACCAACTTGAACCTGATCACCATTCATTAAACGATAAAAACTTTCGGGTACTTGAGGCACCAAGTTAACGTAATAGTTTGCGCGGGTTTTTATTTTTTCAAGCGACTCTGGGTCAGTCATGCCGTGATGTGCAAAATGTTCCATGGCGCCCCCACCGCCTGCACCACTTGTTGTGTTTACCGTCCAAAGTTTTGCCGTCGTATAGTCGGTCATACTCATCCACAAAGGGGCCTGCCAGCGCTGACATAACCAGTGAGCGAGCCCGATATGGTCGGGGTGCATGTGGGTCACGATTAAACGCAGAACAGGTAAACCTTCAAGTTCATTTTCAAAAACATCTTCCCATAAGGCTTTAACCTCGTCACGGCAGATGCCTGCATCAACAATGGTCCACCCCTCACGGCCATCAAAACGATCACGCAGCAACCAAAGATTAATATGATCGAGCGCAAAAGGCAGTGGCATACGAAGCCATTTCACGCCGGGCGCGACCTCTAGGCCGTGACCCGCTTCGGGCAGTGCGTCACGTAAAGAGTAGATTAATTTATGTTCTTGTAGATTCATTTATTCTATTGTCTGAACGTTTAAACTTAAGCTTAGTTATCATAACTGTAATGTATGGCTGCAAAAAAGTAGAAATAAGGCAAGATAATGATTCAGTTAACTGATGTTCAAAAAATAGAACCTGCACCGGCTCACGTATTAAAGCCCGATGTGGTTGCAAAAATTATCTTAGCTGCATTTGATCGGCACTATGCGCTGTTTCGCTATGGTGCGCAGCGATCTAAGGCGTTGTTTGAATCAGGTGATTGGCAGTCAATACAGCAGTTATCTAGAGAGCGTATTGAATATTACGATATGCGCGTGAGGGAATGTATTGCAAAACTTGAACCGGCCTTGGCAAAAGATCAGGCAACACAACCTAAAAGTTTGTCAGACGTTGAGTTCGATGACACACCGATGTCGCAAAAACAGCGTGAGTTTTGGCAATCAACTAAGTTAGCGTTTGTTGGGTTGCTGTCAGACCATCGCCAACCTGAATGTGCTGAAACATTTTTTAATTCTGTTTCATGCCGGGTTTTGCATCGCGATTATTTTCACAATGATTTTTTGTTTGTTCGCCCTGCGGTGGCCACAGATTATCTTGACAGTGAAATGCCCGCCTATCGGGTCTATTACCCTTCTAAGCAGGGGTTACGTAAAACGCTGATTCGTATGGTGGCAGACTTTGGCTTGGCCGCTGGTTTTGAAAACTTACCGCGCGATAGTCGCTTACTAGCAGGCATGGCTTCCAAGCTACTCAATGAAGTTGTGACGCAGACCAGTGGCCCCCGAATATCGGCTGATTGCCAAGTTCAAGTGTTGGGGTCATTATTTTTTAGAAATAAAGCGGCCTATATTGTGGGCCGGTTAATTAATCAAGGTGCTTTATTCCCATTTGCCATACCATTGGTGCGAACCACGCCAGGTCAAATTAGGCTTGATGCGTTGCTTTGTAAAGAAGCGGAACTCACAACATTATTTAGTTTTACTCGAGCTTATTTTTTAGTTGATATGGAAGTGCCTGCCGCCTATGTGCAGTTCATCAGTACATTATTGCCGCGTAAACCTAAGGCTGAAATTTACACGATGTTAGGTTTACAAAAGCAAGGCAAAACCCTTTTTTACCGAGATTTTCTTCAGCACTTGGCTCACTCAACAGATCATTTTGACCTTGCGCCGGGCATCAAGGGTATGGTGATGGGCGTTTTTACACTGCCTTCTTACCCCTATGTCTTTAAACTAATTAAAGACAAAATAGCAAAAGATGGCATGACACATACAATTGTGCGCGCCAAATATCAAATGGTTAAGTTGCATGACCGGGTGGGGCGACTTTCTGATACGTGGGAATATTCACAAGTTGCTTTGCCAAAAAATCGATTTTCAGAGGCCTTATTAAAAGAGCTTAGAGATGTGGCACCGAGCGCTGTTGAAGAGTTTGAAGATACTTTAGTTTTTAAACATTTATATATTGAGCGGCGTATGACGCCCCTTAATATTTATCTGCAAGGTGCACCGGCTGAGTTACGAAACAAAGCGATTATTCAATACGGTGATGCGATAAAACAATTAGCGGCAGCGAATATTTTCCCCGGTGATATGTTGTACAAAAATTTTGGCGTGACACGTTTAGGCCGAGTGGTGTTCTACGATTACGATGAAATTCAACGTATGACCGAAATGAATTTTCGAGCTATACCGCCCGCACCGAACGAAGAGGCCGAAATGGCTAGTGAACCCTGGTATGCCGTTGGTCCAAATGATGTGTTCCCTGAAGAGTTTGCAACTTTTTTACTAGGCGATCCGGTCATTAGAGAGGTGTTCAAGTCGTTGCACGCAGATTTACTGACCCCTCTATGGTGGCAAAAGTGTCGAGAGCGTGTGGCACAAGGCCGCATTGAAGATCGCCTTCCTTATGGCCCCGAATGTCGTCTAAGCCCTCAAACGCCGGTGCCACTTTAATGGTGCCTTGCAACAAGTTAAATTGAACTTGCTCGGGTGTATTAGCGCTATGATGAGTTCGTAAATTAGAGTACGTTACAAATTGCTTTGATGCAATCTGACGAAAAAATACTTAAGGAAACTCTGAAAAAGTCCCCGAATTCAGAGAACTCGGGACGCGGTTAATTGTCTGATTAGTATCGCAAATTTTTCGATCACGATCATGCCCCAATTGAGCTTTTCTGATATTGAATTCGATGCCAAGCGTAAGCAAACGCGGCG
>CAMCYB010000058.1 GCA_945883615.1 Bordetella parapertussis | reverse complement strand
GGTTGCCCAAAGCGATGGGTATTCATCCCGATGTTCTTGCACCATTCGCACAGCACGCTCACGGACTTCGGGGGAAAAGGTATTTGATTTTTTCATGACAATATTCTCTCAGAAAATAATGCCTCCTCAAAACCCGGGGCGATTCATATCCCTAAGCAGGAAGTCCCACTCAAGGTCATCGTGCTTGATAACACTCAGCGTGAAGATGACGGCTCAAACGATATTCATGGTCATGGCTATCTTGATGCGGTACGCTGGGCTTGGCTCAAAGACGAATTAGAAAAAGGGCAGGCGAACAACCAACTGATGATCATCGCAGCCCACATTCCCCTTGCTGTTGTACCCATTGGTTCAGAGATGGAATGGTGGAATGAGCCTAACATCAAGCCCGAATATCAAAACGCCGTGAGCCTAGCCGATCTGGTCAAAACCCTTCAAAGCACGCCGAACCTGCTCTTGTGGCTGGCTGGCCATCGTCATGTGAACACGATTAAGGCTTTTCCATCGGCTGATTCTGACAAACCAGAGCTTGGTTTTTGGCAAGTTAAAACATCTTCTTTGCGCGATTTCCCTCAGCAGTTTCGTACGTTCGAGCTTTATCTCAATAGTGATGATACCGTTTCAATTGTTACAGTAAACGTAGACCCAGCTGTTAAAGAGGGTACGCCTGCTGCCACGTCACGACAGTACGCCATTGCAACGCAGCAGATTATTCAAAATGAGTTGAGGCAAAACTACCCGAACTTTATGACAGTCGGTGGGGCGGGCAAAATACCCGTGCCGAGTATGGATCCGACACGAGTTCAGAGTGATGATCCAAGAGCGATTGATCCGACCATACAGTACGTCGATTTGAGCAAAGCTTCGAAACCTGTTCCGGTGCATGGTTCCTACAACGCAGAGTTATTGGTTCACTTAAGCCCACAAATGGTGACCGCACTCAAAGCGAGCCTTTAATGGCATGTCATTTTTCTGTCACATTGTTGTGTAACAATCAATCCTAATTTATAAAAAAACCAATAAAAACATACACTTAATAGGAATTTCCAGATGAAAGTGGGTATCAATGGAATGGGCCGCATTGGTCGTCTGGCACTGCGGGCTGCTTTTGGTGCCACTTTAAGGCAACAAGATGATCCCAGAAAAAATAATCGCCTCGATGTTGTTCACCTTAACGAACTTAAGGGTGGTGCAGCAGCAACGGCGCATTTACTGACGTTTGATACCATTCAAGGTCAATGGCGGTCTTCAATTGAAGCGGTTGGCGAAGAGGCGATTCAGATCGATGGCAAAAGCCTTAGTTTTTCTTCACACGCTTCGCCAGCAGATATTCCTTGGGGTGAGCTGGGTGTTGAACTCGTTTTGGAATGTACGGGTAAATTTCTCACGCCTGAGGCTATTCAAGGGCATCTCGATCGAGGTGCCAAGCGAGTAATCGTGGCAGCCCCGGTTAAAGTCGGCAACATACTCAATATTGTTGTGGGGGTCAATGAACACCTCTATAACCCAGCCGAAAATCATATCGTGACAGCAGCTTCTTGCACCACAAACTGCTTGGCACCTGTTGTCAAGGTAGTGCATGAGGCAATTGGCATACGTCACGGTCAAATCACAACGATTCACGCGCCGACCAATACGAACCTAATCGTTGATGCCCCCCATAAAGACCTTCGCCGAGCACGAAGCGCGATGCAAAGTCTTGCGCCCACCACGACCGGTAGTGCAACTGCCATTGCATTGATTTACCCCGAACTCAAAGGTAAGCTCAACGGCCATGCGGTTCGGGCTCCGATCTTGAACGCATCACTCACTGATTGCGTCTTCGAAATGAAGCGTGAAACCTCAGTTGATGAGGTGAATGCGCTTTTTCAAGTGGCAGCACAGGGCAATTTAGCGGGTATTTTGGGTTACGAAACCCGTCCTTTAGTCAGTGCCGATTACGCTGGCGATACCCGAAGCGCTATTTTCGATGCGCTTTCTACGATGGTTACAGATGGAACCATGCTCAAGGTTTATGCGTGGTATGACAATGAAATGGGTTATTCCTGCAGAATGGTTGATTTGGCTTGCTACATGGAACACGCAGGTATTTAATTCAACGCATTGATTTCACCCTGTAAACATCACGTTTAAAGAACCCTCTACTTTGCCTCAGCTTTCAGACGATCAAACGCAACTAAACCCCTCGAAACCGGTGCAACGTGACCCGCATGCTGCGCGTCATTATTACATTGTGACCTCAGCTTATTGGGGCTTTACGTTGACTGATGGCGCATTGCGCATGTTGGTGTTGCTTCATTTTTTTCGTTTGGGGTATTCGCCGTTTACTTTGGCCTTTTTGTTTTTACTCTATGAGGCCGCTGGCATACTAGCCAACTTAATCGGGGGTTGGCTCGCAACGCGCTTTGGCATTGCCCGAATGTTGGTTGTCGGGCTCTCAACACAGATCATTGGGTTTCTGCTGTTATCAGCTCTGTCACCCGACTGGGCCGTCACGCTTTCTGTGGCGTGGGTGGTGCTGGCACAAGGTGTTTGCGGTGTGGCGAAAGACCTGACGAAAACGGCGAGTAAGTCTGCTATAAAAATCACAGCAGGCGAGGCATCAGGGCAACTATTTAAGTGGGTTGCCTTGTTTACGGGTAGTAAAAATGCCATGAAAGGCATCGGTTTTTTCATTGGTGGTATTTTGCTCGAGCAGCTTGGGTTCCGTTATGCGCTTTGGTCAATGGCCGGGTTACTGGCTTTGATACTGGTCTGCGTTGTGTGGTCACTGCCACCCATGATGGGTAAAAGCAAAGCATCAAAATCTGCTAAAGAGCTGTTTGCAAAAAACAAGGCCATCAATCTTTTAGCGGCAGCCAGAGTTTTTTTGTTTGGTGCCAGAGATGTTTGGTTTGTTGTCGGCGTACCCGTTTTTTTGTACGCCTCTGGTTGGACCTTCACCATGGTTGGCGGTTTTTTGGCAGCATGGACGATTGGCTATGGCCTTGTTCAAGCTTTTGCACCCTCGCTGGTTAAACGTAGTGTTGATGGCCTAAGCCATGAAGTGCCCGCTGCAAGACTTTGGTCATTAATTTTGGTGATTATCACGGTCGTGTTGGCCGTGTTGGTGAAGCTCGATGTCAACCACCTTCAGTGGGTGGTGGTCGCTGGGCTTGGGTTATTCGGTTTTGCGTTTGCCGTGAACTCATCCGTTCACTCTTACTTGATTCTGGCTTATGCCGGGTCAGAAAAAGCAGCAGAAGATGTCGGTTTTTATTATGCCGCTAACGCAGCAGGTCGATTCATGGGCACATTGCTATCTGGTCTGCTTTATCAATGGGGCGGCCTTGAGCTAGCATTGACCGGGTCTGCGTTGATGTTGCTGATTTGCTGGCTCATCACATTATGGTTACCCACTTCTAGGTTTCTCAAACACTAACTTCTTGTGAACGCTTTGATCGCTTCTATGTGTTGATCTGAACTGCCATATTCAACAAGTAGCTGTTCACGTTTTGCAATTTCAAACTCATCAAACTCAAAACCTGGCGCGACGACACAGCTCACAAGACAATAGCTGGCTTCGTTTGTTGTCTTTGCAGCAAACCATGTGTTTGCAGGTAGTGTCATTTGAAACTTTTTTGCCTCAAGGCCGAGCTGTCTTGTTTCCAACATTTTATCTTTGTTGAAAAAATGAACAAGCACATCACAACCAGAGTGAAAAAACCAAGTTTCATCTGATTTAATGCGATGCCAACAAGAAAAATCTTGACCCACAAGAAGAAAATAAATGCTGGTGCACGCGCTTTTCTCACGCGTACTTGTTGATTCAAAAACAATATTTTCAGATCTATAAATTTCTTTATAGAAGCCACCCTCTGGGTGAGGCTGCAATTGCAAGCTATCAATAATGGTTTGGAAGTCTTGCATAGATATCTATTTTCATTGTTATTTACAACCCGATCACGCCGCCATCTTGCTTCGTGATGATAAGCGTTGCTGAACGGGGCCGTTGGCCAGGGCCATATTGTTGCGCACCCTGACCCATAGCTGGCCATTGGCTTTCAAACTGAAACGATTCAGCACCACCAAGCGATTGTGTGTTTTCACCGGGGTGTTGAATATTAACGAGTAAGACTTTGCCATCTGCCGTTTCAGCTATACCGGTTACTTCAGCACCCTTTGGTGCCACCAAGAACCGCTTGAGTCGGGCGTCACCCATTAAAGCACCCACAAAGGTCTGCTGAACGCCTTGCTTATCACCGACAATATTATTAATTGAGACTTTGCCACCATCACCCACTTTACCTGGCAATGCAGCGAGCAACATACAATTTGTTTCATCGGTTGCTGCACCGTCATCTGTTTGAATCCACAAAATGCCTGTGGTTGGGCTAAATCTCAACCCATCTGGAGAAGAAAATGAATTGTTGGCAGTTAAGCCTGATACGTTAACGTCTTTAGGCATATCTTCTTCTGCACCAAACAAGAAAATATCCCATGCAAATTGCTTCGCTGCAGCTTGATTATTTGCTTCTTTGAATCGAATAATATGACCATTGGGGTTACCCGATCTTTTTTTACCGTCTTCATCCACATACGCGCGCGGGTTGGCCACATTAACTGTACCAGGTTGACGATTCTTTGAATTGTTATTCGTTAAGGTGAAATATACCTCGCCGTTTTTTGGGTTAACTGCACCCCACTCTGGGCGGTCCATCTTGGTGGCACCCACTGCATCTCCAGCCAAACGAGCATTCACAAAAACATCTGCTTGATTTGCAAAAGCATAAGGCTCATAAGCCTTGATGCGTGGGTCATCAATCGTCAATTCAAGCCACTCACCTTGGCCGTCATCATTAAACTTGGCCACATATAACTGACCTGCATTCAAATACTTGTTACCTGCTGCCAAACCAGAGCCTAAATCAGCTGGGTTCCAGTTTTCTGCGGTAACAAATTTGTAGATGTATTCGTTGCGGGCGTCACAACCCATGTAAAAAGCTAGTGGTTGACCTGCAACGGGTATTGAACATTCCGCCCCTTCGTGTGCAAAACGACCCATTGCCACACGTTTGGCAGGTATAGATTGCGAGTCTGTCGGGTCTACTTCGACCACGTAGCCAAATGTATTGCCTTCGTTACGGAAATCTTGGCTTGCATTGGTTGCTTGTGGCGCAATATTCCAGCGTGCAAAACGTCCCGCTTCGTCAGGCATATCTGTCACGGTAAACCAACCTTGGCTGCGTGCTTTGATCGCATCGGCAGCTATTGTTGTGCTGGGTAAACCATAACGCTTATTTGATACGGCTTGTTTAGCAGTAGGCGCTTGACCTGTTGCGGGAATGTTGAAATAGGTAGCCCAGTTTTCTTCACAGCCTAAATAAGTGCCCCATGGGGTCAAGCCATTTGCACAATTATTTAAAGTGCCGCGTACCGTTGACCCAGTGGGGTCAAACTGAGTTTGCATAAACTGTCGAATGTCAGCAATATGGGCAGCGGGCCCATGTACTTGTGCGACGGTCATCGGCGTCACGCGACGATTCAAGGGTGCCCCCACTTTGTAACCTGTAATGGCCCC
This sequence comes from Bordetella parapertussis, assembly GCA_945883615.1. Classification (GTDB taxonomy): domain Bacteria; phylum Pseudomonadota; class Gammaproteobacteria; order Burkholderiales; family Burkholderiaceae_B; genus Algicoccus; species Algicoccus parapertussis_A. Next base: position 4,669 of record CAMCYB010000058.1, on the reverse strand, counting down.
TTTGCTATCAAGATCAAGCTCAACAATTGAAAAGCCATGCTGATTGATTTCTTTTAATGCTTCAAGACCAGGGCGATGACCCACGTCCCAATCACCAAATTGGGTAAATTTCTTACCCTCTATTCCGTTAGACGTCTGACCTTTTTCGTTAAAAAAATGCGCATCTGCAGAGCTCTCGTGGTTAACCACTAAAACAGCACGATTCGTTGCTTGAGGTGAGTAACGGCCTTTGGCATCGATATAAAAGATTTCCATACCGTCATGATGATCCCCGATTCGGTGAGACCAGTCGTCTGTTTCTGTTCCAGCGTTACTGTATGCGGGTACGGTTTGATCAATCGGGTCACCTGTTGCATGCAAAACTTTGACGACATAACCTTCAGGCACAATGACTTGATCAGCAAGGCTTTTGGCTGTTGCGTTGAAACCTAAGTTTTGGGAAGCTTGACCCGCAGCAGGCAACGGCGATAGCTCAGTAGCCCACGAGGCAGCAGGTAAGCTCAATAATGATACCAAGCCCAAACCACCCTTTAATATGCCACGACGAGCTGGGTTAGCTAATGCTCGGGCAAGCACTTGTTCAAAGCGTTCATTTTTTGACTCATTACCTTCGTAATAATCGTCGTCGTATGGAAAAGTCACTTTGAACCCCTAATGAAGGTATAATACATTGTCGTTTCGCGTGACGGGCACGCCATCACTTGCTTCTAGTTATACAGCACCCAGCTTTAACATTAATGAAATCATCACTTTACTCTAAGATAAAATCTCAAATATGACGCTTAACGCTTTAACATCAGCGACTGCAAACTTTAACTAGGGGTTTATTTCCCCGTTGGCTTTTAATGACTTTCGAATCGTTCGCGCAAAAGACTGTTGCACCCAATATATTTGACGCCTATACCCATTCGAATATTTTGCTTTATCTGGTGTTGGGAAATCTTTTGTCTTCTGAGTTGTGGCATTTATCAGAAAAAATACAAAATCGAGTGATCACTGAGCATGGGCAAAATGCTGTAGAGCCCTCAACACTCATCAAAGCGATACAACTGCAAATCAATCGCAGTTTCACGCATTTGCATATTTCAGAAGTGAAAAATATTTATGGCGAGTTAGACCTCGATGCTGAGCGAGCCCGATTAGGTGGAAAAGAAATTGATGCGGCGTTACTTCAAATCAAGAGCTATTTAGAATGGTGCATCACCAATGGGTTCAGTCCTGAAGAGGCGCTTCGCCCCTCACTTGAACGCATTCAAGCCGGGCGCTTTCCCGCTTATTTTTATAGTAATTATGATTTGGTTCGAGCCAACCGTAAGTTGCTTGGAAGGGGGCAGTCGGCCCCCCTTGGGTTAACTTCTTGCGTCGATGAAACGGCAATATTTGCCGCACTGGTCATGACGTTACCTGCCGGCACAGTTAAAAACGTTGTGGCCTTAACCAGCCCTAATCACACGACTGCATTCGGTTGGAACCAAGACGGCACACCCTGGTGGTTTTATGGCAAAAACACACTTTATTTTGCGCAAGATTGGCAAAACAGAGTTCAAGAAAAAGCAGGCGGTGACGCGCAATGGGCGTTCAATCAAGTCATGAACGATATGGGTCGTATCATATCTGTGGCAGGTACATTTGACCTCTCGACAGGTCAGACAAACATTGTTGAAGCACACATGACAGAAATCGTTCAAAAAATGGACGAACTGTTTGGCGTAAGGTTGCAACAGTTGCAAGTTGGTTTGAACCGACCCAAAGTACCTATGCCTGAAGACCCGCTGGCACCCTATTTGCGATCTTTATTAAGTAGTCAAAACATAGGTGTCGTTCAGAAGCGGTTACTAGAGAGTGAAGACCCTGCGTGTGAGGCGGTGCTGTCTTCATTCCGCACACTCAACGTAAAGAACCCTTCAATTTATCTTAAAGCGGCACGCGAACAGCCCAACAGCAAAGCGCTTGCAAAGACTTTGTCGACTGTTGAACAGGCTGTCGCTATCGTGCGCGGGTTAGTGGGGTTTGAGTCTGTGTTTAAAGACAAAAACCGCATCGCCATGCCAGACGAAACCTTACGTTTTGGCACGGGTAGCGACCGAGACAAGGCCTTACTGCTACATGTTTTGCTCGAGCATTTACCTGTTTCAATCACAACAGAGCCAGGCGTCGTGTCGATATTTATGAGTGAGGCGAGTTATGTGTGCTTTGGCGGGCGCACCATTGAATTACCCAGTTTTAATGAGGTTGCCCTGCCAGACGAGCAAATCATTGTTACGCTAGCTGATTGAAACCCAAGTGATTAATCCACGCGATAAACCAACTATTTTGGTTCGTGAAAAGCCTATCGTGCTTTGTATTGCCTTCATGGCGTTCACGTTTCAGTTTGATGCCATGCTGATGGTCATTGCTTTACCAGATATGGCACGCGAATTAAATGTCTCTATCAGCAGCATATCTTGGGTGCTTATACTTTACTTAATTGCCGCTACGGCTGTCTTTGTTCCTGCGGGTAAACTGGCTGATCGGTTGGGTTTGCGAACCGTTAGCCTAGCCGGGTGTATCGTGGGGGCAGTCGGAACCCTACTTTGCGGTCTGGCCACCAACATTGAATGGCTTTATTTCGGGCGACTGATTCAGGGGGCAGGGTGTGGTGCCATGGTCGCAACAGGTTATGCCATGATGCCAACTTGGGTGAGCCAAACCAGAACCGGCTGGGGGTACGGCGTGCAGTCGCTTGGTGCAGGCGTGGGCATGATGACAGGCGTACCCGTCGGTGGCTTGTTGTCTCACTATTTGGCTTGGCAATGGTTGTTTTTGGCTACGTTACCCCTGTTTTTGTTTCTGACTTGGTTCGCGTGGCGAGTCATTCCAAATGCCTCACATCAGACTTTAATCTGCAATAAACCGATTAATTGGCCAATCATAGGTCTATTCACATTTGCTATGACAGCGGCAGTGTTTGTGTTTGGTTTTGGTGCGGCGTTGGGTTGGCTTTCAACATCTATTACATCAGCCCTAGTGGGAATTTTTATCACTGTACTGGCACTGTGGTGGTTCGCTCGTCGAGGTCAGGTACTTTTTCCAAGGGCACTGTTTCATTCAAAGTCGATGGTGCTTGCCTGGGTTGCCATGTTTGTCTTTGCGGCTTTGGTGGGTGGGGTGCGTTTTACACTTCCTTTTTATTTGGAAGTGGCCTGTGGGTTTGGTATTCTCTTGACGAGCGCTTTGTTGTTAGCCTACCCCATTGCTTATGCCCCAGTTAGCTACAAAGCGGGTCAATTGTCAGATCAGTGGGGTTCGCGTCGGGTTATTCTTGCCGCTGCGACACTGACTGCCATCACATGTTTAATTTACTCGCCCATCAGTCAGTTTCATAACATCTGGTTTGCGGGGTTTTTCGTGTTGCTTTTTGGTATAAGCACGGGGCTTAATTTCGCACCGGGTAACCGGCTCATCATGACAAGCGTGCCCAACACGATGCGCGGCGAGGCCGGTGGTTTATTGTCGGTGGTTTTTAATTTTGGCACTCTAGTGGGGGTTGTGCTCTTTCAGCAATCACTAGAGTGGAACCAAACATCAGCCTTGCATATATTAAACATGACTGAAGATCGTACAGCAGTTGTTCAAGCCGTGATCGACCAACAGTTTTCTGAAAATTTTCTGTTGGCTTTCGGGCTTTCAGCCGTGATTGCCGTGCTCATCTTTAACACGCGCGACAACGCAACCATGACGTAAACATATCGTTAATACGCACCCATATAATCTTTCTTACCTATTTCAATGCCGTTGTGGCGCAGTATGTTGTAGGCAGTTGTGTAGTGAAAAAAGAACTGGGGCAAACCGTAACGTAATGCATAATCTTGGCCAGTGAGTGTTTTTTCTTTTGGCGTACCTGGGCGTAAAACAATCGTTTTATGCGCGCTATTTTCAAATTGTTTAGCCGTCATGGCATCAAGAATGGCAACAGTTTTAGCGATACGATCTTGTAGTTCAGCAAAGCTTTGTTCGGTGTCTTCGTATTGTTCGACTTCAATACCAGCAAGTCGAGCCGAAATGCTCTTAGCAAAGTCGCACGCGATTTGCACTTGACGAACGAGCGCAAACATGTCGGGAAATAAACGGGCTTGTAACAAAGTGGCCGGGTCATACTTGCGCTCTTGTGCTTGGTCTTCTGCTTTTTTAAGCACATCACTCAGTGCCAATAACATTTGCTTAAAAACGGGTACGGTTGGTTCGTAGAGGGAAATTGACATAAATATGACCTATTGATTGAAGTAAATTTAAAGGCGACCAAACAATATGCGCGAGACAATCAGTTTGTCGGGTGACTAAAATTATTAATGTTGTAAATTATACAAGCAGCAAAATCGAGAGATCATGACCTACCATTAAGTTAAATGTGCAACCTAAATAAATAGGGTTAATGATGGTTAGTGATGACTAATGATTACGACTAAAATAATAATCATCTTAAAGTGGAATCATTCATGAAGTTTCCTGACTATTACGCGACGCTGGGTGTTGAAAAAACTGTTGAATCGCCCCGGGTTTTGAGGAGGCATTATTTTCTGAGAGAATATTGTCATGAAAAAATCAAATACCTTTTCCCCCGAAGTCCGTGAGCGTGCTGTGCGAATGGTGCAAGAACATCGGGATGAATACCCATCGCTTTGGGCAACCT
>CAMCYB010000057.1 GCA_945883615.1 Bordetella parapertussis | reverse complement strand
ACATCAAAGATGTACTGACTCGACTGCCCACGCAGAAAGCCAGTCAGATCGAAGAACTATTGCCACATCGCTGGCAACCTGAAGTTGTTGCTGCTTAACCGAAATCAAAATCATGCGTTCTGGCAATATGTGTTCGCTGGACGCTTACGTTGCTCTGCAAGTAATACGCGTACTAATGCATGCGGTAGTGTCATGCTTGAAATGCGTATCAAGCGTTGACATTTAGCTTTGAATGTTGGGTCTAGCCCGTCAGGCCCACCGATAATTAATACAATCGTTTTAGATTCTATTGATTCAACAGACAAAATTTGACTAAATTGAGTGGTGGTTAAGTTCTGCCCGTGCTCATCGAGAGCTATTCTGACACCACTGATTTGGCTTAGTGCTTGCTCAATGCGCTGTGCTTCTGCAAGCATCATTTGAGCGGGTGTTTTACCTAGTGTACGCGGCTCAGGTTTTATATCTTTTAACTCAATTGACCAGTCGCTGGGAAGACGTTTAATGTATTCTTCCCACCCATCAACGACCCAGTAAGGTACTTTTTGAGCAACTGAAGCAATGACTATTTTCATTCATCTTCAAAAGATGGGTGCTGCATTTGCGGTAGCGGAACACGTTTAGACTCTGCAGCGAGTTTCATATGCACAGGTTTATCACCCCAAATTTCTTCAAGGTTGTAATAAGTACGAATTGCAGGTTGCATAATGTGCACGACAATATCGCCAATATCAACCAATACCCACTCACCGGTTTCTTCACCTTCAGTCGCTATCACTTGCAAACCTATTTCACGGGCTTTATCTTCAACGCTCGAGGCTAAGCCGCGTGTTTGACGATTTGAAGTACCTGAAGCAATAATGACACGATCAAATAAACCGGTAAGGTGAGTGGTATTAAACACTTTAATATCTTGAGCTTTGACGTCTTCGAGTGCGTCTACGATAGCCCTTTGTTGCTTAGTAATATCCATTATTTCTCCGAATTCGCACGATAAAGATTGTGCGCTTTAATATACTGAATCACTTGTTTGTCTAGTAGCAAGTCTACTGATTGATCAGAAGCTAAACGTTGACGAATGTCGCGAGATGAAACTGCTAAAGGTTCAAAAGGAAGTACTTCTAATGCAGCACGACCTTGATTGATTCGATCTTGCAATGGGCTGGGAATACACAAGGGCGATTGGGGCCTTTGCGCAACCACTAATGTTAGGCGTTCTGCAATATCGGCCCATTTGTGCCAGGTGCAAAAATTATTGAGTTGATCAGCCCCTAAAAGCCAAAAGTAACTTGGCTTAGGGTCGAGTAAAAGGATTGTGTCAATTGTATAAGTGGGGCCAACCCGGTCAATTTCAAGGGAGTTGACAGATAATTTAGGTTTATCAGTAATCGCGAGCTTAACCATTTCAAGCCGCTGTTGCCCATTAACTTTCAAGTCATCACGTTGCCAGGGTTGACTTGCGGGAATTAATGTCACAGAGTCTAAATTTAAAAGATCTCTAGCTGCACATGCCAGTTGAATGTGCGCAACATGAATAGGGTCAAATGACCCGCCCAACAGACCAATGCGCTGCCCAGCATGAAGAGAAATGCTGGCAGGTTGTATGTGTTGATTTATTTGAGCCAATCGCGTGCTCGCAAGTATTGTTGTAATTTGGCTTCTTCTGTGCCATCAGAGGCCTGCCAATCGTAGCGCCATGTGGCTAAGGGCGGCATAGATAAAAGTATTGATTCTGTGCGGCCACCAGACTGTAAACCAAAAAGTGTGCCACGATCAAAAACTAAATTAAACTCAACGTAACGGCCCCTTCGATAGGCTTGAAAGTCACGCTCGCGTTGATCGTACGGTGTTAGATAACGTCGCTCGACAATGGGCATGTAGGCTTGAAGAAAACAATTTCCAACAGATTGTGTCATGTTAAAAGCTGTTGCAAAATCAGGTTCGCTCACATCATCAAAAAATACACCGCCAATACCGCGGGTTTCTTTACGATGTTTAAGATAGAAGTATTCATCACACCATTTTTTATACTGACCATAATGGTCTTCACCAAAAGGTGCAAGTGAATCATGGCACACCTGATGAAAATGTTTCGCATCTTCTTCAAAGGCATAGTAGGGTGTTAAATCTAAACCGCAGCCAAACCAAAATACATCTTGGGTCGTATTGTCTGGTGCAAAAGCGACGAACAGCCGTACATTCATGTGAACGGTTGGAATGTATGGGTTACGCGGGTGCAAAACCAATGATACGCCCATGGCTTCCCAGCGACGCCCCGCCATTTCAGGTTTACGTGCCGTGGCTGAAGGGGGCAGGGTAGATCCCTTCACATGACTAAACAGAACGCCCGCACGCTCAAAAAGATCACCGCCTTCAATAAAGCGCGAAATACCCCCCCCACCTTCTTCACGCACCCAAATATCTTCACCAAACGGTTGGCCCTCAGCTTTTTCTAGTGTTGAGACAATTTTTTCTTGAAGACTCAAAAAGTACTGATGCGCTGAGTCAATAGGTAGTGTTTTTTTCATGATCAATGTTCCAGCGCTATTAATTTTGTGAATTGAGCGCACGCCAGCCAATATCTCGCCGAAATTGTGCGCCTTCAAATTTAATTTGGTCAACGGCTGCATAGGCTCTGGTTCGAGCTTGAGCTAAATCTTCGCCTAGGGCCGTAACACACAAAACGCGGCCACCTGCGGTTAGCGTGACCGAGTCGTTAAAGCCTGTACCGGCATGAAACACGACACAATCATCTTTCGGTGCGGGTATGTTGGTGATGACATCGCCCGTTATGGTTTGCTCTGGGTAACCGCTACTTGCCATAACAATACCAATTGCTGGCCGAGCGTCCCATAACACGTCAGCTTGGTTCAATGAGCCGTTAGTTGCATGCATAAATAACGAGACCAGATCACTTTGAAAGCGCATCAAGATGGGTTGTGTTTCAGGGTCACCTAAGCGACAGTTAAATTCAAGCACGCCAAGCGGTCTTGTTGCATCTGGGCCTTCGCCAATCATGATGCCGGCATATAAAAACCCCTGAAAAGGTATGCCATCATTATGCATACCTTCAATAGTGGGCTCAATCACTTCTTTCATTAAACGCTCGTGTATCAAAGGCGACACAACTGGCGCAGGTGAATATGCCCCCATACCGCCGGTGTTGGGTCCTTTGTCACCGTCTTTTAAGCGTTTATGGTCTTGACTGGTGGCGAGTGCAACAATATGTTTACCGTCACAAATAACAATAAAGCTTGCTTCCTCACCCATCAGGCAAGATTCAATCACAACGCGTGCACCCGCCTGACCGAGTTTGGCGTCACCCAACATAGATTGAACCGCAGCATGGGCTTCCTCAAGGGACGTAGCGACCACAACACCTTTACCAGCTGCTAAGCCGTCTGCCTTGATAACAATGGGTGCACCTTGTGCATCGATATATTGATGCGCTAATTGTGCATCGGTAAAGGTTTGATAGGCTGCCGTAGGAATGCCATGACGCTGCATGAACTGCTTTGCAAAATCTTTTGAGCTTTCAAGCTGAGCCGCCGCCTGAGTCGGTCCAAAAATACGTAATTCAGAAGATCTAAAAATATCGACAACACCCTTAGCTAAGGGTGCTTCGGGGCCGACAATTGTCAAATCAATTTTGTGTGCTTGCGCAAAATCTCGTAGATCGTGTGGGTCTTCAATAGCAATATTGGTAACACCTTGCATTTGAGCTGTGCCACCGTTGCCGGGCGCCACGTAAATATGTGTGACTGCTGGCGAGGACTGTAATTTCCAAACCATGGCGTGTTCACGACCACCTGAACCAATAACTAACAATTTCATTCTTTAACCTTCTGAATCTGGAAAAACGGCGTTGGTGTAAACCTCTTGCACGTCATCAAGCGAATCGAGCGTGTCAAGTAACTTTTGCATGCGCACACTGTCATCACCTGTTAAGGAAATTTCAACTTGAGGCTTCATAATGACATCAGCCATTTCAGGTGTGAGGCCCGCTGCTTTAATGGCGGCTTGAACAACACTAAATTGTGTCGGTTGGCAAAGCACTTCAATAACACCCTCGTCGTCGGTGATCACATCATCAGCGCCCGCTTCGAGAGCAGCTTCCATGACTTTGTCTTCAGACGTGCCCGGTGCAAATAAGAACTGGCCGCAGTGCTGAAAGGTGAAAGCCACCGAACCTTCTTGGCCCATGTTGCCGCCATTTTTTGTGAAGGCGTGGCGAACATCAGCTACGGTTCGGGTACGGTTATCGGTCATGCAGTCAACAATAACTGCAGCGCCATTTGGGCCATAACCTTCGTAACGAATTTCGTCATAATTATCACCATCAGCGCCGCCTACGCCGCGAGCAATGGCTCGTTGCACATTGTCTTTGGGCATATTGGCGCTCATCGCTTTGTCCCAAACCAGTCGAAGTCTGGGGTTTGCATCAGGGTCACCCCCACCAGCACGTGCTGCGACGGTTAACTCTCTAATGATTTTGGTCCATAATTTGCCACGTTTGGCGTCTTGCCGCCTTTTACGATGCTGAATATTGGCCCATTTGCTGTGTCCTGCCATAATTTTTTTAAACCTTCATTAAAACGCTATTTTAGCGCGCCAAGCGATACACTGAGCGTTTGTTGCAATAACATCAAATCGACTCTTTTTTAACCGTTTAACTTAGGGGAATAACCTATGAATATGCTCACTAAAGCCATTCGTATCGAGCAGCACGGCGATGCCAATGTCATGACTATGGTTGAGGTGGCTGTTGCCCCTCCGGCCGAGCATGAAGTCACTGTGCGCCAATATGCTGTCGGCTTAAATTTTATTGATATTTACTTTAGAACAGGGCTTTACAACTCACCGCTTCCGCATGGTTTAGGTTTTGAAGGTGCGGGTGAAGTCATTGCAGTGGGTAAAGAAGTTAAGCGTTTTAAAGTGGGCGATCGGGTTGCGTATGGTCAAAGCCCAATTGGTGCATATGCCTATATTCGTAATGTGCCACAAAATAATTTGGTCAAGTTACCCAATAAAATTTCCTATGAAGATGCCGCAGCAGTGATGCTTAAAGGTTTAACGGTTCAGTATTTATTCCGCCAAACCTACCGTTTGCAAGGCCATGAAAAAATTCTATTTCACGCTGCCGCGGGTGGTGTCGGCCTGATTGCCTGCCAATGGGCGCGTGCATTAGGTGTCAAATTAATTGGTACAGTGTCTTCACCTGAAAAAGCAGCCGTAGCTAAGCAACATGGCGCATGGGAAACCATTGATTACAGTAAAGAAAATATTGTTGAGCGGGTGCTTGAACTCACTCATGGCAAAAAAGTACCTGTCGTGTATGACGGCGTGGGTAAAGATACATGGGAAAGCTCGTTAGATTGCATAGAGCCCCGTGGCTTGATGGTAAGTTTTGGTAATGCTTCAGGCCAAGTTGAAAACGTTAACCTGGGTATTTTGGCTGTTAAAGGTTCTTTGTTTGTTACGCGTCCGACCGTGGCAACACACGTCAACACCCCAGAGAAACTTCAAGCCGCTGCTGATGAACTATTTGGTTTGATCTTAAAGAAAAAGATTAAAGTCTCAATTGAGCAGCGTTACAGCTTAGATCAAGCCCCTCAGGCACACGCTGCCTTAGCGGCGCGTCAGACAATGGGTGCGACTGTTTTTAACTTAGAGTGAGTATGACGTGCATTTTAGTCATGCAATTTTGACGTTTAAACCGAATAAATTGCTATCTAAACACTGCCACTAAAAACATTGCCACTTAAACAATGCCACTTAAACAATGCCACTTAAACATTGCCACCTAAATTTCTAGTATTAAGGTGGCAGTGTGCGCTTGGGTTTGCTTGTAAGGTATTTTTTACGTGCGCAGGGTGGCTTTGGTTTGCAAGACTTGGCGAATTTTGAGTATCAACACACTTGCTGCAAAAGCTAAAGTAAACAAGTTGGTCAAAATAAGTGGCCACTTTTCAATTAAGATGCCGTAAACCAGCCAAAAAATCACCCCTAGGGTGAACATGGCGTACATGCCCAGTGAAATGCCAGACAAATCACGAGTCTTGAAAGATTTCATGGCCTGCACAAAAAAAGAGGCCGACGTTAAGATGGCTGCCAAATAACCGACGTACTCAATGTTCATGAATGAGACCTTGCAAAAAGAATAAGTCGCCGATTATGCCAATAACGCTCAAGCATGCGAAATAAAATGTGTGTAGCCTTTATTTGCTGACACGTTTTATCTCAGCTTTATCTCAGTTTTATGATGATCATGTCGTTGCGTCAAGGTGATATTTCGTCACGCGGGCCACTTCATTCTTTGAGCCTAAGATCACGCTGACACGTTCATGAAGTGCACTGGGCATGATGTCAAGAATGCGTTGTGACCCATTGGTGGCCATGCCGCCGGCCTGTTCAACGAGCATACTCATGGGGTTAGCTTCATACATTAAACGTAGTTTGCCAGGTTTGTTGGGTTCGCGATCGTCCCATGGGTACATAAAAACACCACCACGGGTTATAAGGCGATGCACATCGGCAACCATTGAGGCGATCCAGCGCATATTGAAGTTTTTTTCACGCTCACCTGCAGCACCGTCTAAAAACTCTTGTATGTAGCGCTTCATGGGTGGTGCCCAATGACGCATATTAGACATGTTGATTGAAAATTCTTTTGTATCGTCAGGAATGGTGAGTTTTTCATGGGTAAGCACCCACGAGCCCATTTCACGATCAAGGGTGAAACCCACGACACCTTGACCAATGGTTAAAACCAACATGGTTTGTGGCCCGTAAATGGCATAACCTGCGGCAACTTGGGCGTGACCAGGTTGTAAAAAGTCACTTTCATTTATGTCACGACCCGAGGCGGAAGCCGGTGCTTTTAAGACTGAAAAAATAGTACCGATCGACACGTTTACGTCGATGTTTGATGAACCATCTAAAGGGTCAAATAAAAGCAAGTATTCCCCTTTTGGGTAGCGGTTCGGAATGAGGTGAATGGTTTCCATTTCTTCAGAGGCCATGGCAGCTAAATGCCCCCCCCACTCGTTGGCTTCAAGTAAAACTTCGTTTGAAATAACGTCAAGTTTCTTTTGAACTTCACCTTGTACGTTTTCACTTTCAAGACTACCCAGTACACCACCTAAGGCGCCTTTGCTGACAGAGTGACTAATGGTTTTGCATGCACGTGAAACGATTTCTATTAGTAGCCTTAATTCAGCATGCAAGGCGTTGGCCGATCTTTGCTGCTCGACAAGGTACTGAGTCAGTGTTTTTCTTTTCATGATTTGATAAGCTCGATTCGCTAAATTAAATTTTAAAGTGTGAGTGATTTAGAAATAATTTCAAGTGTATTGTTAGATAACCCATGATGTGCGTGTACTTTTTGTAGTGCAATTTTCATTGCAGATTGGGCGGGCTCAATATGCCTTGCCCAATGGTCAGGCACACGAGCAAGCCGGGCAGCTATTTCAGGGTTAAAGGCATCAATTGCAATGACTTGATGCGCCCAGAAATCATAGCCTGTGGCATCTTCTTGATGAAAGCCAAAAGGGTTATTGCTACAAAACTGAAAGATAACGGAACGCGCACGATTTGGGTTTCGCAAATTAAATGCGGGGTGTTGCATCATGCCTTGAATAGTCGCGCTGGTTGCACTGGGGTTGACTGCTTGTAGCGCAAACCACTTATCAATGACCAACGCTTCATGTTGCCAAGATTCATAAAAATCTGTCAGGGTATCTGCGTAATGACTATGCTGTGTACTCATTGAAAGTGCTGCCATCGCACCCATACGGTCTGTCAGATTGTCAGCCTGTTCATAACGAGTGGTGGTTAAGTTAATCGCCTCAATGTTATCGGCACAGCATAACCAGTTTAGTGCTACATGAGTGAATGCACGTTGACTTGACTGTTGGGGGTTAGGTTGGTAAGGTTTTGCCACGGCGACTCTTTCAATTGCAGCGAATAAGGTGTCGGCCAGTTTTAAACCCAGTGTTTTTTGATAATTCAGTCGTGCATGCGCGATTGATAACGGATCCATACGCGACATGCATTCAAGTAAATACTTATCGCTCGGTAGGCCAATTAAACGCGTCATGTAGCCTGCGTCAATATGGGTATCATTTAATTGTGCCTTAAGCAGATTTAGTAATTCGTGTGACGGAGCAATCGTGGTTGCATGGGTGCGCCAATGTTGGGCTGATTTTAGTAAATGTTGCGCTATAAGTGATTGGGTTGATTCCCAGCGAACAAAAGCATTGTCATCATATTGGGCTAAGTGCGTTAAATCATTTTGGCTGATATTTGATTCAACCCGAACTGGGGCAGAAAAGCCTCGTAATAATGATGGCACGGCACCCGGTTCAAGACCTAATACTTCCCAGCTTTGCTCTGCCTCAAGTAAGTTCAATAGTAACGATTTGCCAGGTTTAACGTCATTTAACGCGCCATGTTGCGCTTGGGCGTCAATGGGTTTGGCATGCAGAGCAATAGACTGACCTTTTTCATTAACAAAACCTATTGCAAAGGGTATGTGAAAGGGCTGCTTAACTAAGCCTGCTTCACGCTCAACACCAATCGGTGCACAGTGTTGTGACAAGGTCATCAAGCAACCTGACCCTTCACTGTGCATGTTAATGTCGACCTTGACGGTTGGGGTGCCCGCTTGGCTATACCAACGCCTGAACACCTTTAAATTGTGTTCAGGGTTTTCTTGTTGCCATGCCCATTCCATGGCATTCAAAAAGTCATCACAGGTCACCGCTTGACCATCATGACGTTGAAAGTAAGTGCGCATACCTAATTGAAAGGTGTCTTCGCCGAGCAAGGTGTGAATCATGCGAATCACTTCTGAGCCTTTCTCGTAAACCGTTGCCGTATAAAAATTACTAATTTCTTGGTAGCTTTCAGGCCTGATTGGGTGAGCCATAGGCCCATTGTCTTCAGGAAACTGAACTGCACGTAACGTAATCACATCATCAATTCGTTTAATAGCCCGAGCGCTGGCAGCCGCTTGATCTGTTAGCTCATGTGCCATCATGTCTGCCGTAAAAGACTGATCACGAAAAACAGTGAGACCTTCTTTAAGGCTTAAATCAAACCAATCGCGGCATGTCACGCGATTACCTGTCCAGTTATGAAAATACTCGTGACCGATAACGGCCTGTACTGCCGAAAAGCTACTGTCTGTTGCGGTTTGAGCATCGGCTAAAACGTATGCGGCATTAAAAATATTTAAGCCTTTATTTTCCATCGCACCCATATTGAAATCGCGCGCTGCAACAATCATAAAGCGTTCAAGGTCAAGTTCTAGGTTGTATCGCTGCTCGTCCCATTGAAGAGATTGCACAAGGCTTTGCATCGCCCATTCGGTTTGATTTAAAGTGCCTACGTCGCTATAAATTTGTAGTAGTACGTCACGCCCACTTTGGGTTTGCACATGCTTTTCGCGACAATCAAATTGACCGGCAACCAATGCAAATAAATAACAGGGCTTAGGAAAGGGGTCATGCCATACGCATTCTTGCTTGCCATCAGGTAATGAGCGAGTTGAAATGAGGTTGCCGTTTGATAATAAGACAGGGTATTGGGCCTGACTGGCTTGAATAGACACCGTGTAAACCGACATGACATCAGGCCGGTCGGCAAACCAAGTGATACGTCTGAACCCTTGCGCTTCACATTGTGTAAAAAAATGTTGGCCCGAAATGTATAAACCCATTAGGCTTGCATTTTGTTCGGGTTGGCACACAGAGGTGAGTGTTAACTCACATGAAGGGGGTAAGTTTTTGATGACGAGGTGTTTGTCGTCATGCACATAATGCGTTTTGGGCCAGATTTGACCGTCAACCAAAAGGCTTTCAAGCGTTAGACCCTCACCATTTAAAACTAAATCTGCCCCAAGAGACTCTGGTTTTACGCTGACTTTGAGAGTTGACACGACGTGCGTTGAACCCGGGTCTAAATCAAATGAAAGGTGCACTTCAGATATGTTGAAGGGGTAGAGTTGGTAGTCTGAACGAAAAATGGTCATAGTTGAACGAAACACCATCAAATGAGTATTTGTCTATTGTATGAGGGTTAGCGCGCAAAAGAAAAAACCACTCAAATACTAAGGTTGAGTGGTTGAATTGAAAGATGACTAAAAAAAAGTCTAAAAATAAAGTCTAAAAAAGGTAAAGATTTAAAATTAGGCTAGGGAAACTCTGAAAAAGTCCCCGAATTCAGAGAACTCGGGACGCGGTTAATTGTCTGATTAGTATCGCAAATTTTTCGATCACGATCATGCCCCAATTGAGCTTTTCTGATATTGAATTCGATGCCAAGCGTAAGCAAACGCGGC
>CAMCYB010000056.1 GCA_945883615.1 Bordetella parapertussis | reverse complement strand
CGCTTTGGCTATTAGGGGGCATCATTTTACGAACGATGTTGTCTTTAAATTCAGTGCTGTAGGTTGGCATAGCAACTTCACTCCAACCGCCCCAAAAGATTAAGAAAAGAAATTAAAAGACCGGACAACTATTGTGACAGAGGGGGCTTTGCTACTGTTACACCTCAACAAGCGATGTTGATGCTCGCCCTCGAGCACACTATTTTTATAGTCTTTTAATTTCTTTTTTTAAACTTTTGGAGCGATTGAAGTGAAATTACTGTGCAAACCTTTTACACCCAACACAACGTAATCACCACCGCCATGTGCTTGGGTGTAGGCAGGTAATTGACATGAATGCGGGGTTAGCTGAATGGGCGTTGTTACCCAATATTAGTGTTTGGTTACCGTTATCATTTATTCCAAGCAGTATCATGACGTAAGACTATTTGAAATAAGTACTTTTTGGTTTGACGGCGTTCATTAAGGAAATTAAATGGCTCGGCTCATACCAGACGATATTGACGATAGCTTGGTCAACACGATTGAGCATCACGGTGAGTTGCGTACCTTTTTATACCCATAATCAAGATATTTTGGTCGACTATGCCAATCAGGTAGGTAAGTCTGTCACAACACAAATTAACCGTAATCTGGGGGCTCAGCCACGTGGGCCGCACGCCTGACACTCTTGCAGCATCAACTGCATGTTCATAGCACAGCTGGCTCGGGCAAGACCCAACTGGCTCTGCAAGAACTGCGCCTTGCAGCCAAAGTTACCCAGCAGCTGGCAGTCTACTTTTGTTATAACCGGCCGTTGGCTGAGGCTATAAAACTAACCGCCTCCGTTGCTGATCGAGTCATGACTGCTCATGAATTTGGTTGAGAATTAGCCAAACCAAATGGTCGCGTCTTGGTGCTTGATGACCCTGAACAAACGCTATACAGTCAAAGGCACTTCGAACCCTTAAATTGGGTCATGCATTATATTTATATATATCAAGGCAACTTATAAAAACACATGACTCAAAGGAATGTGGCAATGTTTCAATCATTTCCGAATGCTGGGCGCATATCGTCCGGGTTTTTATTTTTTCTGGGCTTAGTTGACCTCTTTAGGGGGGCTGCACATACCTATTTCATTTATTGGGCAAACAACACCTTTGCTCATCTAGACCTTAGTGTCAACGGGCAAGATCAGTTGGTATTGCTCAGTGCATTTGGCATTTCAAATTTTCTAACAGGCATGCTTTTTCTTTTGATCGCAGTCAAAGCGAAACCACTTGCCGATGCTGTTTTAATAATCATCTTATTGGCTTATGCAGTCGGTTGGTTAGGCATGCAATACGCTGGCGTTTACCCCAACGCTGATTTTTATGGCCGCTACATTATGATGGGTTATTTTGGGGTGTGCATCATTGGCTTAACTTGGTCTCGCTACGATAAAAAGTCATCAAGCTAATTCGTCTCAAAGTAGGTCTAATGAAATTTTTGATGCAATTCAAAATTCTAACGGTTGAAAATCACTTTTGATTCAGCCAAGTAGTAAGATTTTTTTTGATAAATTTTTTATGCTTAGAAACATCAACATCAATCAAAAGGCCCCCTACCCTAAATGTTTAGCTAAGTAGTACGTGACGCCCACTAATAACGTTGACGTAGCAATCAAAGTTGACAGAATCTTCCACGTTTGGGCAGACACTGTTTGATGAATATGCGTGATGTCACGATGAATATTTGAGACTTCACGTTGAACACTTGAGATCTCGCGATGAAGGGTTACTTCAAGCCGTACAAGGTCTTCACGAGTAGCCAAGGTTGAAATGACTGCTTCTAGTTGTGTGACGCGCGCATGCATAATGAGACCCTTTCTTAAACGATAAGATTCTTACGCAAGTCTTCACAATAGTCAATACGACACCACACACAAATAAGTCGTTCGTGCTTAGCCCTTTCTCGCGAAGGCAATTCGAGCTTTGCGACAATTCTCAAAGTCACTGCAGCGTTGGGCTTCATCTTCACGCGCGGCCAATCATTAGTACCTAACGCTAAGGGTTTGGCATAGTCAGTTCACTCAAACCGCCCCAAAAGATTAAGAAAAGAAATTAAAAAGACCGAACAACTATTGTCATAGAGGGGGATATTGAGTTCATGTTTAGTCGCAGCAGTTGATGACTGTCGTTTTTTTAGAGATTTATTACCGAAGTCGGGGTGGTTTTTTGTAGGTGGCGGCAAAAAAATCTCGTCGCCTGGCGATTCGAGCATCACGATCGCTTGGGAGCCCCACTTTGGGCCACACCCGATTTCTCCATCCACTTCACCCTTGAGGGCAAGTTGTTTTAGACGTCAATGCTGTTCTTTGTTAGTGGTAGTCGCTTGATGATTAAAAACAACCCCAAACAATAAAATCGACATGCAGGTCAAAAGGCTTCAATCAGTCTTTCACATGCTGCCTGTGTCGCTAACTTTAAAAATCACGCAAACTGTTGATTTTATTGTGTATTTTGGTGGCGCATCCCTGATTCGAACAGGGGACCTGCGGATTATGATTCCGTCGCTCTAACCGGCTGAGCTAATGCGCCACTGTCAATTTACAGCCCTAAATTATATCATTTTTGCGTGATGGCGTTCTGACTGACCGTAATTGAGTTTATCGGTCAGTTTGGGCTATGATTACGAAAGCCTCAAAAAACGAAATACAAATGGCTTTTCGCAACTTGTATATATGCAATTCAATACATTAATAAAAAGTTTTTTATGAAACCCTCTTCAACACCGAGTACAAGCCTCGTTCAAAAAACACGCATTCGAGTTTGGGACCTTCCTACCCGTTTATTTCACTGGACACTCACTATCTGTGTATTCGGAGCCATCATCATGGTCAATGTCGGCGGGTTATGGATGGAATGGCACATTAAATTTGGTATGGCTGCATTGTGTCTCATTGTTTTTCGTATTATTTGGGGCTTTGTTGGCTCTCGCTATGCACGCTTTAGCCAGTTTATTAAAGGCCCAAAAGGGGTTTTAGCTTATTTGAAAAATTCAAATACAACCCCAGCGCAAGCGGGTCACAGTGCGATTGGGGCCGTGTCTGTTGTATTGTTGCTGGGTGTTATTGGCGCGCAGGCTTTCACTGGCTTGTTTTCAACTGACGACATCATGACGCAGGGGCCATTGAATGCCTATGTCAGTAACGCGACGGCAGAAACCATAACAAACCTTCATCGATTGCTCAGCAACGCAGTGATTGCATTAATCATTGTTCATATAGGGGCCATCATCATTTACGCTTTGCGCGGCAAGCGTTTGGTACCCCCCATGATTACGGGTGATGTGAATTCAACTCAACTTGCCCCAAATACCCCTTCAGCGCGAGACGATTTCACCTTACGTTTACTTGCACTTGTTCTAATGATGAGATGATCTTAGTTGTTTGTTTTACTTGGCTTTGGGTACAAGGAAACGCCTTACCACCGTCTTTCTAAAAAAAATTTACCATCTGACTGGTATTATTTTCAAATTAAATACGCTGACAGGCTGACCTTTCACTCACTTAAACGCCGCATCTTTTCTTTAACGACTTAAAACGAGTGTCCCTGCCTTGCAACCTCAAAGAATTCCACTGTTTCCACTTTCAACACCTCTGTTGCCAGACTCAATCATGGCTTTACAAATTTTTGAGGTTCGGTACTTGCATCTTGTTAAAAAGTGCCATGCAGAACAAACACCTTTTGGTATTGTGGCCATTCGGCAAGGTAATGAAGTGCAAAAAGCAGGTTTCGATGAAGAAACACTCTTTTCGCTGGGCTGTTTGGCGTGGGTAGATATTATTGACATTATTCACCCCGCCCTATTGCGAATTAATTGTCGGGGTGGTCATCGCTTTAATTTAATCAATGCTCGCAAAGAAGGCCTTGGGCTTTGGTACGCTGATGCTACGTTTTTACCTGAAGACTCTCATATTGATATTCCTGCCAACTTACAAAGCTGTGCAGACAAGCTGGGGGCTTTAATTGCACAATCTCAACGCCAAGGCGTGATTGAGCAATTACCCCTCAAAGCGCCCTATCGTTTAGATGAAGCGGGCTGGGTTGCGAATCAATGGGCCATGTTGTTACCGCTCACCACAGCAGACAAAGTCACCATCATGGCTATCAACGACCCCGTTGAACGACTCAGCCAGATTTCAACTTGGCTAGACAGATAAAAGCTTTTTTCTGACCAGCCTACCGCTTTAATGTTCTTCTTTTGCATCAACATCATAGGGCTCGGTTTCACTTTCAAAGAAACCCATGATTTTTACAAAGAAAATGGGCACCAGTGCGACCGCAAATAAGGTCGAGGCAACCATGCCGCTAAATACCGTTATGCCAATTGAAAATCGCGAAGCCGCACCGGCACCTGAAGCCGTTAACAAAGGCACCACACCTAAAATGAAGGCAATAGATGTCATCACAATCGGTCTAAAACGCTCATGTGAAGCATGCAAAGCCGCATCAACCAAACTCATGCCCAACTTATGATGTGCTTCAAGCGCAACTTCTACGATCAAAATAGCGTTTTTTGCAGATAGGGCAATCATGAGTAGCAACCCAATTTGCACATAAATATTGTTTGAAAGACCCGTCAATGTCAGCGCAATCGCAATGCCAGACAAAGCTAACGGTACTGCGCTGAGCACTGCAAAAGGCGATACCCACGATTCATATTGGCCCGCCAAAACTAAATAGACTAATAAAATTGACAAGGCAAAAACTAAAATCTGAGTGTTACCCACTAATTGCTCTTGATAAGATAAACCTGTCCATAAATAACTAATACCCTCTGGTAGCGTATCTTTTGCCAGCTGTGTCAAGGCACTGAGTGCCTGCCCAGAGCTGACCGAGGCCGCAGCCGCACCAACCACTGCAGCGGTCGGAAAGAGGTTGTACTGAGATGCAATCGGTGGGCCAAAAATTTCTTTGACGTCAACAAACGAACCTAAAGGTACCATTTCATCTGTTGAGCTCTTGACGTAAAGGCGACTGATGTCTTCAATGGAATTGCGATACGGGCCGTCAGCCTGAACATACACTTGGTAGGTTTGCCCAAATCTAAAAAATTGATTGACGTAAGACGAACCCACATAGGTTTGCAACGCCTCATAAGCGTCACCGATCTTCACCCCAAGGGTTTCAGCACGTGCCACATTGAAGGTTAATTCGTACTGCGGCACCGTGTTTGAAAAAGGCGTAAAAGCAGCCATAATCTCGGGTAACTTTTGAGCATTGGCAATAAATTCATTGGTTGCAGCTTCTAGCTTCTCAAAACTATTGCTGCCATCAGTGAGCACCAGCTGTAAAGAAAAACCGCCCGACATACCTAAACCTGGAATATCAGGTGGCAACAAAACCCGTGCGCTCGCATCTTGAACTTTAGACAACGCTTCAGACATTGCGGTGTAGATTGACTTTAAATCTTCATCTTTAGCTTTGCCACGAATGCTCCAGGGTTTCAAAATAACGTACTGTACCCCCGCACTCGACTGTGGCGCACTGTTATTTAAAACGCTGATTCCACCAATTGTAACGATACGATCAACACCAGGTATTTTTAAAACAATATCGCGTATTTCGTTCATTGATTTTTTAGTACGCTCAAGCGAAGCCGCCTTAGGCGTCTCAACTGTCATGAGCAGGTAACCTTGGTCTTCAGTCGGTATGAAACCAGAGGGCACCCGTGCCAACCCATAAACAGAAAAACCAATCATGACTAAACCGACAAGCGCCACAATATTGCGTTTTTCCATGAAAAAATGCATAAGCTTGGCGTAGTTGGATGAGACCTTTTCAAAACCACGATCAAACCAAGCAAAGAAGAAGTTTTTCTTTTTTACTTCGCCCGGTTTATTTGCTTTAAGAAACTCACCCGCTTGAGCAGGGCTTAAGCTAATGGCGCAAATACCGCTCAGCAATGCTGTAATCGCAATAACCAAAGCAAATTGCCGATACATTTCACCCGTAATGCCCGAAATAAAGGCTGCGGGTAAAAACACTGACATCAGTACTAAAGTAATGCCAATAATAGGCGCCATCAATTCGGTCATGGCTTCAATGGCTGCTTGTTTGGGTTTAGCACCCGCTTCAACTTTTTTAGCGACCCCCTCAACCACGACGATGGCATCGTCGACCACAATACCAATCACCACCACAATCGCAAATAGGGTCAGTAAGTTAATTGAAAAACCTAAGGCTGCCATACCGGCAAACGCGCCAATAATCGTGACCGGAATGGTTACGGCGGGTACCAAGGTCATACGCCAATTTTGCAAGAATACTAAAATGACCAACAGCACCAGCAGGCCTGCTTCGTACAACGTGGTGTAAACCTCGTCAATTGATGCTTGAACGAATGTCGTGGTGTCAAATGGTATGGTCCATTCAATGTCAGCAGGAAAAGATTTAGCAATAATAGCCATTTCATCGCGCACCGCTTGGGCTACATTCAGTGCATTCGCGTCGGGGTTTTGATAAATGGCAATACCGCCGGCAGGCTTTTCGTTTAATTCAAAAAACTGGTTGTAATTTTGACTGCCAAATTCAACTCGTGCCACATCACGTAGGCGTGTGAATTCACCGTCTTTGTCAGCCTTCAACACAATGCTTTCAAATTGCTCGGGGGTAATCATGGCGCTTGTGACATTCAACGTATATTGAAAATCTTGGCCGCTGGGTACTGGTGGGGCACCAATTTGACCCGCTGAGAGCAAAACATTCTGTTTGTTAATGGCTTCCATCACCACGTTGGGTGTCAGGTTGCGACTTTGCATTTTGGCTGGGTCAAGCCAAACACGCATACTGTAATTACCCACGCCAAACACGTTGGCTGCGGCAATACCCGGAATACGCGCTAAGCGATTTTGCATTTGCAAGTTTGCAAAGTTACTTAAAAATAGTGCGTCACGGCTGTTATCTTTTGACGTGACCGTTACAAACAACAAAATAGCGGTTGATTGCGTTTTAGTGGTGACGCCCTGCTTTTGAACAGCTTGAGGCAACGAGGGCAGAGCAATGGCAACACGGTTTTGAACGTTCACCTGTGCCAAATTAGGGTCTGTGCCCACCGCAAACGTAACGGTTAATGAATAAGTACCTGCATCGGTGGAAAATGACTGCATGTACAACATGCCATCAACACCATTGACCTGTGTTTCAATGTTGCTCGCCACCAATTCTTGAATCAAACGCCCACTGGCACCCGGCCAGTTGGTCGTGACCTGAATAGTTGGGGGAGTCATATTTGGGTATTGCGAAACCGGCAAACCAAATACTGAAACTGCACCAATCAGCACAATAATGATGCCGATAACGTTACTTAATATCGGGCGCTCAATGAATATTTTTGAAAGCATTATTGTTGCCCGTTTTTATTGAAGCGCAGGCATGATGGGCTCAGGCAACTTGCCAGCCGATGCATTCACAGTTTGACCCGGGCTTAAAGTAATAAAGCCATTCATCACTACTTGGTCAGTTTCTATCAAACCTGACTCAACTGCGACCAAAGGCCCGTAAGTTTGCCCTAATTTAATATCTTTGCGAATGGCCTTTTTATCATCACCCACAACAAACACGTAGTCACCCAGCTGATCAGACAACACCGCACTGTTTAACACCAACAAACCTTCTTTAGGCTCGCTTTTTAGCATTAACACGGTGACATACAAACCCGGTAAAAGCGAGGTATCGGCGTTAACAAACTCACCCCGTACTTGTAAAGCGCCAGTAGACGTGTTGAGTTGATTTGCTGCAAAATCTAAAACCCCTTTGTGTTTGAAGGCTGCATCAGTTTGCAGCTTTGCATAAACCGTGCTTTTGTCAACACCAGACTTACGATTTGCGACTTGTGCAGTGGTTTGCAAAAATTGCAAAACCTCTAACTCATTTAGAGAAAAATATACGTATATTGGCGACAACGTTTGAATGTTCGCTAACTTAACGCCTGTCGCCCCCGCGGGCAGATAATTACCCACATCAATTAAGTGCCGCCCCATCCAACCATCAAAGGGTGCGCGCACTTCGGTATAGCTTAAATTTATCTGGGCCAGCTTTAAATTTGCTGAGGCTTGTTGCAAATTAGACAGCGCTTGATCTACAGCAGCTTGTGATGTGGCATTTTGTTTTAAAAGTTTCGTTTGCCGATCAAACTCAATCTTAGCTTGATTATAAATAGCCTGATTTAATTTAACTTCTTGAATATATTGTTCTTGTTCAATAACAAAAAGTAAATCGTTTTTCTTGACCTGGGCACCATCTTTAAACAAAATTTTGTCTAAATAACCCGGTACGCGTGCAACTAAATTGACATCTTGCGTGGCTGACACTGTTCCATCAAACGTAAGGTATTGTGCAATTTTTTGTTTGGTGGGTACTGATACCGTTACGTCGGCAGGCGGCCTTTGCGCTACGGTAGGTTTGTCGCAACCCGATATCAAACCCGCCAAACCCACAATAGATATAAGTGACAAAAAACGATAAAAACTTAAGCGGTTCGACAACCACTGTTTTGCAGCGGCTGCAGATGCATTAAATAATGATGTACCTGACATAGCGTGATTTGATTTTGCTGCCCCAGACTTAAGAACGCTGGGCGCGACAACACAACACTTTTTTGAAAATATTTTAAGCATATGCATACTCATGGTTTGGGCTCACTGGTTGAGACCATACGGGGGTCTGATGTACTTGAAAGGGCATCGCCCCAGTCGGTTCGTTGGGTCATGGTTGCTACCATTTCAGCAGGTAAAACAGGTAAGGTCATGTCGCCAGACCAACCGCCCCCTAGGCTTTTAAATGCGGCCACATAACCCAACAACGTACTGGTTTGTGACTGTACAGAAGCGTTTTGTACACGCTGAAGCGCTTGTTGCGCCACAATAACCGTGTTGTAGTCGTTTTGACCACTGATATAGCGTTCAAGGGCAAGCGATGCGGCTTGTTGCGCAGCCGTAACGGCTCGCGCCAAATCAGTGCTAGAACTTTGTGAAGTAGAAATGACTGACAGCGCATCTTGAACTTCGCGTTGTGCATTCAACACAACATTTTGATAATTCAAAATACTTTGTTGAAATATTGCGTCTTGCACCCTAACCTGTTGCACCAGGGTACCTCGGTAAAAAACGGGAAATAGAAAGCTTGCGCCGATTGATGAGTTACTTCCGCTCCAGGTGAACGTACCATCGGTCGTGTCAATACTTCCAGACTGTAAACCAAAATAACCACTCAAAGAAAAGCTAGGGTAAAGAGCCGCTTCGCTCACACCAATAAGAGCAGAACGTGATGCTGCCAAATATTCAGCCTGTAGCACGTCAGGGCGACGGCGCAATAAATCTTGCGGAATACCCACATCGAGCGACTTAGGCGGCGAAGGCTGAGTAAGCGATTGACCAAACTCTAAAACATAATATGGAGGTGGCTGCCCCAGCAAAACGCTCATTGCGTTTTGAGCTTGACGCAACGAAGAAATTAAACCGGGCACTTCAGACTTTGTTTGCTCGTACTGTGATTGTGCTTGGCTTAAATCAAGCAAAGAAGTTGCCCCCGCCTCGTATCGCGCTTTAGCAATACGTAAGCTTTCAGCCTGAAGGGCTAAATTTGTCAGTGCGACTTGAATCAACGATTCATTATTACGAATATTAATATATGTGTTCGCAACATTAGCAGCCAACGAAACATCTGCAGAATAGTAGGCAGTGACTGCAACTAAGTAAGTAGCTTGGGAACTTTCAATACCCCGCCTAAACTTACCCCAAAAATCAATTTCCCAGCTGGCATTAATTAAGACGTTGCGAACATTTATACTTTGTATGGAGATACCATCACCCCCCGAACCGCCATAACGTTCGGTCTGAACCATTCCTGCCAAATTAACGTTAGGCAATAAGGTGCCTTCAGACACGCCTAACTGGGCTCGCGTTTCGTAAACTCGCAACGCAGCGACCTGCAGGGTTAAGTTTTGTTTTGCGGCAATCGCAAGCAAGCGATTTAACGTCGGGTCATTAAAGCTTTCCCACCAGCGAACGGGATTAATTTGCGCGTTTCGAACCACTTCAACCGCTGCAGTAAATTCACCTGGCTTTTCGGTCTGCCATTCAGAAGAAAGCTTAGTCTCTGGACGGTTGAAATCTGGCCCAACCATACACCCTGATAATATCAGTGCAGTCAAAACCGAGGCCTTAGGCAAAAGTCTGCAAAAACGTTTAAAGTTTATCAACATTTCGTGATTCTACTTTGATTTTCTAACAAAAATATTAACAGTTACATTTATTGCCAAATCGACTAACCGTTGGTTAGCTTCAGGTACGCGAAACGCCGAATGAGCTGAAAGAGTAATATTATCAAGCTTTAAAAATGGGTGGTCAATTGGCAAGGGTTCGACCGTAAAAACATCTAAACCCGCTTGACGAATATGACCAGATTTAAGGCTTTCAACTAAAGCTAATTCATCAATTAACGCGCCACGAGCCGTATTAAGCAATATGGCGCCCGCTTTTATTTGATTTAAACGCTCGCCCGTTATAAACCCTTTTGTTGAGTCATCAAGCAACAAATGAAGAGAAATCACATCGCTTTGCGCTAAAACTTGCTCAAGCGGCAAAAAGGTTACACTTGGGACGTTGCGTGGCGAACGGTTCCAGGCCAAAACCCTAAGCCCAGCACCCAGACACATCCTAGCCATTTCAGCACCAATACCCCCAAAACCAATTAAACCGATGGTTTTACCGGTTAATTGCACGCCTTCGCTGCGTTGCCATTGACCCTGACGCATGGCTCGGTCCATAAATGTCAGGTTACGTGCGCATGCCCACATCAACCCAAACGCGCATTCGGCTACCGCAGTATCGCCGTAGTTTTTGATCAAATACACTTGTATACCCAGCTCTGCTAAGGCCTCAATATTCATATAAGATCGAGCACCTGTACCCATAAATACTACATGCTTCAGGTTTGGGCACTGTTTTGCTATATCGACAGAAAATAAAGTGTGGTCAACCCAAACCACCTCAGCATCGCCTACACGTTTTGGAATGTCGCTGGGGTTGATGTCAGGCTGAAGGTTGATATCAAGCGTGAAAGGTAAACGTTTGTCTTCAGTCGGTAGTTGTCAACAAAGATGGCCGTTCTTTCATGCTGCCTGTTTTAAATTAATAGATTCATTGATGTGCTCTTTTGGTGGGTTAAGCCAGACTTCATTAATGGGTTGCCAATTGCGAGTTGACCGATTGTTCCAACGTTTAGGCATG
>CAMCYB010000055.1 GCA_945883615.1 Bordetella parapertussis | reverse complement strand
ATTCATCCCGATGTTCTTGCACCATTCGCACAGCACGCTCACGGACTTCGGGGGAAAAGGTATTTGATTTTTTCATGACAATATTCTCTCAGAAAATAATGCCTCCTCAAAACCCGGGGCGATTCAAAGTGGCATTCCAAAACGTGATTAAAAACTTAGATGCGTGGCGTTTGGCTTGAACGATCATGACGGTTTTGGACATAATCAAATACCACGTGACACAAGACATACCTATCAAAATAATCAGTAATGATTTTCCAACAAGATCGGTTTGATTCCAAAGCGTAGACCAAAGTATGGATTGATGCGTCATCATTTAAGGGCTCAATATAAAGTTAAAGGGAATATCAACCATCACACGATGTGACACGGTATTGATTTGATAGGGTTTAAAACGAATTTTTGTGGTGGCATCTAGTGCGGCATGGTCGAGCAACTCAAAACCTGATGATTTGAACACTTGACTTCTTTCAACGGCACCCCAACGATCAATACTGATACGCACCACCACAAGCCCTTCTTCACCATTTAGTCTGGCCTGTTTTGGGTAATGCGGCACGGGGGGACTACCTTCAAAAGTCAACTGGCTGATGTTCGTGAGCTGAGCCGGTACAGATGCATGATTTGTTGTTTGCTCTTGCACTCCAGTGGACGAATTAATTTGAGACGATTCATTTTTTTGAGTTGTGGCTTGATTCGTATCGTTTTTATGCACTGTTTTTTTTGTTTGTTTTTTTGCTTGGATTTTAGGTTCAGGTTTAGGTTTAGGTTCAGGTTCAGGTTCAGGCTCAAGTTCAGGTTCAGGTTCAGGTTCAGGTTCAGGTTCAGGTTCAGGTTCAGGTTCAGGTTCAGGTTCAGGTTCAGGTTCAGGTTCAGGATTTAATACTGGCGCAGGTTCTGGTTCAACAACCTCTTGTGGCAATGATTCAATTGCTTGTTCTGATTTTGCTTGTTCTGCTGTGTTTGATTCAAGACTTGAAAATTCAAGTGCCATCTCAATAACGGGTTGACCAAACGATATATTTGCTTGCGAATGTTGTGCCCACACCCCCCCAATTGCGGCATGAAGACCCACAACAATCAACATGAGTAGGCCTCTACGTACATTCAAAAATCGAGGTGCTAAAACCCACTTAACCATGACTGACTACCCAGACACTCTGACCATGATGTGGGTTGCGCATGACTGTCATGGGTATACCGTAAACCGATTCAAGCCGGTCTGAGGTCAAAACCTGTGTAGGATGATCACACGTAACCACTTGCCCTTGATTCACTAATATGGCTTTGTCACACCAACGTGCAGCCATATTCAAATCATGTAGCACCACCAAGACAGCGGCACAACCCGAGTCAGCTAATGCACGCACCACACGCATCAGTAAAACCTGATACTTGGGATCTAAACTCGCGGTTGGTTCGTCAAGAAAAATATAAACATGCACTCTTTGTTGAACGATGGCATAGACTTGAACTAGCAAGCGTGCAAACTGAACGCGCTGTTGCTCACCCCCTGATAGTGCCAAGTAGTTTCTATTTC
The DNA here is from genome assembly GCA_945883615.1 of Bordetella parapertussis. Lineage (GTDB taxonomy): Bacteria > Pseudomonadota > Gammaproteobacteria > Burkholderiales > Burkholderiaceae_B > Algicoccus > Algicoccus parapertussis_A. The sequence continues at coordinate 9,777 of CAMCYB010000055.1, read as the reverse complement.
TTAGCGCCTCAAGAGCTATTTCCTGCAATGCTTGCGCAACCCATTGGGTCACATCATTCGGGTTGGCCTGAATAAATGGGTAGGCTCCCATTGCCACCACTGATGAGACTGTCATATTGAATGACATCGAATGTTGTTGCGGCAACACGGCTCGCATCGTAGCAAGGGTTTTAGGTGAAAGATCTTTAATAGATTGTTCACCTAAAAAAACCTGCCCATACTGAAGTTTTATATCACCACTTAAGCTTTGAAGTAATGATGACTTACCGGCACCGTTGGGGCCTAATACAGCCATAACCTGACCAACGGGCAAATTAAATGACATGTCGTTCAAAATCATTTGTGTATTTTTTTTTGAACCCACATACATGAATAATGATTGAACACGTAAAGCCTGCTGGCTATTTAGCTGTTGAGTCAGATGACATGCTTGCTGACTTGTTGATTCATAGGTCTGCACACCGGTTAATGTCATCGCGCCTGCCCTTTAAGCAATAACCAAATGAAAAATGGGCCGCCCACTAAACTGGTGACTAGACCAATGGGTAACTCTGCGGGTGCCATCACTACCCGAGAAACCCCATCAGACAATACCAAGGCTAAGGCTCCGGTTAAGGCTGATGCCGGCATCACCCATCGATGGTCAGCACCCAATACCATTCGAACTAAATGTGGCACCACGAGCCCCACAAAACCGATACCGCCTGTGACAGCCACCAAAGGGCCTGCTGTAAATGCCACCAAAGTCAGTAATTGCCAGCGAACCGTTTTTAAGTTGAAGCCTAAATGGAAAGCAACTTGATCGCCCAACAACAAGGCATTTAGCACCCGCCAACGCGACATCAGTAAACCCATTCCGATTAATACCAAAGGGGAAAGAACCCATAAGACAGGCCAGGTTGCACCGGCTAAACTGCCCATATTCCAGAAAGTGATGTCGCGTAATTGCACGTCACTGGCCTGCACAATCATGAGGCCCATTAAACTAAACACGATGGTATTGATTGCAATTCCTGCAAGCAACAAACCTGACATATTGTTTGAGCGCATACCCAACAGGTACGCTAAATAAGTTGCTGCTAAAGCCCCTAAAAAGGCAAAACCACCAATAATGAGCAAACCACCTGAAGTCAATATAATGGCCAATACGGCGCCCAAACTCGCCCCTGAAGATAAGCCCACTAAGCCGGGTTCAGCTAAGGGGTTGCGAAACAATGCTTGCATAGCGGCCCCTGTGACCCCTAACGCTGCCCCCGCAACAACTGCCAATAAAATGCGGGGCAAGCGAATATCAAGCAACACGTGCTGACTGACAGCATCAAGTGTGCGTTGCCCCAATACACTATCAATAAGAGTTAATAATGAAATAGGGTATGCCCCTTGCACAGCTGTCACCCCTATTGCAAAAACCAACAATATGATCAGCAATGCAAAAGTTAACTTTGAAGTCGATACAAATTGCTCGTTAATCATGAGCCTAATGCCTCACGTATCGACTTAATTGCTAAACCAATGCGTGGCCCAAAGCCCTGCGCCAACAAATCATCTAAGACTATGATTTGATTATTTTTAACTGCTGGGGTGTGCACGAATGCAGGCTGTGCCTTAACCTTATCGAGCCCACCCAAAGCAGACACAGTACTTTGGGTAACAATAATGACCTCAGGTGCTGCCACACTAACCGCCTCAGGTGTGATGGGCTGATAACTTTTAAGTGCAATAAAAACATTACGTAAACCTGATTGTTCAATCACCATATTGGCTGCGGTATGACCCCCAGCACCCAAAAGTTTGCCACCTCGCATCACAATCAACATGGTTGGTTGAGAGTGCACAGGTATTTTTAAGGCCGCGGCAACATTTTGATTGACCTGAACAATTAAATCCTCACCCGCTTGCTCTTGATTTAAAACATGCGCAATTTGACGAATACGTGATTGCAACGACGCCATGGTGGGCTCATCTGATAGGCTTTCGACCTGAATACCCAGCGCTTTCAGTTGTTTAATCGCTAAAGGTGGGCCTGCATGTTCTGAGGCCAACACTAAGTTTGGTTGCATAGCGGCCACGCCTTCTGCCGGTACGCTTCTGTAATAGCCAACGCTGGGCAGTTGTTGGGCTTGCTCTGGATATAGACTTGATTGATCGGTGGCGACGATTAAATCACCAGCACCCAAAGCATATACAATTTCAGTCACACTGCCACCCAACGTCACCAAGCGTTGGGTATTTGCATGTTTAAGGTCAGTCGCTTGTTTGAAGGTAGAGGTTTCTTGTTTAACTGACTGCGCCCAAACCATAGACTCTAAATAAAACATCAGCAACAGCATCAGAGTGAGCTGTAAACACCGAATAAGCGCCACCTTCATGCTGCTAACTTTTCAGAACAAAGCGAAACTAAAAGGTTACGCCAAGCAGGCTGCTCAGGCACACCCGGTTTACGTGCACCAAAAAATTGAACAATCATCTCGCCTGAATCATCAAAGATCTCAATTGACGTGACCCAACCGTCACTGGTGGGCTTATTAACAACCCACACGTTTTGAATACGATCAAGATTAAGATGTAAGTTGAATTTTTGATCGAGAATATTAAGCCAAGGCCCCTGCTGAACTATTTTTTCAACGGCACCTGTATGAATTTGAATCATGCCGGGGTTGCCGACAAAGCACATGATTGCCATCTGAGATTGTGCGGCAGCCCGAAGCATCGTGTCGATTTGATCAACACTAATTTGTTGCGCTAAGTCTGAACCCACATCACTGAGTGCACCCAAGCGTTCGACATCAAATTTTTGCAACATCGTAAAAAAATCATGTGTGTCTTGAAGCTTTAACCATGCTTGACGTAATGCAACACGAACAGCTGCATGGGCTCGGCGAATGCGTTTTGGCGTTTCTTGCGCAACAGGCCAATGTGATGGTGCAGCAAAACGTTGTACCAATGCCAAATAAGCTGACACATCCGTTTCTTCGGTACAAAATATTTTATGAATTGCCACCCCGGCTTGATCAAAAAACTGCAAGCTCAAACGGTCTTGATCTTGTACGGCCCAAACATGTGCCCAACGGGTAAAAAAGATTCGTAAGTCGATGTCAGGCCCCAACACCAAACCCACAGGGCCCTGCGCTTGAATATTAAGATATTCGCCATGACGTTCATGAACGCAATTTTGGTTTCGAGTGAGCGCCATGACCGAGCCAAGTGACCCCATCGCTTGGAATACTTCACGCCCATCGCCTTCCAACCGAATGCTTTGAAGCGTACCTAGCGATGACGCAACCCATTGTGCTTCAGTCACCTCTAATAAGTGCGCTAAATCACGGGAACGTCTTTTTTGCTCAACGCCACTTAAGGCATCATATTTTTCTTTAAGCTGCGCTTTAAAAATTAAATCTTGTGTGGTGTATAAATTTTTTTGCGGAACATCAATTAAATTGAACATTGGATTCTCCAATAAATAGATAACAAAAATTGTTTGAATTTTCTAATTTAAAAATATTTAATAAACTGATTGATCGAATGGACTCGACCAATCAGCCTGCTTAAACTCTTGGTTTGATCAATCTTGGTTTAATCAATCTTGATTTGATCAATCTTGGTTTGATCAAACTTCCTTGCTCAATATAAGTAACTCAAAGAAACTGAAAAGTTTCTACCAGGTTGGGTATACGCATTGATAGGCCTTGAAATCGGTGTCACTCCCGCTGTGGGTATGTCGAGCGCATTCCAATAAGTTTTGTCAAACAAATTAAAGATGCCGGCTTGCAGGGTTAAACCTTTAAATTGGTCAGGACGCCACGTTGCCATCAAATCGACTATGCCGTAGCCAGGTGCTTGAAAGTCTGGGTTTGGTGCTTTAAGCGTTGCATTGGGGTACGCTACTTGAGTACGTGCCGCCGCAGCTGTTAATTGAGAACGCACTGACCAAGACGATTGGCTGTATTCAAGTCCTAAAATACCGGTTAGCGGTGCAACAGAGTTAAGGTTTTGCTGTGTATTTTGGTTTTGTCCAACTGCCCACGCCATCGAACCGTATGTGCGCCAACCCTTGGTAACGATCCACTCACCCTTAGCCTCAACACCATAGATACGAACACGGTCTAAGTTTTCGTAAGACTGAATAAAATAGGGATATTGACGATTTCCTGCGGCTGTGACGTTTTCAATAAAATTCTTGTAACGATTATCAAAATACGTTAACGCACCGTTTGCTTGTGACGTGCCAAATTTAGTACCAAATTCCCACCCTTCACTGGTTTCAGCTTTTAAATTTGGGTTGCCTTGAATCAAATATGTGCCAGGTGCGCCATAGCGGCTATATAACTGAGTGGCTGTTGGGGCGCTAAAACCCTGAGCATATTGAACATAGAGGCTTAAGGTTTCAAGCGGTCGCCATGTCGCCAGCAACTTGGGTGACCATGCTTCGCCACTTAAAGACTGAAGGGGTGCACGAGCTGGGTTTTTACCAAATGAACCGCTGTCAGGCCGTTGACTATATGAGTCATAACGAATAGCAGGCTGTAGGGAAAACTGACCTTGCGCAAAGTCTAGAGTATTTTGCAACCATACCCCATATTGATCACCATTTGTGGTGGGTACATCAGCCTGATTAGCGTGAAAAATGAGCACGGTGGAAAGCGGTACGACGTGCATGTATCTTGACCGCTAACGTTTTGCTGGGTTTGTGTACCAAACCATTCAAACCCTGATTGCCAGAGCTGATTAACTTGTGCTTTAAAAGACTTTGTCGCTTCAAGATTAAGGCCGTAGGTTGATTCTTGTATGGTGTTTTTGCGTTGATATGCCCCACGAGGTGCTGCAATACGTGTGGCATTGAGATTGCTAGAAAGCTCGACCTTTTGCCAATACACTTGTGCCGCGAATGAGTCGAGTAACGCTTTTTGACCTTGGGCAGCCCAGGCATAATCAAGCGCAATACTTTCACGCGTAGATTGGTCTGTTAAATCACTTTTGCTTGGGGCATAAGTCGTAGGTGATGCCGTTAAATCATTTATATTATCTTGGCGCTCGAAGTAAACACCGGTTAGGCCCAACTGATGCCCACCATCAAATTGCTGTTGCAACTTGAGCATATAGTTCTGTTGTGTGTAGTCATCAGGGTTGGGTTCGGTGCGCCCAATACCATACCCCCCTACTGTACCTTGGTTGATGGTTTGGTTGCCCTGTTGTGTGCCCGCCTGAAATAGCCATTGCAAACGATTGTTACCTTGCCCCGCCACCGCAGCATTAACTAACCAACTGTTATCAACTGACTGATAAGATGTTTTCCCCAATACACCAAATGTTTTACCACCCACCAACAAGTCAGATGGGTTGAGCGTTATCACGTCAACTACGCCACCTAATGCCCCCGAACCGACCGTACTTGAATCGCTACCCCGCACAATATCGATAGCAGACAGCGAATTAAAATCAATAGTGCTTAACCCCCCTTTCACCCCACCCATATCACCTCGAATGTCTTTTAGATACGATTGGCGAATACCGTCAATACGTGTGAGCACCCGATTTTGATCAAGACCGCGAATATTGATGCTGCGGTTACTTGCGTTGTAATTCACACCGGGCTCAGCCCGACTTCCAAATTCAGACCAATTTAAAATCTGTAAATCGTCAAGTGTTTGACGCTCTGTTTGAGATGCCCAAGGCATTGTTTGATTGAGTTTTTCACCCATCACATTGATGGCATCAAACGTTTGTGTCACGGTTTGTGGTGTTTCAGTTGTCGGGGCTGAACTGCTGGCTTGTGCCTGAACGTTACTAATAGAAAAAATGGCCAAAGCTAAAGCACTGAGTGCAGGTTGTACCGCGCCTATCAGCTTTATTTGCCTGACACGATTTCGGTGGTGTTTCAGTGCTGTGACATGCTTTTTCATCATTACCCTTTACAAACGTAAATCTACGTAATGATAATTATTCTCATTACGTTTTGCAAATCGTATGAAGAAAAAGATAAATACAAAGCATCAACATTGGACATTTAATGGCCGATTTCGAACCGAGCAAAACATGAATTTCATAGACTAAAAAATAATTTTCTCTTACACTATATAAATAAACATTTATATGTAATAATTGTTTTTGCAACGCCATAAAACCCCAAATAAATCAGCGTGATGACTCAACAAAATAAGTAAACGTGTTCAGAGCGTAAAGTTCATAAAAAAACGGAGACAAAAAAATGCAAAAAATACCCGACATTTCCCGACGTAGATGGCTGCAAACTGCGAGTTTGGCACCCCTTGTTTCCGGAGCTGCCGTATTAATGACTAGCCCTAAAGAAGCTAAAGCAGCCTTTAAAACGAATGCCAAAATTGTCATTATGGGTAGTGGCTTAGGCGGTATAGCAGTCGCTAACCGCCTAAGACGCGAACTTGAAGGCGCTGACATCACGATTATTGATGCCAAGGTTGAACACAATTACCAACCGGGTTACACACTCGTCGCCACAGGTATCTGGCCAATCACAAAAATACTCGACAACAACGCTGACTATCACCCAGAAGGTGTGAAGTGGATTCAAGACATGGTGATTGCTGTCGATCCTGAAGCCAACACCGTGACAACATTAGGTAGGCAAAAAATTCCTTATGACTTTTTAGTCGTCGCAACGGGCGTTCACCTTGACTACAACTTGATCGAAGGCATGGACGTAGCAGCCATTGGGCAAAACGGCTTGTCTAGCGTATATGCCAGCCCCAAAGCAGCCCTGGCCAGTTGGGAGGCCATGCAAACATTTAGTCAAAAGGGGGGTGATGCCATCATGACGCTGCCAGGTACACCGTTAAAGTGTGCAGGTGCTCCCTTAAAAATGACCTTTATGTTGAGAGACCGTTTGCGTCAAGCGGGTACATTAAGTCAGTCAAACATTCAGTTTCAATCAGCGCTGAGCAACATATTTGGCGTCAAAATTGTGAATGAAAACGTCTTAGCACGTTGGGAAAAACTGGGTATAGGTGTCAATTATCAACGCACCCTGACAGGCATTGATATAGGTGGTCGCAAGGCTATATTTCAAGAAGCCAATGGCGCATCAACGATCTTGCCTTACGATTTTGTTCACGTTGTGCCCCCACAACGCGCGCCCGATGTTATTAAAAACAGTGCACTAGCTTGGCAAACAGGTGGGCTGGCGGCAGGCGGCTGGCTAGAGGTTAATAAAGATACGCTTCAACACCAACGCTACAAAAATGTCTTTGGCGTGGGTGATGTAAACGGTACGCCACGTGGCAAAACAGCCGCAACAGTGAAAAAAAGCGCACCGATTGTGGTGAACAACTTAATTGAAGTGATGAAAGGCAACGAGCCCAACATGGCCTTTGACGGTTATACGTCGTTCCCATTAATCACGCGGGAAGGGGCTGCCATGCTGATTGAATTTGACTATGCAGGCAACTTGACCCCGACCTTACCGGTTATAGAGCCCTTAAAAGCAAGCTATTTTGCCTGGATCATGAAAGTCGGTATGCTGAAACCGGCCTACGTTGCGGTACTAAAAGGGCGGGTTTAACCCCTTACGGAGAAAAAAAATGATTTATGAAATTTGGTTAGGCATGAATATTATGTGGGAAATAGCACTCGAATTCATATCTTATATAGCGATTGCAGTCGTCATTTGGTTGGCGATATCATTCATTACATTTCAGAAAAAAGCCTCGTGGTTTGTCGCCTTTAAAAGTGCGTTCATCATTGGCATAGTCGTGACTGTGATTGCTTTTTTTGCTCTGCTAACATTAACCCTTTCTTTATTTAGTGATATGAATTACTGGCTAGATTGGGCCACTTTAACTTTAATGGCATTCGGTGTGGGTGCTGTTGTCTTTGGTTTTATTTGGCCATTTATGGCGCTGAAAAAAAACACGTCACCTTAACGCACCCATAACAAGTTAGCTTTCTTTGAACCACGGCGGTTGGTTCAAATAATCGGTTCAACATCAATTTGATATATGCTTGACACTGTTCAAACTGAACGGTGTCAAGTTTTTTTTGTTGCTGTTCAATGTTTAAATCACTGTATGTTTTAAAAAGGTTGCTTATGTCTATTTATAAAATTGCGCTTATTGTTGGCAGTAGTCGCAAAGAATCTATTAACCAATTACTCGGTCAAGCATTAATTAAACTAGCGCCTAACTCTTTAAGCTTTGAGCACATAGCAATTGATGATTTACCGATGTATCACGGCGATTTGGAAGGCAACCGCCCTGCTGAAATTAATCGTTTCACCTCTGCGGTAGCCGCATGTCAAGGTGTGTTAATTATTACACCAGAATACAACCGCTCAATACCTGCCGTTCTTAAAAACGCAATTGATTGGGGTTCTAAACCACAGAGTCACAACGTTTGGCACAACAAACCGGCTTGCATTACCGGTACAACGCCTGGCGCAACAGGCACTGCGGTTGCCCAGCAACATCTGCGCCAAATTCTCGGCATTGTTGGCGCAACGGTAATGGGTGGCGAGGCCTACATTACTTTTAAGCCAAATTTAATTGATGAACAAGGCAACGTAACAGAAGATTCAACACGCTTATTTTTATCAAATTACATTCAGCGCTTTGCCACACTCGTTGAAAAACTGTCTGCATAAGCATCACGCGTAATAGGTAACAAAAGTTGCCATAACTATTAACTAATAGGCCATAGTAATTTACAAATATACATTTTATATTTTTTGTAATTAAATAGAGCTATACCTAAAGTTGATTGTTGAAATTGTTCAGAACATAGCAAAAGTTAATCAGTTGCAATGAGTAGGCAATCACTAGGCATGTTTGTTTGAATAACCACCTCACTCATGTTCACTTAAATAATAAAAGGACTTTTAATATGTCATTACGAATAAACGATATTGACCCTGACTTCACCACTGACTCAACATCAGGTGAATTAAGCCTTCATAATTGGATGGGTAATCACTACGCGATTTTGTTTTCGCACCCTAAAGATTTCACACCTGTTTGCACGACTGAATTTGGTGCCGTTGCGCAATTGTCTAAAGAATTTGAAAAGCGCGGCACAAAAGTAATGGGTGTTTCTGTTGATAGCGTTGAAGAGCACCATAAATGGTTGTACGACATCGAGACTTTTGCCGATGCACCCGCAAACTTCCCAATTATTGATGACCGTTCACTACAGGTCGCAAAGCTCTACAACATGTTGCCAGCTGACGCTTACTTACCAGATGGCCGTACGCCTGCTGATAGCGCAACGGTACGTACAGTATTTATTATTGGGCCTGATAAAAAGATTCGCTTAACGATGTCATACCCCATGTCGGTTGGCCGTAATTTTGCAGAAATTTTACGGGCTCTAGATGCGATTCAAATCACTGATGGTGTGCCAATTGCGACACCTGCAAACTGGGTACCGGGTCAAGACGTGATTGTTGGTTGAGCCTCTCAGATGAAGCAGCGAAAGAAAAGTTTGGTGAAATTGACATCAAGTTGCCCTACCTTCGCTACGCCAAAGCACCTAAAAAAGCCTAATTTTTAAGCGGTAAGTTCGAAGGCATCTTTCATCGTGAAAGCGGTGAAAGATGCCTTTTTCGCTTTTACACAACCAACCCTGCACTTGCAATAAATTCGGGCAGTTTTAAACGTTGTACTTTTCCTGACTTCTGCCAATCTACCCAAGATTTACTGAGCAAAGAAAAATAATCTATATTTTTCAATGTGTTGTATTTTTTCAATTCGCGATCATACGCACTAATGGTATCTTTGCCGGATGGCAGGAGACCTCACAACCCGTAAAACA
>CAMCYB010000054.1 GCA_945883615.1 Bordetella parapertussis | reverse complement strand
GGTTTAATAACCAAAGGCTACTGAGTCGTATCGGGTATATTACTCCTGCTGAGGCAGAAGAAAATTACCATAAGCAACAAAGCATTAAGGCTGTTGAGTGCCAATCACTTTAACCAATCAACCTCCTCAAAACCCGGGGCAATTCATTTTGCCTCTCATTCTCGTTGGCAGGCGATGCGCCTCTCAAGCCAAGTTATGCGCTTGATCATCATGAATTCACCTATGATTTTGTTGCTGGTATTAGTCTATCTTGTCATGTCGGGTGTATGGCTTTATACCGGGGTGATGGCACTCATCACCGCTGCCTTGGCCATCGGCATAAATAATGGCGCCATGGCTGGTGATAGCTTGATTCAAGCCAGTCAGACATTTGCCAAGGGCACGTCATTATCAGATATCGCGCGAGTGTCTGCTACACCATTTAGAGCAAGCGTGATTAATGCAACAAAAGCAAGCCCTGTTGCCGCTTTTATTGGTACCCCTGAACTGCTCTCAGTGCTTGTTGATGTCACAGCCTATTCAGGTGACCGTGTGGTGACGCTTGGCATTTTGACCCTTTTTTACCTATTGGTTGTGCAGTTAGTCGTTGTTTTAAGCGCTCGCGTGGTTGAAAAAATCAAAACATCATCAAGAGGTGCCCATGCTTGATCATCTTTTAGGTTTTTTGAATGCATTGACTGTGAATTTCAGTGTTGGCTTGTTGACTTTATTCGTTGGTTTGTTCTTGGGCTTTGTTACAGCAGCCGTTCGGCTTGCCCCCAACCGTTTGAGTGCGCAAACAATGAATGTTGTGATTGGTATTTTGCGTGCTGTGCCATCTTACGTGTTGATGGTTGTTGCAGCGGCTATTTTTACCTCTGCCGATGCTTTAGGTGCATTGAGCTCTCAAAATGCGGCTTTAATTGCACTTTTTCTAGCCTTGCTAGCCGGCACGGTTTCGTCATGCTCTGATGCGTGCGTGACCTTCTTGCAATATCGAGCCCAAGGGCGCATGGAACAGGCTTGGTTAATCGTACCCAACACTTTTCAAATATTTATAGTAGCCGTCATGAGTTCCGGTGTGGGTGCGGCCATCGGCGTACATGAAGCGGTGCACTATACCTTAGCGCTTGCTGAAACGTATGAGTCGCGTCTAGACCGAATCATTCTGGTTGTAATCGTTATTCTGTTTTTTGCAGCGATATTAGCGAGCGCTAAATATATGGTGGGCCGAGCGAGCGCTCGATTGCTAGCGCGATACGCACGTTGAACCCCTGCGCGCCGACGATACCCTATCGTATGCGCCCGTGACAGCGAGTAAAACTGAATCGTCGCACAAGCGATAACTAAGCGATTTGCGACGTTTGACAAACAAAATAGACTGCTCATCTTCGTAAAGCTTTTGCCAATCAGGGTTGTTTTCAAAAAAGAGATTAATCTGTGAGTGCTTAGGAAACAATGTCCATTGAATATGGAAATGGACATTGATCACTTTAAGCGGGTTAATGATCGCTATGGGCATCAAGCTGGTGATGATATTTTGATTGAGTTGGTGCGAAGTACCCATGCAGTTCTGAGATCAGTCAATTCATTAGGCCGCATCGGTGGTGAAGAATTTTTGATCATGCTACCCGAAACAAATCTAAGCCAAGCCAAAGAAGTGGCTGAGCGCTTATGCCTCAACGTATCGAATACGCCGTTCTTAATCTTAGAAAATCAAACAATTAAAATTACCGTTAGCATCGGCATCACCATTTTTGATCCAAGCCTTCAACCGTTCGAAGATAAAAGTTCATTGATGCGTCAATTTTTATACGAGGCTGATATGGCCATGTATCAAGCGAAGGCGGCTGGTCGTAATCAAGTCGCTATATGGAATGGTCTTAAGTCTTGAGGCTTTGTCTTGCAAACACTTTATGTCATGACCTAAGGGCTGCTCAGAGTGGCCCGCACAGACGCAGACCTAGTTAAGTATTTTTTAAAATCATGGTTTACCAAGTTCCTCTGGTAAACGTTCGTTACCCACTCGCCAATCTGATCGAAGCAATAAAGTGAGTAAAGATACGAATGCACCGGCCATAATCACCATAGCTGGTGCCATCAGTAAGTTCTTTCGCGATAGCAAATACTCGGTGAGCATGGGCGCAATACCGCCAAACAGACCAACCGATAAGCTGTAGGCAAACGAGATACCGGTGACCCGAACTTGAGGCGGTAAAAGGTTGGCCATCGCTGAACTTAAAGGCCCTACAAAAAAACCCTGGCCAATGGCTAAGATGGCGCTACCTGCAAGCATCAACCCGACGTCGCCTGATTGAAAGAGCCGAAATGCCGGCCAGGCACCAAGAAGCAAAATGAATGCGCCCAGGCGGGCAATCTGAACGCGATCTATTCGGTCACCAAGATAGCCACCCAGTAAAGACATCAAGGCAACCATTGCTAACCCCGCCAAATTGATCAGTAGGGCCATATTCGAGCTCACACCCGCTTCTTTCACCATCCATTGCACGGCATACATAAACCCAATAAAAGACACAATACCGGTTGACGTATTTGCAAAGCAAATCGAGACCATGGCGCGCCAGTGATAACGAAACACTTCTTTAATGGGCGACTTAGAGCGCATAGATAGGTTTAATGCCGACTCTGTCAGCGAGCGTCTTGCATAAATACCAACGATGGTCAACAACACGCTCAAAATAAAGGGCACGCGCCAACCCCATTCAGACATCTGGTCTTTGCCTAAAATGAGTAAACAGATAAAACAAACAGCAGTTCCAAGCAGAAGGCCCCCGAAGGCACCCATAGGGCTAAAGCTTCCAATAAAGCCTCGTCGCTTCGGTGGCGAGTGCTCAATTAGAAACACAATCGAGGCGGTGTATTCACCGCCCACTGCTAAGCCTTGGAACATGCGCAGCAGAATTAACAAAATAGGCGCCCATAACCCAATGGTTTCGTAGGTTGGAAGTAGACCAATGATAAGGGTAGGAATCGCAATAGAGGCAACGGTTACTTGCAAGGCCGTTTTTCGACCAATACGATCACCAATTCGACCCATTAATAAGCCCCCAACCGGTCGCATAATCATGCCCGTTGCGAAGGCTGCATAGCTGGCAATTAAGGCAGCAACTGGATCATGAGACGGAAAAAAATGATAGGCAAAATAAACAGCCAGATAGGCATAAATAATGAAATCATAAAACTCGATGGCATTGCCTATTGCCCCCGCAAAAATAGTTTTTCGGAGTTTTTGGGGGGCAATTGTTAAATTATTCATCACTCTTATGGTTTACCTGAACGTAACCCTTCATTTTATTCTTCTAGACCTAAAATAGAACAAAAGGAACATTTTTTTTACAATCCTTCTAACTACCCCCAGACCTGCAAATGACTTAATCATTTGGCGTCTGTTTATTCATCTTCTTTGTGAATACTTTGACGAATTATTAGCAAGCTAAAACCAAACATGGGGGTGGGGGTGCAGTTTTAAGCCGGTGCCAACACTTCTTTAACTCACATCGTGTTCATTTAAACGTTTAAAATCACAATATGTTGTTTTAAATTGATTTGGGATAGCTTTGATGGTGCAAGAAATTCGCTGGAAACAGCGCTTTTATAACTATACAAAAGCCTTTCAGGCTCTGACTGAGGCAGTTGAGCTTTCTCAGCATAGGTCACTCACCGCGCTTGAACAACAAGGTCTCATACAAAGTTTTGAGTTCACACATGAGTTGGCGTGGAAAATGCTGAAAGACTATCTCGAATACCAAGGTATCTCAAACGTTGTCGGGTCTCGTGATGCGAGTCGCTTTGCCTTTCAAAGCGCACTCATAAACGATGGAGATGTTTGGATGCAAATGATAGTTGCACGAAATCAAACATCACATACATACAACATCAAGATTGCTCACGCAGTTGTTGACAGTATTTTGACTCAGTTTTACCCGGCATTTAATCAACTCGCAATAAAATTTAGCGAATTAGTCCGCTAACAATCAACATGAATACGGGTCTCAACACACAAACCACTTTAAAGATTTTTTCTGTTTTTAAAAGATTCCCTCAAGTTGAAAAAGCAATCTTGTATGGTTCACGTGCAATGGGCACGCATAAGGCTGGCTCTGATATTGATATTAGCTTGATTGGCAAAAATCTGACTCAAGAATTAGTGTGGAAAATATCAGATGCGCTTGACGACATATTGTTGCCTTATGTATTCGACTTGTCATTGTTCGAGACCTTAGACAATCTAGAATTAAAAGAGCACATCTCAAGAGTAGGCATTATTTTTTATCAAACCGACTCGCTTAAGTAGCAAGCCTGCGACAATCAAATTTATGGCCGTGTTTAAAAGCCAACAAGTCTCTATTAATCACGGGTAACTCGACGCAGAAGCTGAAGAGGTCTGTTGAAATTGCTTACACATATAGCTGCATACAAAATAAAGACCTAGGAAATGACCCCTAGGTCTTTAATTTTATTGGTGGGCCCCCCGTGAGTCGAACACGGCACCAACGGATTATGAGTCCGCTGCTCTAACCAAGCATGAGCTAGGGGCCCTAAAAACTACACTTGAATTTTACTGCCCTTCAAGGAAGCTTCGTAGTTTATCAGCTCTGCTGGGGTGGCGCAGCTTTCGCAACGCTTTTGCTTCAATTTGACGTATGCGCTCACGCGTGACGTCGAATTGTTTGCCCACTTCTTCTAACGTTTGATCGCTACTCATTTCAACACCAAAGCGCATACGCAACACTTTTGCCTCGCGCGGGGTCAGTGAATCAAGCACTTCTTTCACTACATCACGCATTGAGCCATATAGGGCCGCCTCAGCAGGTGACAAAGTGGCGTTATCTTCAATAAAGTCGCCTAAATGTGAATCGTCATCGTCACCGATGGGCGTTTCCATTGAAATAGGTTCTTTAGCAATTTTTAAGATTTTACGAATTTTATCTTCCGGCATATCCATCTTGGCAGCTAACGTAGCGGGATCTGGCTCACTACCGGTTTCTTGCAAGATTTGACGGCTGATACGATTCATCTTGTTGATGGTTTCGATCATGTGCACAGGTATGCGAATGGTGCGCGCTTGGTCTGCAATAGAACGGGTAATCGCCTGACGGATCCACCACGTGGCGTAAGTTGAAAACTTATAACCACGACGGTATTCAAATTTATCAACGGCTTTCATCAAACCGATGTTGCCTTCTTGAATCAGGTCAAGAAACTGTAGGCCACGATTGGTATATTTTTTAGCAATTGAGATCACAAGGCGCAAGTTCGCTTCAGTCATTTCACGCTTAGCCTTGCGGGCCTTGGCTTCACCGGTTGCCATGCGTTTGTTCACCTCTTTAAGATCTTTAAGAGGCAACACGACACGAATTTGCAGATCAATCATTTTTTGCTGCAATTCTTGTACGTCAGGAATATGACGTTCAAGAATAGTTGAGTAAGCATGGCCCGCATTGACCTCTTGTATAACCCAATCAAGATTGGTCTCATTGCCTGGAAAAGTCTTAATAAAATGGCTACGTGGCATACCTGCACGCTCAACACATGTATGCAAGATGGCGCGTTCAAGTTGACGTACTTCTTCAACCTGTGCACGCAAAGTGTCGGCCAAACGTTCGACCATTTTGGCAGTAAAACGAATGCCCATCATTTCGGTCATGATAATTTCTTGCGCAGCTAAATACGGCTCTGAGCGATAACCTGACTTTTCGTAAGCAGCCCGCATTCTTTCAAAATGGGTATTAATGATTTCAAATTTAGCTAAGCCTTTGACACGTAAATCTTCAAGCTGTTTGCTACTCATACCGCCCGCGGGACCGTCTTCTTCCGTTTCGTCGGCAACGCCGGCGCCCGCGTATTCCTCACCATCTTCAGGGTCAACTAAGCCATCGATAATTTCATCAATCTGAGCCGTACCTGCTTTAACTTTTTGAACATGCAACAAAATTTCATTGATGGTGGTGGGGCAAGCAGAGATCGCCATGACCATGTGCTTTAAGCCATCTTCAATGCGTTTGGCGATTTCAATTTCGCCTTCACGTGTTAACAACTCAACCGTGCCCATTTCACGCATGTACATGCGAACAGGGTCAGTGGTACGCCCAAAGTCTGAGTCAACTGTGGTTAATGCGGCTTCGGCCTCGTCTTCAACGTCGTCATCGCTCGAGGCAACAGGAACATTTTCATTTAATAATAAGGTTTCAGCATCAGGCGCCTGATCGTATACGGCAATGCCCATATCACCAAAAGTACTGATGATGCCATCAATAGCTTCTGCATCAACCAAGTCATCAGGCAGATGGTCGTTAATTTCACCGTAAGTGAGGTAACCGCGGTCTTTACCCAGCTTAATTAAAAGCTTGAGACGATTACGACGGGCTTCATATTCTTCAGGCGTCAAAGGACCACGGGTAGCGATTTCACCACGGCCACCCCCTTTTTTACTGCCACGCTTAGGAATAGGCTTTAGGTCTGGTATGACTTCAGGCTCAACACCATCGCCATTTTCATCAAAATCTTGGTCGTTATTACCTGGGTTTTTTGGCGGGCGACCGGGCTTTCTGCCCGTGGGCTTCGAGGCGCGTATTTTTTTCGGGCTACCTTCAGCTTCGCCACCACTTGAATCAGTCGCTTTGTCAGCAGTTTGGTCTGATTGATTTACTCGCTTAGCTTTAATCTCTTTGGGTGCATCTGCAACTGCTTTGACAGTTTTTGATGCAGCTTTAGCTGCTACTTTGGTTTCGTCTTGGTTCGTTACTTTGCTGGTTACCTTCGTCGCTTCTTTGTTCGTTACTTTCTTTGTCGTTTGGGTTACTGCTTTAGCAGAATCGTTAATAGAAACTTTCGGTGCTACTTTAGTTGAAGCTTTAGCTGCTACTTTTACAACAGGTTTTGTTTTTTCAGAAGCAGATTGAGTGCTTACTTTTGCCTTTGATGCCGGCTTGTTCATGTGTTCCTTTGCTGCGTGTGTTGCTTGTTTAACTTTAGACGTTGCCGTCTGCTTTGGTTGAATATTATTTGAAACTTTGGTTTTAGACTGTTCGACAGGCTTTGCTTTTAACGCTTGCTTTAAACCAACGCCTGATTTAGCTTTTACTGCTGCTTTGGCGTTTACAGGTTGCTTTGCTTTGACTGTTTGAGTACCTTTAACTGCTGGCTTAGCCATGACAGTTGATTTGGTTTTAGCCCCCGGTTTTGCAACAACAACCGGCTTTGTTGTCACCACAGGTTTTGCTTTAACAACGGGTTTAGCTGTGGCGACGGAATGAGGTGTTTTTTTCTGCTTAACAGCCACTGAACTCATTGCTTTAGAACTCTGAGCCTTACCCTTGGAAGCAGCGACTTTAGACGCAACGATTGGTTTTTTAGCAATTTTTTTAGTCGTTTTAGCCGTTTTAGAGGCAGTTGCTGCCATCGCACGAGTTATTTTTTGCGACAGGCTGCTATTTTTTTGAGTAATCATAAGGTGGGCTCTACTTGTTATTAAGGCTTAAGAGATGATTAAAGGCGACAAGAGACTAAACTTAAATGCAACATAGCGCACCCGTAAAGGGCGCAGGGTAAACGTTAAAAACCAAATATTTTATCTTGATTTAAAAAGCTCATTTAATCAAGATTAGATTCTTTGTTCTTTTTTGAATCATTATTTAGACTCATGATGCGAAGAGAAAGTTCCTGATAATTTTCATTATCTTTTGATTGACTTAAACCGCGTGCAATCAGCACCTGTTGTTCACGTTTAAGATTTTCCAACTCAATACGAGTCATCGCGTCTTGCCACTCGACACGGGGGTTGGGTAAGTCAGCTTGCGATATGACCTCGCTTGCCAAACGCAATAGCACCTGATGCAACTCGCTCTCTTGATCTGCAGCCTCAATGAGTGCGCCTAAGTGGCGGCCTTTACTCGCTTTCACCAAGACAATAAATTCAATCACCAAATCAAGGTGCTCACCTGCTTGCAACACTTCAAGTTGATGGTCACCCATGCTATCTATTAAATCGGGGTGAGTAATAAGCAACATGAAGAGCCTTTTCGCTAACGGGGCAACGACACCCCTACCCGCTTTAGAAAAGCCTAGACGGCGCATTGAACGATAACCTGACTCTTCACTACCCTCGTTTGACAAAGGGTAACCATCATATTGGGTACTTTCGGAGTCGGTACTTTTCGTATTTTTGAACCTTGACGAACTTACAAGACCCGATGAAACATGACTACGAGGTGGTGCCTTTGCAACAGCAAACGAATTTTGCCCAGCTTGTATAAAAAGTGTATTGAGCTCTTCAGGTGTAAGCCTTACGCGTTGCGCAAATTCATTAAGCAACTGCACTTTAAGGGTGTTTTCTGGCACCAAAGCCAAAAGCGGTTTAGCTTCATGAACGCAAGCCGAACGACCTTCAACTTCATTTAAATTGTGACGTGACGCCAACTCGCTTAATAAAAACCCAGACAACGGCTCAGAATCGTTGAGACACGCCCTAAAAGCAGCCTCACCGAAAGCTCTGACATAACTATCAGGGTCGTGTTCAGCCGGTAAAAATAAGAACCGTATTGAAATATCATCACGTAGCAACGGCAAACAAACCTGCAAAGCACGCCACGCAGCTTTGCGCCCAGCTGAATCACCATCAAAACTAAATACCACTCGATCAGCTGCCCGCATCAGCTTTTGAATGTGCATGGGCGTCGTAGCGGTACCCAGTGTGGCAACAGCATGTGCAATATTTAATTGCGCCAGGCCGACAACGTCCATATAGCCTTCAACGACAATAACCTGCCCTTCAGAACGTATGGCTTTGCGGCCTTCCCACAAACCATAAAGCTCATTACCCTTAACAAATAAAGGCGTTTCAGGGGAATTTAAATACTTGGGCTCACCCTTGCCAATAATACGACCGCCAAAGCCAATCATTTGGCCTTTACCATTTCGAATGGGAAACATGACCCGCTCGCGAAACCGGTCATAACGACGGCCATCTTCAGACTGAATAACGAGACCCGCCTCAACTAAGACATCATCTTCGTAGCGTTGAAATACCGCCGACAACCCTTGACGATCGGCTGGCGCCCACCCCAAACCAAAGTGTTTAGCCATGTCACCTGTTAAGCCACGACCTTTCAGGTAACGAATGGCTTCAGGGTTAGATTTAAGTTGCTTGACGTAATAAGCTTGCGCCGTTTCAAGCACATGTTCATGGGTAGACTGAATGATTTTGCGCTCTTGCGCCTGTTGTCGCGCCGCGGGCGACTGCACAGACTGTGGCACAGACATACCCGCTTTAGAAGATAACCACTGCACAGCATCGGGAAAAGAAGCCCCCGTATGCGCCATGATGAAACCAATGGCGCTGCCATGAGCACCACAACCAAAGCAGTGATAAAACTGTTTAGAAGGGCTTACTGTAAAAGAAGGAGATTTTTCAGAATGAAAAGGGCATAAACCTAATAGGTTTACGCCACCTTTCTTTAGTTGAACATGCTGGCCAACAACATCAACAATGTCGACTCGGGCAAGCAGTTCCTGTACGAATGAATCGGGGATCAAGGCATAAGCGACAAATGCGCCCGCTTAGACCCGCGATTAATACAAACGCGGCGGCAGTTGCTGGCTACGAATACGCTTGTAATGGCGTTTAACAGCAGCAGCAGCTTTGCGCTTACGCTCAGCAGTGGGCTTTTCGTAAAACTCGCGAGCACGAAGCTCTGTAAGCAAACCCGTTTTTTCAATGGTGCGTTTGAACCGGCGCAGTGCAGATTCAAAAGGTTCGTTTTCTTTTAGGCGTACATTTGGCATAGAGATCGCTTATATGGTGCTGTAAGTGAATAAGTTAGCCCACTATCTTAGCATAAATATGCATGAATATATGAGGTTTTAACGTAAAGAAGGGTCAAGGGGCAAGGCATCTGGGCCAATATCGTCGTAAATTTCAAACGGTTGATGAATCCAGGGGTTGTTTTCGAAGTGTTGCGCATGGTAATCAGGTTCGACAACCGAATGCGCTTTCCACCAAATCACGGCAGTTCTCAATTCAGTAATAGCAGGGTAAGATTGACGCAAATGATCGCGTACGCGCCCAAAAGTCATGCCTGTATCAACCATATCGTCGACTAAAAGCACCCGCCCTGCTGGGCTACCATATGCCATCGAAATATACTGTGCAATATCAAGTTGACCTTGAACGCGGCCTGCATTTTCGCGGTAGCTGCTTGCTGACAAAATTGCCAGCGGAACCTTATAGACTCTAGACAACACGTCGCCTACCCGCATGCCACCGCGGGCGAGACAAATAATTTGATCGAACGCCCAACCAGATTGATGAATTTGAAGAGCCAGGTCTTCAATTAACTGGTTGTAACCATTCCAGCTAACCCAAACGTCTTCAACATGATCATTTTTAGTGGAATGATTTGATTCGTTGTCTTGATTCATAATTTAAGGCTTAAAGGGATGGCGCATCAAAATGGTTTCATCGCGATCAGGGCCCGTTGAAACGATATCAATTGGCACACCACACACGGCAGACATGCGCTGTAAATAACGTTGAGCATTAAGCGGTAGCTTGTTGAAGTCAGTCACCCCGACGGTTGATTCAGACCACCCAGGCAACTCTTCAAACATAGCTTCAGCTCTTGCCACGGCGGCTGCACCGCTAGGTAAAACATCAATGATATGACCGTCGAGCATATAACCGACGCCCAGTTTAATATTTTTTAAGCCGTCAAGCACATCAAGCTTAGTAATACACAGGCCCGAAATGCCGTTAATACGAACAGAGCGCTTGAGTGCTGCACCATCAAACCAGCCGCACCGACGCGGACGGCCAGTAACCGAACCGAATTCTTTACCGACATTAGCCAAATGCGCGCCAACATCATCAAATAACTCGGTTGGAAATGGGCCCGAACCAACACGGGTAGCATAGGCCTTTGTGATGCCTAAAACATAAGGTAGCGATTGGGGACTCACGCCCGCACCGGCTGAAGCTGCACCCGCAACACAATTACTACTGGTCACAAAAGGGTAAGTACCATGATCAATATCTAACAAGGCACCTTGTGCACCCTCAAATAACAACAGATCACCGCGCGCCTGCGCCTCAAATAAACGAGAACTGACATCATCAACCATCGGTTTGATTTCTGTTGCAAAACCCATCGCTTGGTCGAACACTTCATCAGCTGACACGGCTTGAGCGCCTAAGTATTGAGTCAACATAAAGTTATGTAAATCAAGCACTTCATCTAGTTTTTGACGAAAGCCAGTGGGGTCAAATAAGTCTTGAACACGTAAGGCGCGCCGCGCAATTTTGTCTTCATAAGCGGGACCAATGCCTCGACCTGTTGTACCAATTTTTGCATCGCCACGGCGCGCCTCACGAGCCTGATCAAGTGCAACGTGATAAGGCAAAATTAAGGGGCATGACTCAGAAATTCGCAACCGTGCTCGAACATCAATACCAGCGGCTTCAAGCTCGGCAATTTCTTTTAGTAACGCTTCAGGTGACAACACCACGCCGTTACCGATGTAACAGACTACCTTGGGATGCATAATGCCAGAGGGT
>CAMCYB010000053.1 GCA_945883615.1 Bordetella parapertussis | reverse complement strand
GGCGCAGTACCCTGATTCGGGGTGCTAAACGGGCTAAAATGCCCAAATATCTGTCCATATTGGGCAAAAAAGTAAATATTATTGAATCAGTAAATTTCTACCGCGGAAATTTCCGCTTTAAACCGACTTATTCAGACCTTCCCTAAGTCTTTTATTTCATTTTTTTTAGATAAGATAGTTGAAACTAATAGTGCAGAGGCTGAAAATTGTGTGTCATCAAACTTAAAAAATAAAGCCTCTTTAGAAAATTGATCTACAAAACTTTGAGCTGCATTCAATTTTTTTCTTGTTACTTCAAGTAGTTCTTTATTTTGAACAAGAAGTTGCTTTTGTTCAGTTTTAGCCGTTTTAAGCTGGTCGTTTATAGTTCTGAATACCATCTCTAAATTGTCTATATAGGGTAAAGCAAGCATGGCTTGATTACGTTTTATATCGATCAATACAGCATAAAGACAATTTATAGCAATATCTTTTGAAAAACCTTTAAAACTGATCAATACAAAATTTGAGTTGTTTGCTGATTGTTTGAATTCATCAGAAAAGGATTGGGCTGGTTCTTATTTGTCACCAAACCCGCATATTTGGATAGTTTGATTAAAAAAATAAGAAGGGTTTTTAAGCTTTTCTGCCAAAATGTCTTTAGATTCAATCGGTCTTGACCCGCCAGATGAATCACCCACAGTGGCCATTTCAATCTGTGCACTTGCTTTAAACTTTTGTGGCATTAGAAACGCAATCGTAATGCCACAAACCAGCCCAAAAAGATGGCAAATACAGCGATTATCTTCCAACTATTTAGTAAGAAATCATAAATTTCAAACAAAGAAATTTCACTACCTTTTGAATTGCGAGTAACTTCAATATTTGAATTCATATTTGCATGGTACAAACGGGTAAGGGTAACTTTGGTCATGATTGACAATGTATTTGATTATAATTATAAATTAAACAATTATTGTCAATAATTTAATTATATTTTTTAAAAAATGTAGATTTACACAAAAAGCCTTAGAAAATTCCCCTCATCTTGATTAACCTATTACATTCGAAAACCAAACAAGCTTAAGACTTTTGGCATAACCTAGCCCAACTTTTTTGCCGCACCCCCAATTGTCAGCTTTATTCGGCATCAACAATGTTTATTAGCAAGATATAATAGGCAAATTTAAAAGCAATACTTTGTAGGCTACGATACATATGCTCAACACCCCGTTCGCCCCTTGGCCCAGTTTTAGCGCAGAAGAAATTCATGCGGTACAAGTTGTGCTTGCGTCAAATAAAGTGAATTACTGGACAGGGCAAGAGTGTCGTCTTTTTGAACAAGAGTTTGCACAATGGGTGGGTGTGCCTCATGCCGTTTCGCTGGCCAATGGTACGTTAGCACTTGACCTTGCACTTAAAGTGCTAGGGGTTGGGCCAGGTGATGAGGTGGTTGTAACCCCACGCACCTTTATTGCGAGCGTCTCAAGCATTGTGAATGCTGGGGCAACGCCCGTCTTTGCAGACGTTGAACTTGATAGCGGCAATATTTCAGCGCGCACCATTGCGCAAGTCATCACCCCTAAAACCAAAGCGATTGTGTGCGTTCATTTGGCAGGTTGGCCTTGTGATTTATACCCCATCATGGCGTTAGCTGAAAAACACAGTCTTTATGTCATTGAAGACTGCGCCCAAGCACATGGTGCGCAATATAAAGGCCGCAGCGTCGGCAGCATTGGCCACATCGGCGCGTGGAGCTTTTGTCAAGACAAGATCATGACCACAGGGGGCGAGGGTGGCATGGTGACCACCCACGATGAAACCCTATGGCGCAAAATGTGGGCCTATAAAGACCATGGTAAAAGCTATGAAGCTGTTTACGAACGCGACCACCCACCCGGTTATCGGTGGTTGCATGAAAGCTTTGGCACCAATTGGCGCATGCTTGAAATTCAGGCTGCCATTGGTCGCATTCAACTTAGAAACATGCCAAAATGGGTTGCTAAACGTCATTTAAATGCTCAAATATTGACTGACGCTTTGTTGCCGTTTACGGGTGATAAAGGCCCTTTGCGTTTACCGCAAATTGGTTGTCTCAGCGGGTGTGGTTCCGAGGGTTGCGAATCGAGGGGTTGTGGGTCGAGCGAAGCTGTGGCGACTCAACTTAATAGCGTGCCGCAACACATTACAAAGATAGCCCGATCCCAAACCCAATTTGAAAACGCTGCCAATCTAAAATATGCTTGCCCGCTGGGCTGTATTCACGCTTTTTATAAGTTTTATTTTTACATCAAACCCGAATTTATAAACGATGGCTGGTCACGCGACCGTATCATTCAAGAGATGAACCAAGCCGGCGTGCCCTGCTATTCAGGTAGCTGCAGCGAGGTTTATTTAGAAAAAGCTTTTGATGATAATGGTTTGCGACCCCATACACGCATGCAAAATGCGCAAGCCTTAGGTGAAACATCAATTATGTTTTTGGTGCACCCCACCTTGACACAAGATCAAATACAAAAAACGATTGAAACATTTTTAGATTTAATTGCAATCGCTTGTCACACTAGTCAAACTTCAATGATTTAACGGTTTGCGGCTTAAACAGCGCCCACTATGCTTAAAAACCTTGCAAACCTCGCACTAGATTTACCACGTTCATTTAAACGCGTGTTAGTCATGGGCGTTGATATTTCATTGTGTTTAATGACAGTTTGGTTTGCCTATTTTTTACGGCTTGATTATTTCGTACCATTGAGTGGTAGTGCCTTTTGGGTTGGCTTGGCATCGGTTGCGATCGCCTTACCCATTTTTATATCGTTTGGTTTATACCGTGCGATATTTCGTTATGTGGGTTTAGCGGCATTTGTGACCATTGTCAAAGCGGTTGCGGTTTATGGTTTGATTTTTGCCACCCTGGTTACCGTGGTCAGTTTTAATGAGGTACCCCGCACAGCTGGCTTGATGCAACCTTTGCTTTTGCTCGTTGGGGTTTTGGCCTCACGACTCTTGGCACGCTTTTGGTTAGGGGGCTTGTATTTAAGCCTTAGCAAGTTGGCAATAAGGCAAGGGGTTTTAATTTACGGTTCAGGCAGTGCAGGGCGACAGTTAGCAGCTGCCATGTTAAACAGCCCCGAAATGCAAGTGATGGGCTTTTTAGATGACGATACCCGCCTACATGGCCGGGTGCTAAACGGTAAGCGCATTTACGACCCCAGCAAAATTAATGCCCTAGCCCAACGCTTAAATGTGTCAACTGTTTTACTGGCATTACCCTCGGTTAACCGACACCGTCGTAATCAAATCATTGAAGGTTTAATTCAAGCCAAAATCTCTGTTCGCACTTTACCCAGTGTGGTTGATTTAGCCCAAGGCAAAGTAACCGCTGCAGACATACGCGAACTTGATATTGACGATTTATTAGGCCGCGATGCGGTCGCGCCTGACCTTGAATTACTCTCTCTCAACATAACCGGTAAAACCGTATTGGTGACCGGTGCAGGCGGCTCAATTGGTAGCGAGTTATGCCGCCAAATTATTCAACAAAAACCGCACTCGTTGTTGCTTGTTGAGCTCAACGAATTGGCGCTGTACTCTATTCACCATGAGCTTGAAAGCAAGCTGAAGGTTGATGCTTCAAGTCATGAAACCCCTCAAATCATACTGTTACCCTTGCTGGCATCTGTGTGTGATGCCGCGCGAATGCGTCAAATTTTAGAAACACTACAACCTCACACCATCTACCATGCCGCGGCTTACAAGCATGTACCCATGGTTGAACACAACCCAATTGAAGGGGTTGTGAATAATGTGTGGGGCACACTTACCCTGGCTTTAGCTGCGAACTCGTTAAACGTGCCTGATATGGTGCTTATTAGCACTGATAAGGCTGTGCGCCCAACGAATGTCATGGGGGCTAGTAAGCGCTTAGCCGAAATGGTTTTACAAGGCTTGGCCGCTGTGCCAAGTCGAACCCGTTTTACGATGGTGCGGTTTGGTAATGTGTTGGGTTCTTCGGGCTCGGTGGTGCCGCGATTTAAGCAGCAAGTACGCAGTGGTGGGCCGGTCACCATTACCCACCCCGACATCACCCGCTACTTTATGACCATACCCGAAGCTGCCCAATTGGTGATTCAAGCAGCGGCCATGTCGAGTCGTGATTTAAACAGCAACGGCCGAGTATTTGTATTAGATATGGGTGAGCCTGTCAAAATAATTGACTTAGCTCGCCGCACTATTGAACTGTCTGGCTTAACCGTTCGCAATGATAAAAACCCAGACGGTGATATTGAAGTGGTGTTGACGGGTTTACGCCCTGGGGAAAAACTTTACGAAGAACTGCTGATTGGTGATAACCCCCAAATCACTGACCACCCACGTATTATGCAAGCCAACGAAACGCACTTGCCTTGGCTTGAACTTGAAGCCGAGCTAGCCAAGCTTGATCATGCCATTAAACAAAACGATGTTGAGGCTGTCAGGTTGCAGCTTGAGCATTTAGTGGTGGGTTACAGCCCAAACAGCCCAATTGTTGATTGGTTGTATTTGGCCAAACCCACACCCATTACTTCACGCTAGATGCATCTTGCCCAAACAAGATCTTTTTTGACGCCTCGTCTACGGTCTTATTCTGGTTGATATCAGCGGCGAGCGCATAAGCCTTAACCGTTGCTGGGCGCTCGTTAATACGTGCGAACCACTTTGCTAAAGCAGGAAATTTAGCCAGCTCTTGTTGCTGACGCTCGTGAGGTACGACCCAGGGGTAGCAAGCCATATCTGCAATGGTGTATTGATTGCCACAAATAAAATCGCGGCCGTCTGAAAGGTGTTTATTAAACACGCCATACAAGCGACTGGTTTCTTTGACGTAACGTTCAATCGCGTAGGGTAGTTTTTCTGGGGCATATTGCACAAAGTGGTGGTTTTGACCGGCCATGGGGCCTAAACCACCCATCTGCCAAAACAACCATTGCAAGCAGTCGTTACGACCACGTAAGTCTTGCGGTATGAAGGTTTTGGTTTTGTCAGCTAAGTACAACAAAATAGCGCCTGATTCAAATATAGAAATGGGTTCACCGCCATCAACCGGGTTCGCATCAACAATGGCTGGCATGCGGTTATTGGGCGATATCTTTAAAAAGCTGGGTTCAAACTGCTCGCCCCGACTGATGTTGACGGGTTTAATTTGGTACTCCAGGCCAGACTCTTCAAAAAAAAGTGTAATTTTGTGGCCGTTAGGCGTTGTCCAGTAATAAAGGTCAATCATGTTCTTTCCTCATTAATTTATTGCTAGCAAGTATTTGGTTACAAATGGTTACATCGTGTATTGTCGTAACTTCGTTTTAACTAAAACCTATTTTTAAGGAATATATTCTATGTCGCCCAGCGAAATCACCGTACTCGGTGGCTTGCTTATTGGTCTAGTTTACGGTGTGGCGGCTCAGATAACCGGTTTTTGTTTGAACCGAGCGCTGCGCGATCGTTTTAGTATTAAGGGGGGCTCAGGCGTTCATAACGCGCCCGAACAACCCAAAACAAGCCTGCTCGCATCTGAACGAAGCGGTAAATTAAGGTCTTTTGTTTTAGCACTGGCCGTTGCCATGGCGGGTACTCAATGGGCTCACGAGCGCGGCATGATTCAATTGTCGCAGTCTATTTACGTAACAAATCAATTTTCTTGGTTGCTCATACCGGTGGGTGGCTTATTGTTTGGCTGGGGCATGATGCTGGCGCGTGGTTGTGGGGCCCGCACATTGGTGCTGTTGGGGCAAGGCAATATGCGCTCGTTGGTCGTGGCCTTGTGTTTGGGCATTGCTGCCTTTATAACCTTAACGGGTTTGCTTGGGCCTCTACGTAGCGCTATAGCAACAGCCACAATGGTGACACTGCCTTGGGCCAGCCTACAACACCGTTGGGGGGTCGCATTTGTTGTCTTAGGCTTGCTGTTTTATGTGTTCAAAGATCGTGGGTTTATCAAGCAACGTTGTAATATGTTGGGCGGCTTCATTATCGGCTTGCTCATTGTGGCGGGTTGGTTGGTCACGGGCTGGCTCGGGTTTGACGAGTTTGAAACCAATGCACCCGGTTCAGTGGGGTCTCTAACTTTTGTCGCCCCCATCGGTATGGCCATTCAATACGCCATGATTGCCACCGGTTTGAGCTTAAGCTTCAGTGTAACGGTGGTAGCAGGGGTGGTGGTTGGGGCATTTGTGTCTGCCCGTGTAACCGGTACACATAAGTTTGAAGGGTTTCGCAGTGCCGAAGAAATACGTCGTTACATTGCTGGCGGGGTATGTATGGGGGTCGGCGGCGCCTTAGCAATGGGTTGCTCTATTGGTCAAGGTTTAACCGGGCTGTCAACATTGTCTTACGTCTCGATACTGGCTTCGTCAGGTATTGTTTTAGGTGCGCGGTGGGCTTTACATCGCGGGTATTGATCACATTGGGGCCTGATGGTGAAAGCTTTGCTTGTATTACAAGCGTTTAAATTAAATTCAAAAAACCGATATCGTATAGGTTTTTTGGCTTTAACTTCGATGATGTTTATAACCGGCTGTAGCTCAGTGCAGCTGGCCTATCGCACGTCACCTTCGCTGATTCAATATCAACTCGACAGTTACCTTGATTTAACTGATGCGCAAGAAGTCACCCTGAAAGAATAACTGCAAAAGTTCAAAGCGTGGCATCAACAAAATGAATTACCTCTTTACGCTCAAACTTTAAACGCATGGCGGGTTGAGTTGGCATCCGGTAAAAAATTTACAGTTGCTGATATTTTACAAAAACAAGCGCAGTTAGAAGACGCATTAATGGCGATGGGAACGCAGGCTGCGATTCGTTTAGCACCCGTACTGGTTACGCTGACCCCACAACAGCGGCAGCGGTTAAATAAAGAGTTTGCTGATAACAACGCTGAGTATCAACAAAAGCAGGTCAAAGTGGCCATGACCCCAAAAGGGCGTGAGAAAAGGCTGGAAGAAATTGTCGATCGTTACGAAGACTGGGTGGGTGATTTAACCGCACAGCAAAAACAAATGGTTAAAACCTGGCTTGATGGGCGCGGTTCTATGGTGGCGCTGTGGGCGCAAGAACGTATGGCACGGCAACAAGCTTTACTTGAAGTTATTCAAGAAGCGCAAGACCACGGTTCAGCCGAGCGCGCAGCGGTGGCTTTAAAGAACTATTTTGTGAGTTTAAGCAATTACCGTGTCGCTGATATTCAGCAACTTAGTGCAGAGCGGCGTCAGCAATTGGCACAGCTCACCGCTTCAATATTAAATACACTGACCCCAGCGCAACGAGACATGCTTGATGCCAAGCTAAGTGACTATGCAAACGATTTTATCGAATTAGCGGGGCCTGATAAGACTATTGCGCAACAGTAACCGTGCAAGCTGATTATTGCTTCGCACGCTCATCATTTTTATTTTTTCGCTGATTCGGCTGCCGATACCGGTTGTAACCCCATAAATATTGAGTGGGTGCCAAGCGAATAGCGCGCTCTAAGTTTTGGTTCATAAAAGTCAAGGCGGCTACGGGGTCTTCTGGCCAAGGGGTGGGCACTTCCCAATATTCCATCTTATAAAGTTTTTCGCCGGGTTGATGTAAAACACACAGCATAATGACAGGCGCCCCGGTCAACGCTTGCAAGCGGTGCACTAAACGCATGGTGTAGGCCTCTTGACCAAAAAAAGGAACCCACTCGCCATCACCCATGACGGGTACTTGATCGGGTAGCAAGCCCACGGTTTTACCTCGCAACAGGGCTTTAACTAAGGCTCGCACGCCTGAGGCATCGGCCGGTACAACTTCCAGTTGCTTTAACGTACGTAACGATTTAATAAAGTCACGTAACCACGCCACGCGGGGCGGTTTAAATAAAACTGTTGCAGCGTGGCGCGAACTAATCAATGAACCCAACAATTCATAGCTGCCTAAATGCGGAGAAATCAGTATCAGCCCTTTACCTCTCGCTAAAATTTGGTCGAGTAGTTTCCAATCAATCGTTTCGGTATGAGCGGTAACGCGCTCTGCTGACCAGTCGCGCCACCAATAAGGCATTTCTAAAAACATTTGACAAACATGTTGTATTGATTGGCGTGCCCATTGTTGGCGTTGGGTTTCGTTCAACTCTGGAAAAGCAATGGCTAAGTTAAGTAATGTACGACGCTTGTAGCCGCCTGGTAACACCCACAACAACCAGCCAGCCCCCACACCCATGGTGCGCAAAAAAGATAAGGGCAACACGCCCAAGCAGGCGAATACTGCCTTAGCGAAAAGCGTACTGATGCGCATGAGTTGGGGTGATTTAGATGTCATATTATGATCTGTGCGGGTTAATACTATAGAAAGATTCTACGCTAACTGTTTTCCCACAAAAAAAGACTATTGTGCGTTGACTGCTTTACAATTCACGCGATTGTTACAACCGTGTAACACATCACAACTTATGTTGAGAAATAACTCTCAATTGAATGGAACCCAAGAGGTGCCGTTATGCTTGAATTTATGGCTTCTATTATGCGCACCATTAATGCGCTAAACCGCGAAATGGGCCGTGTTTTTTCATGGTTGGCGTTGGCAATTGTGGTGGTCTGTTTTGCAGTGGTGGTTGAACGCTACTTGTTTAACAACACGCGCTTATGGGCACAAGACTTGTATGTCTGGCTCAATGGTTTTATGTTCACTGCAGTCGCTGGCTTTGCGCTGCTGCGCGACGACCATGTGCGCGTTGATATTTTTTACCGCCCCGGCACCATTCGCCATAAAGCGATCTGCGATGCAATTGGCGTGTTGCTATTTTTATTTCCCTTCATGTTTGTGGTCATCTACTACGGTTTACCGTTTGTACAACGGTCATGGCGCATTTTTGAGAACTCGGCCAACATCGGTGGTATGCCCGGCTTATATGTACTCAAAACGTTTATTTTGGTATTTGGGGTGTTGATGATTTTGCAAGGCATTGCCATGCTGATTCGCTCAGTCTTGGTGCTGAAAAACCGTGACGACCTCATACCTGCAAACTACCGTTATTTGACGCAAGCACAAGCCACAGGTAAGGAATAAATGATGGATCTCGTACTTGTCGGTGAAATTCTCGCGGCCCTGATGTTCTTTGGGGTGATTGGTATGTTGATGTTGGGCTTCCCGGTGGCGTTTACGTTGTCAGGTACATCGCTCATTTTTGCTATTGTTGGGTACCACTTAGGGGTCTTTGATTTTAGTAATTTCTCGTCTTTGGCGGGCCGCTATATTGGCTTTATGACCAACGAAGTGTTGGTGGCTGTGCCGTTATTTATTTTTATGGGTGTCATGCTTGAACGCTCGGGTATTGCTGAGCAGTTATTACTCACCATGGGTAAGATGTTTGGTAATTTACGCGGTGGCTTAGGTATTTCTGTGGTGTTAGTGGGTGCCTTGCTGGCCGCCTCAACCGGCGTTGTGGGCGCCACCGTTGTGACGATGGGTTTAATTTCTTTACCCGCTATGTTGCGAGCCGGTTATGACCCCAAACTAGCCAGTGGTGTGATCTGCGCTTCGGGTACCTTGGGGCAAATTATTCCCCCCTCGACCGTGTTGATTTTTATGGCCGATATGTTGGCTGGTATTAACTCACAGGTGCAAATGGCCAAGGGCAACTTCGCACCTAACCCCGTTTCGGTGGGTGATTTGTTTGCCGGGGCATTTTTACCAGGCTTGATGTTGGTCGGCTTTTATTTATTGTTTATGGTTTATAAGGCCATTTTTGATCCTAAATCATGCCCTGCCACGCCTTATGAAAAGGTTGATGGCAGTAGCTTACTGAAAGAAGTTTTCACTGCACTGATTCCGCCGCTATTGTTAATTATTACGGTTTTAGGATCAATAATTGGCGGCATTGCCACCCCCACCGAGGCCGCTTCAGTGGGCGCTGTGGGTGCCATGGTGCTGGCTGCACTGCGTTGGCGTTTGTCTTACAAGGTAATGCGCGAGGCGATGGTGTCAACCGCCACTATCACTGCAATGATTTTTATTATTCTGTTTGGCGCCTCGGTGTTCTCTATTGTGTTTCGTCAAATGGGTGGCGACAACTTAGTTCACGAGTTTTTGTCAGGCCTACCTGGCGGTGCGATTGGCGCCATGATCGTGGTGATGTTGATCATGTTTGTGCTGGGTTTCATTCTTGATACATTTGAAATTATTTTTATTGTCATTCCCATTACCGCACCTATTTTGTTAGGCTTAGGGCTTGACCCCATTTGGGTCGGTGTGATGGTGGGGGTCAACCTACAAACCAGCTTCTTGACGCCACCCTTTGGGTTTGCGCTGTTTTACTTAAGGGGCGTGGCACCTCATGCGGTGTCAACAGGTATGATTTATAAAGGGGCCATACCGTTTGTGGCACTGCAGGTGTTGGCCATTGCTACGCTCTTTGCCTTTCCTGAAATTGTGACGTGGTTGCCTAAGATGATTTATTAATGAGGTTGAAGGCCTGAAGCCCTTGCAACATCTGCTGCTCGGTTCGATAAAACTTGATGTTGGGTGCAAAGGTGGTGAGCTTTGCACGTTCTAAGGTATGCTCAACAGGGCTTTTTAGGCCACATATGTTGAAGGTTATACCCTTTCGATCAAGTTGCATGGCCAACTTAATTAACGCATCAACGCCGGTGGCATCAAGCCGCTCAACCGATTGAGCAAACAAACAAACCTGCTGTGTATCGGGGTGCTCAGTTAAGTAGCTTGCCACTTTTGCTTCAAAGGTTGGGGTGGTAGCAAAGTCTAGACCCGCATCAATTCTAAATGCGTAGGTCTGTTGGGCTAAAGCGGGTAAATTCCATTCCTTGCGATCACGCAAAGTGCCATCAGTATGTAAACCCACTTCAATTATGCGAGGGTTAAGTCGTTGATACATAAAGTACGACAACGACAGCACCACACCAGCCAATACACCCCAATATAACTGGGGTGAGGCCACGAGGGTAATCAAAAATGTTGCGCCAGCGATGCCAGCTTCTATTTTTGAAATTTGCCATAAACGCACAAACGATTGCGGCTTTATTAAGCCTATGACGGCTACCAGCACGATCGATGCAAGAACCGCTTGGGGTACGTGATGCAACACTGGCATAAAGACAAATAAAGCGACAAACACCACTAAAACGGCGAAGATACTGGCCCACCCTGTTTTAGCACCCGCATACAAATTAAGCGCTGACCTTGAAAACGATGAACTGGTCGGAAAGGCGCCGCTCAAGCCAGAGGCTATTTTAGCGAGGCCTTGGCCGATCAAATCTTTGTTTTGATTCCAACGTTCACCTCGGTTTTCATTATCAACTTTGGCGCTTGAGGCGGTTTCTAGAAAACTGACAAGGGTGATGATCAGTGTGGGTACAAACAATAATTTAAAGGTAGCGAGGTCTAGCATGACGGGTAAGTAAAACTGCGGTAAGTCGCTGGGCAATACCCCCACAACGCGACCCCGGTAGTTGTCAACAAAGATGGCCGTTCTTTCATGCTGCCTGTGTTAAATTAATAGATTCATTGATGTGCTCTTTTGGTGGGTTAAGCCAGACTTCATTAATGGGTTGCCAATTGCGAGTTGACCGATTGTTCCAACGTTTAGGCATGGCTCGTTTGGCTTGCTCATATACGTGATGCCGTTTCAGTAATATTTGTTTATCTTCACCTCTATGACGCTGTGCTGGGGTGACGAATTTGATGCCACTGTGGCAATGTTCGTTG
>CAMCYB010000052.1 GCA_945883615.1 Bordetella parapertussis | reverse complement strand
GGGCGCAGTACCCTGATTCGGGGTGCTAAACGGGCTAAAATGCCCAAATATCTGTCCATATTGGGCAAAAAAGTAAATATTATTGAATCAGTAAATTTCTACCGCGGAAATTTCCGCTTTAAACCGACTTATTCAGACCTTCCCTAGGTCGTGTTTTACTAAAGCTCAATAAGTTACCCCAGTTTTCAGTGCGTAAAATTATTCGTAAAGAAACTGAGGTTGAAACGTGAGTACACATGCAAAGTTTTATAACGGTAAGCGAGTACTGGTTACAGGTGGTTTAGGGTTCATAGGCAGTTCGCTTTCGATGGCATTAACCCATGCCGGGGCACATGTTACTGTGCTTGACTCATTAGTTGAGCACCATGGTGGTAATTGGCAAAACATTAAAACCATACGAGATCTTGTCGAAGTCAATACACACGATATGCGACAATTTTCTGATGTGTGTGAGGCAGTCAAAAACAAAGACTATATTTTTCATCTGGCGGGTCAAGTCAGCCATGGTGACAGCATGCGCGAACCGTTGACTGACCTGCAAGTCAATTGCGTGTCAAGCATGAATCTGGTTGAGGCATGCCGGCAATTTAACCCTAACGCCATGACTGTTTACACCTCAACACGACAGGTTTATGGCGTGCCTCTTCATTTGCCTGTACGTGAAGACCACCCTGTTTTACCCGTTGATGTAAATGGCATTAATAAATTGGCTGCTGAGTATTATCATTTGTTATATCACCGTGTTTACGATGTGCGTTCAACCGTTTTACGCTTAACAAATACATACGGCCCGCGCTTACAAATTAAAAATGATCGCCAGGGTTTTATTAGCGTTTTTATTAGAAAATGCTTAAATAACGAGCCTATCAAGATATTTGGTGATGGCACACAATTACGTGACTTCAATTATATTGACGACGTAGTTGATGCATTGCTTTTGTCTTTAGCCACGCCCTCTTGCTTGGGCAAGGTTTTTAATTTGGGTTCAGAGCAGCATCAAAGCGTGCTTGATTTAGTCAAGATTTTGCAAAATATGTGTGACGTGCAATACGAGATTGTGCCTTTCCCACAAGATAAAAAACTTATCGATATTGGCGACTATTATGGTGATTTTAGTGCCTTTGTTGAGCATACTGGCTGGCAGCCCAAAGTCGATTTGGCAGCAGGTTTAAAACAAACGCTTGAATATTTTAAGCAATATCGAAGTGATTATTTGTCGTGATTAACCTTTAAATGAAGCAGATACTGCGTAAATTAATTGACTCACGTTTTTTAGTCTTTCTGTTGGTGGGTGGTTTTAATACGCTCTTTGGGTACATTTTGTTTGGTTTGTTTTATAAAGTTGGGCAATTGCACTACACCCTGGCGCTGATGTTAGCCTATACCGTTGGCGTATTTTTAAGCTATGCAACGCATAAGCGATTTACCTTTCAACAAACTAAAAATCAGGGTAAGAATTTACCTAAATATATTAGTTCTTATGCTGTTATTTTTATACTCAATTCACTTTTTTTAAGTTTACTGGTTGAAGTGTTAACACTTGACCCATTGCTTGGCCAAATGATTGCAATTGTTGTGATCACGCTTTTGTCGTTTGTTATTCAAAAGTATTGGGTTTTCGCGGTGCCACATGATCGGTAATCGTCATGAATATGACATCATGGCTGCAGTTGAGTCGCAGCATTGGTGGTACAAAACCCTGCATAGCCAAGTGGTTCAGGCGATTCAAAAGTACAGCAAAGTGCAACCGCTCTTAAATCATCTGCAGCCTATTTGTGACGACCTGCAAAGTAGCGATTCACCGCTAACCACTGATTCACCGCCAACCACTGGTTCAGAGTTGATCATTGCAGATCAACATCATAAATTATCTATTCTTGATGCGGGTTGTGGCACCGGTGGTTTGCTCATGGCGTTAAGGCAGGCGGGGTTTAATCACGCGCAAGGGTTTGACTTATCAAGCGATGCTGTCGCACATGCCCAAACTCGGGGGTTAAATGCAAAATTGGGTGACTTAAATCACCTGTCACAATTTTCGCCACCTCTGTCTTTTGATGTCATCGTTAATAACGATACGCTTTATCATTTAACGGTTGATCAACGCATCGAGTTTTTCAAATCTTGTTTAAGTTTGTTAAAACCAAACGGCATCATGATTATGAATGTTCCGGCATTAGATGCATTTAAGGGTAATCACGATTTAGCTGTAGGTATTACTGAGCGATTTACTAAAACAACACTTGTGCCATGTATTAAAAGTAATGGTTTTGAGGTGATACAAGCACGCTACTGGCCTTTTGTCTTGTCACCCGTCATTTGGGCAACACGTGTTGTACAAAAAAAAATGCGTCGCGCGGTTGCCCCATCAATGGGTTATCAGTCTGATTTGGCGTTACCCAACCCATTCGTCAATAATGTGTTGGGCAAACTTTGTGCGGTTGAGCAGGGGGTATCTTTGAAGACACCTTGGGGTAGTTCTTTATTTTTAATTTTATAAAAACCCCATCATTTTTGAATGGGTTGCGTATTTATTAGGTTTCTAAGGTCTGCCCCGCTGACACAACAAAATTGCCCTTGCTGCTTTGCTAGGGCTTTGGTTTCTTCGGGTAAGTCTTTGCAACGAGCTACCAAGCCACCCGCTTTTCTTTTGCTCATGGTTTGTGCAAAATTTGCTTCAGTACCCCACCAACCAGAACTGTAAGTTAAAAGAATGGGTTTTGGGTGTTGATAGAAGGCGGCATAAGCCAAAAAACCAAGTGCTAGATTCGGTGTGCTGGCTTCAATGTTGCATTGTGTTTTAGCAAAGCGTTGTAACGCCTCAACGTTAACTGGTTTGCCACGAGCTTGGTGCCATGTTTTTGCTGGTGCAAAAAAGAGCTCATAACGCACATAGCCGCTTACTGTGGCAGCTATCAGCAATATAGGTAAGGCCCAACGAATAAAATGTTTGCTCCAAACTTGTTCTGACCCCTTAAAGGTGTAGAGGGCAATAAGAAGTAAAAGTGGCCAGATTAACGTTGATTCATAGAAATTTTTAGCCGTTTGGAAACTCATAATGACCAAAAGAGACAGCAATAAAAATGCTGCAATGGGCCAGTAAGGTATGCCGCGCGGCTTTGAGTAAGCATGGTGTGCAAGGTTTAATAAAACGATCGTCATGACAAATACAATGGGTAACCAAATTAAAAGCGGTGAAACCCAAGCGATCGATGTTTGATTAAATGTGTTTTCAATAGGTGGTAACCAGTCGCTAATATATGACTTGTTAAACGCCATTTGTGAAATGTATTGCGTTGAGTTGTGCAGGTTGGTTAAAACGCCATCTATAAATTTAAATGGTTCTTGCCAAAGTTGCTTGGGTCGCAGCGTTAACATTTTCAGCATGCCACTTAGCCCGGGAAACTCTTCGCAGGCTGTGCGTAAGTACCAAATATGTTTCGTCTCAAACGCTGCCCAGCCCATAACCCCTAGCAGCGGCAGGTTGGCTGGCCACCACCTGACGCAGCGCCACCAAGCCAATAAAATGAGTGGAAAGAAAAATAAGCCCTTAGGGTGTGTCGCAGCCATAAGGCAACTTAATAACGCAAAAAGTGCAGTGATCAGGGCTTTGCTAAAGCGGGTTTTGAGTGGTCGAGAATCGAACCAAAGCGTGATCAGCAACAAGATAGTGAGCCAAATCAGCAAAGGTTGCTCGGGTCTGTTGAACACCATAACGAATGGGGTCACGCCAAACGAAAAAAACGCGGCGATAAACAGAGCACATGTTAACCACGATAGTTTGGAGGTGGTGCGCAATATCACGACCCAACTACCCATGAGAGCCAAAAACCCAAGCCACCCCGTGGTGCGCAAGAGGGCCGGGTTGCTGGCATCACCATAAATCACACTATCGAGCCATTGCATGGGGTACAACGTGAGTGGCATATCAAGCCAATAGCCCTGGTTACACTGAGCAAATAAATAGACTAATTTGCCTTGATCAACAAAGTGTCGGTTGCTTAATAGCTTCCAGGCGGTTTCGTCATCGTAAATAGGTACGTAAAACGCGATCAAAAGCGTTACAGCAAAGCTGGTTGTAAACAGCAAAGTGATGATGAAAAATAAACTTTTTTTGGCTAGCAAACCACTAAATTTCATTTGAGTACTAATCGTTTTGATGTAAGTATATTTTTCTGATGACGATTAACTGGGTCATTAAACCGTACAGGCATGCATGTATTAGGTAAATTGTTACATTTATCTTAACGGTTGTTGCACTTAAGTGATGATGTTTCAAATTAAAAATATGATCTGAAACTTAATTTACTAAAATACAACAGATGTGCCGTTTAACGTGATGCATGATGCGCTAGAGTAAAGGGTCTGAACCCAATTGTTAAGTTGTATTGAACAAACCTTAAGTTTTAAAAAAAAATTAGAAAGTTTTTTAAACCGTGTCATGCCTCTTGAACGGCGATTTTGGAAGGAGCTTTACCGATGCAAAACCCAGTGCAAAACGTCAATTCTCAGTTTATGGAATTTTGGAATATTTTTTTAGAAGTTTGGAACACGGGTGTGTTGGGTTATTCCATCGGTCATGTCTTGCTTGCCGCAGGTATCTTTTTGGTTTTCTACACGCTTAGGGGTTTGTTTACCAAATTAGTGCTGAGCGTACTGCGTCGTTGGGTTTCAAAAAGTAAAACGACTCTTGACGACCAGCTGGTTGATGTATTGGCAGGCCCCTTTCGCTTGTTATTTGTCGTGTTGGGTATATTTTTTGCTTTAAATGCCATTGAGCTTGAGGGTATGCTTGACCAATTCGCCAATAACTTAGTCAAGACTTTGATTGCTTACGTCATATTTTGGGGCCTCTACAACAGTATTGGGCCCATGAAGCAGATTTTAAGGCGCCTTGAAAGAGTCTTGTCTGTTGAAATGGTTGCATGGGTTATTACTGGCTCACGTTGGGCCATTGTGGCGGTGGGTGCGGCAACAATCTTGCAAATGTGGGGCATTCAAGTTGCCCCAATTATTGCTGGTTTGGGGCTATTTGGTGTGGCGATCGCCTTGGGTGCGCAAGATTTATTTAAAAACTTAATTGGTGGCCTGTGCATACTGATTGAAAAAAGGTTTCACAATGGTGACTGGATCTTAGCTGAAGGTGTTGTTGAGGGTACGGTTGAGAAAATCGGTTTTCGTTCAACACTGGTGCGTCGCTTTGATGCGTCACCTGTTTATGTGCCCAATCAAAGGTTGTCTGACAATGCCGTGACAAACTTTAGCAAAATGACGTACCGTCGAATTAACTGGGTCATCAATCTTGAATACCGCACAACGCTTGAGCAACTTCGAAGCATACGAGACCAAATTGAACAATACCTAGTAACGACCCCTGATTTTGTACAACCCCCTAAAGCCTCTTTATATGTCAAAGTTGACAAGTTTGGCCCCAGCTCAATAGATTTAATAATCAACACCTTTACTCACACCACAGTAACGGTTGAGTGGTTAACATGCAAAGAAAACCTTGCCATCGAAATCAAGAAAATTGTTGAAAACGCGGGTGCTGGGTTTGCCTTCCCAAGCCAATCTTTATATGTTGAATCGTTACCTGAAGCAAGTTATCAGAGCCACTTACCCACATTAGCTGACAAAAAATAATGCTGACACAATCACCTTTTATTCCTGCCGATGATGCATTGCGTTTAACGCTGCATAACGAGGTTCACTCGCGCCCGACCGCTGAAGTGAGTTTGCCCGCGATTGTGCATTATGTCGCGGTGTTTAATGATGGCGTGACCAGTGAACAAGCATGCCAACATCTGCAAAAGTTACCCAACATGGCGGGGCTGTCAGCAGACAAATTGCTTGAGCAGTTTATACAAATTCCTATTACAAATGGGGTTTTAAAATGGGAAAAGCACACTGAATTTACCCGCTATGTTGTGTATCAAACCGTTACGGCTGAGCAGGCGTTTGAAGCGATTTCGCGACCTGAAGCCGGGCTTGAAATGTTGCCCCCAGGTTGGTTGGCAGCTATACCTGGGCGCACCTTTGTCGCTGCCCGCGTCTTAATTTTGCCAGACCCGCTTACCGATACGCAATCGACCTTGAAATCGGCACGCCAATGGTTGGGGAATAACCCAATTGTTGCTTCATTGATTGGTGTAGATGGTCACTCGCTAGCGGTTTCAGATTTTTTGATTGACGACTCAGGTTTTGAAAGGTTTTTAATTTTTGCCCCGATGGGTAGTAGTGCAACCCGCATCGGTCGAGTGGTGCAACGCGTGCTTGAAGTCGAAACCTACCGTATGATGGCTTTAATAGGTTTACCTGTGGCTAAAGCGTTGAGCCCAGAGCTCACAGCGGCTGAAAAGCAATTGGCTTCTATGACTGTGCTGTTAGAAGACAAAGACACGCCAGATCAAAAACTATTAGACGAATTGATTTCGCTGGCAGCGCGTATTGAACAAGCAACCGCCCTAAATTTATACCGGTTTTCTGCAACACGTGCCTATGATGCAATCGTGAGCCAGCGTATCACTGAATTACGTGAAAAGCCTGTTGTGGGTACGCAAACCATCGGCGAGTTTATGCTGCGTCGTTTGTCACCTGCTATTGCAACGGTGGCGTCTACTTCAGAGCGTTTGACGTCACTTGCCGAACGCGTTTCGCGAACCAGTTCAATGCTTCGAACGCGCGTTGACATTGCAACTGAAGACCAAAATTCAGCTTTCTTAGAAAAATTAACGCGCGGTCAGGCATTGCAGTTGCGTATGCAAAAAACAGTTGAAGGCCTGTCGATTGCCGCCATTTCCTATTATGTGGTGAGTCTTGTTCTATATGTGGCAAAAGCTGCCCAAGAGGCAGGCTTTCCCGTCAAGCCTGAAGTCGCAGCAGGCCTTTCTATACCTTTCGTTATTTTTGCAGTCTGGCGACTTGTCAGGCGTATACATAAGCAGTTAAATAAAGAGTTGACTTAGCCTGTATTGCGCAAACCCGAGGCAATGCCATTGATGGCAATATGAATGCCACGTTTGGTTTTGTCATCGGTATCGGTTTGAGCTTGGCTTTGATCGCGACGAAACCGCTGTATCAACTCTACTTGTAAGTGATGTAGCGGGTCAATATAGGCAAAACGATGTCGTATTGATCTTTCAAGCGCAGGGTTGGTGGCTAACAGTTGTTTATGCCCGGTAATCAGGGTTAAAGCGCGGCGAGTTTGGTCCCATTGTGCTTCAATTTTTTGCAAAATCTGTTGGCTAAGGCGTTTGTTAGTCACTAAGTCGGCATATCTCGAGGCCAATGCCAAATCACTTTTGGCCATGACCATATCAATATTTGATACCAATGTTTCAAAAAACGGCCATTGCTGATGAATGCGCTTTAAAAGTTGTTCAGCCTGTCTGGCACTTAAAGTGGGGTGGTGATGAACAAACCGATCAACGGCCGCCCCAAAACCCAGCCAGCCGGGTAAATTGAGGCGACATTGCCCCCAACTAAAGCCCCAAGGTATGGCGCGCAAATCTTCAATGCGCTCACTGGGTTGACCAGCTTTGGGTCGGGCAGCCGGCCGAGAACCGATATTCAGTTTGGCAATTTCGCGAATCGGCGTTGACTCAAAGAAAAACTGTGCAAAGCCTTTGGTTTCATATACAAGGCCTCGGTATGCGTCAAGACTGTAAGCTGAAATCAACTCGGCGGCATCAATAAATGTTTGTGGTACCGAATCTTTAGGGGCTAAAAGCGTTGCCTCAAGCGTCGCAGCAACCAGGGTTTCAAGGTTGCGCCGACCAATGTCAGGGTTGGCATATTTTGCACCAATGGTTTCACCTTGCTCGGTCAGGCGAATTTGACCTTGAACCGTACCGGGTGGTTGCGCCAAAATAGCTGAATAGCTGGGGCCGCCACCTCGCCCCACCGTGCCGCCTCTGCCATGAAATAAACGCAGCGTGATGGGGCGAGGCTTTGAAAGCCTTTTAAATAAATCAACCAAAGCAACTTCAGCGCGATAGAGTGACCAGTTGCTGGTAAAAATACCGCCATCTTTGTTGCTGTCTGAATAACCCAGCATAATTTCTTGCTCGCCACCACTGTTTTGCACCATGGCCGCCATGCCAGGTATGGCGTACAAAGTAGCCATAATATCGGGTGCCCGCGCTAAATCGTCAATCGTTTCAAACAAGGGCACAACGAGCAATTGGCACCGAGCGGGCTGTTTTGATTGTGATGGTTTGGGTTGAGAGAGCGTGCCTTGAAATAAGCCCACTTCTTTTTGTAAAACATACACCTCAAGCAAGTCACTAACCGTTTCGGTATGGCTCACAATATATTGGCGTATGGCGGGGGGGCCAAATTTCTCAATCATTTGGCGGGCCGCTTCAAACACGCCTAATTCAGATTGTGTGTGTTCGCTATAGCTTGCTCGCGGAACACTGAGCGCGCGAACATCGTTTAAGCAATTTGTGAGTAAGACGACCCGCTCTGATTCACTAAGTTGACTATAGTCAGCACACAGCCCCGCTGCGGCGAGAAGTTCTGCAATGACTTTTTCGTGTTGATCAGAGCTTTGTCGTAAGTCAACCGTTGCCAAATGAAACCCAAAGACGTCAACCGCTCTCATGAGTGGGACCAGACGATGCTGTGCCAGCAATTCACTACGATTATGGATAAGAGATTGGTGCATGATCTTTAAATCGTCTAGAAGGGCTTCAGACGACAGGTAGGGGTCTTGTGGCTCGATGGCATGGCGTGCGGCCTCACCACCGGTGAGCGCCCTCAGTGTGGCGGCTAAGCGGGCATACATACCTGTTAGGGCGCGCCGGTAAGGTTCGTCTTGGCGATGAGCATTGTTATCGGGTGAGCGATTAACCAAACCTTGCATCGCCCCATCAACGGGCATCAGCATGGCTGACATCGATAACTCACCACCCAAACGGTGTAATGCCGTTAAATAAAAGCGAAGTGCAACGTCAGATTGTTTTTTGAGTGCAAAACGCAACGTTTCAGCGTTGACGTTGGGGTTGCCGTCGCGGTCACCCCCTATCCAGTTGCCCATTTTTAAGAAAGAGGCGATATCTTGACGGCCCAACATGTCTTCAAGCTGTGTATATAAAATTGGAATTTCAGTCAGAAAGGTTGATTCGTAATAACTCAGTGCGTTTTCAATTTCATCAGCAACCGTTAGTTTAGTGAAGCGCAGTAAGCGCGTTTGCCAGAGTTGTAGAACCCGAGTTTTTATTGCTTGTTCATTGATTTGCAATTCAACTTTTTGTTTTTGATCGGTTGGGCGGTTGGCGATGTCATCACGATGGGTTAATAATTGCGCAATCGCGCGCTCGGCATCAAGAATGCTTTTGCGCTGAACTTCGGTTGGGTGCGCCGTCAGCACAGGCGAGATATGGCTTTTTTGCAGGCGACGCAAAATAGCAGGCGTTTTAATGCCTGCCGCGTGCACGCGCTCAAGCGCAAGTGCCAAACTGCCATTTTGCACGTTACCAGCACGCTCATGAAATTGACGACGTCTGATGTGATGGCGGTCTTCAGCTAAATTAGCTAAGTGACTAAAGTAAGTAAAGGCACGAATCACACTAACCGTTTGGTCGGCAGACAGTTTTTTTAGTAATTGCTTAAGTGTTCGGTCGGCAAGGGTGTTTTTATCGCGCCTAAATGCCACAGAAAGCTTACGAATACGTTCAATTAAGTCGAACGCAGCTTTGCCATCTTGCTCGCGCACGACGTCGCCTAAAAGCCTACCTAGCAAGCGTATGTCGTTAATGAGAGGTTGTTCATTACGATCTGAGTGGGTGCTAGGCATGATTGATATGTTCCTAAGGTTTGCTAATTAAACGTGCGTGGCGACTCAAAATGAAATCAAAAATGAGTTTCATCCAGATGGTTGAGCCGGCAATAGCAGACCAGGTGCTGTATGGCGACGCTAAAACCACCACTGCAAAAACCACATAAACCATAATTAAGCCGCCAATTAAATTGGTCGCGCCCGCAAAGAGGGCAAAGCGTTCAGGCCGAGGGGGAGAAACACCTCTTGATAACGCAACCTCAGAGTAATCTTTTTTAATAAAAATACGCCAAGCGCGACGAAACCAAAAAAAAGAAATAGGGAAAACGGCAATAAATAACAACCATGTAATGGCCATGCTGACATCAAAAACCATACTGCACTCCGCAAAGAAAAAACCCTGATAGCGATGTGCTATCAGGGTTCAGTTTAAAACATTAAGTCGTTCAGCTCAGCTCAAAGTTAGGGAAAGACAAATCTTAAACTTTGAGCGGGTATGAATAGCTTAGTGTGCGCCCGTCACAACACCCGAACCGCGGGGTACGCGAACGTTTTCAACCATCTGCTGAATGTGCTCTGGGGGTTCTTTGGTCACTTTATCAACTGCAAAGGCAATGATGAAGTTAACCGCTGCACCGACTGCACCAAATGCTTCAGGTGTAATACCAAAGAAGCCGTTTGTACCACCCACCAAGTTAACAAACTCAGTACCTTTAATGAAAAAGATACCTTTGTGTGCAAACACGTAGAACAGGGTGACAACCAAGCCAGCCAACATACCTGCCATGGCGCCTTCTTTATTCATCTTCTTAGAGAAGATGCCCATCATGATGGCAGGGAACAGGGTCGAGGCAGCAATACCGAATGCCAAAGCCACTGTACCCGCGGCGAACCCAGGCGGGTTAAGCCCCAGATAACCAGCCACCACAATCGATGCCGCCATCGCAACTTTACCTGTCAACAACTCACCTTTTTCACTGATGTTAGGTGCAAAAACGTTTTTGACCAAGTCATGTGAAATCGCAGATGAAATCGCCATCAGCAAGCCTGCAGCAGTTGACAACGCAGCGGCTAGACCACCGGCAGCAACCAAGGCAATGACCCAGTTGGGTAATAGTGCAATTTCTGGGTTAGCCAACACGATAATGTCGGGGTTCACAGAGAGCTCATTACCTTTCCAGCCTGCTTCAGTGGCTTTCTTATTAAATTCAGCGTCTTTAGATTTGTCGTTGTAGTAC
Organism: Bordetella parapertussis; assembly: GCA_945883615.1. Classification (GTDB taxonomy): domain Bacteria; phylum Pseudomonadota; class Gammaproteobacteria; order Burkholderiales; family Burkholderiaceae_B; genus Algicoccus; species Algicoccus parapertussis_A. Next base: position 1,001 of record CAMCYB010000052.1, on the reverse strand, counting down.
TGAATACGACCATCACCATTTTTGTCTTGGAACTTTAACAAACCGGTGACTTCCCAACGCTTGAACCAATCAGGGCGGTTTTCATAAGCGATCGCAGAGTCTTTACCAAACACATCACCTGTGGTCATGACCGTAGGTGTAATGGTTGCGTGAAGATTCATGCGCGCCATCGCTGCCACAGCAGGTGCTGTTGTGTAAAGTAACGCGATAAATACCAATGACCAACCGGCTGATGAACGCGCGTCAGCCACTGTTTTAACGGTAAAGAATCGCATAATTACGTGTGGCAAACCAGCTGTACCAATCATCAATGACAAGGTGTACAAAAACATATTGAGCTTGCTACCTGGTATTGATGTTGTGTACTCACCAAAGCCTAGATCTGTTACGACGCTGTTCAAAGTCACTAATAATGACTTATCGGTACCCGTCAAGTTTGCACCCAAACCTAACTGCGGAATGGCTACGCCAGTGAGCGACAACGAAATGAAAATGGCTGGAATGATGTAAGCAATAATCAAAACGATGTATTGTGCGACTTGGGTGTAAGTAATGCCTTTCATGCCACCAAACACTGCGTAGGCAAACACAATCGCCATACCCACATAAATGCCGGTTGAGCTTGAAACACCCAAAAAGCGTGAGAATGCAATACCCACACCGGTCATTTGACCAATAATGTAAGTTATTGAAGCGACCAATAAGCAAACAACCGCTAAGGTCGAAGCTGATTTAGAGTAGAAACGGTCGCCAATAAACTGCGGTACGGTAAATTTACCGAATTTACGCAAGTAGGGTGCTAACAAACAAGCAAGCAAAACGTAGCCACCCCCTCTGTCACAATAGTTGTCTGGTCTTTTAATTTCTTTTCTTAATCTTTTGGGGCGGTTGGAGTGAAGTTGCTATGCCAACCTACAGCACTGAATTTAAAGACAACATCGTTCGTAAAATGATGCCCCCTAATAGCCAAAGCGTTGAGCAGATTTGCAAAGAAGTAGGCT
>CAMCYB010000051.1 GCA_945883615.1 Bordetella parapertussis | reverse complement strand
CGTGTTTTACGGGTTGTGAGGTCTCCTGCCATCCGGCAAAGATACCATTAGTGCGTATGATCGCGAATTGAAAAAATACAACACATTGAAAAATATAGATTATTTTTCTTTGCTCAGTAAATCTTGGGTAGATTGGCAGAAGTCAGGAGTGATGTGCAATTTTAATAAGTATCTTCATGATAGAGTTTCCCTTATTATAAGTTTCACACAAAATAAAATGACAAGATCTTTAATTTATTCTTGCACCATCTGATTGCTCAGTTTAAGCCGTTGACGCCGGATGAAGCCGTTGACGCAGTATGAATTTTGACCAAAACTCATTTTCTGGTTATAGAAAAAGAAGTGCGGGTAAGCACAGACGGTACTAATTCGATAGCCTTCGCACTTATTGAGTGCCTCATCACATAGCCAATGCCTCTAAGGCTTGTCAGAACTGTGCACTATTGAGCCAAAAATTCGTTAGCTTCTTTGTTTTACCCCTTTTAGCGCCCAAATGAAAAGGGGCTACAGTTAAATTAACTATAGCCCCCTATTTTTACTGGTGCGCCCGGCAGGAATTGAACCCACGACCCCTTGGTTCGTAGCCAAGTACTCTATCCAACTGAGCTACGGGCGCTTTAAAGGAAAGCAGTATAGCATTTTTTACAAGCCTTACGGCAACAGTACCCGTGGCATACGGCGCATCATAATTTAAGCTCTACGAACTAGACTACTAGACGTGAGTGAGCCCAACCATCACACCAAAACATCAGAATGAATGTAACGCCATAAGCGGTTCGTCTTTGACATCAAACGATCTTAACAGTGGGTTTCGGGTTGCTTGCGCTTCAAGCCACAAGCTTTAGCCGACCCAATCTTAAGACCTGCTCAACCAAAATGTCGACATTACGCTGCTCAATACGGTGATTTACCATGGCAGCGCGAATGGCAATATGGCCATTAATTGACGTCGCAGAGGGTGCCACCAAACCCGACTCATGCAAATCAGCAATGATGTCAGCATTCGCATCGTTAAGTTGCTCGGCAGACACATTATTTTGACCTCGATAGCGAAAGCACACCACATTCAAGGCAACAGGCGCCATCATTTCAAGCTCAAACTCAGCCTCAACTTTAGTTTTTAAGTATTGAGCTAAGTCGCAGGTTTTATCAATAATGCTACCCAACTTGTCGGTGCCGTAAACTTGAATGGTAAACCAAGTTTTGAGTGCTCTAAAGCCACGCGAAAGATCAGGCCCAAAATCACAAGGCCAAGGTGAACCGCCTGCCAACCCTCGTGTTTCACGCCTTAAGTAGGTTGCTGGTGACGCAAAGGTGTCATGATGAACCGCGCCATCTCGCACAATAATAAAACCGGCATCGTAAGGCACCTGTAACCATTTATGAAAATCAAACGCAATAGAATCAGCACGTTCAATACCTTTTAAACGAGGCGCAATCTTTTTAGAGAGCATAGCCATTGCACCAAATGCCCCGTCAATATGAAACCAAAGGTTTTCATCGGCAGCAATCTCAGCAATGGCTTCTAAATCATCAATCGCCCCGACATCGACCGTGCCTGCAGAACCCGCAATAAAGAAAGGGGTTAAACCCTGAGCCCGATCATCAGCGATGGTTTGTTTAAGCTGCACAATATTCATTTGATAATGATCATCAAGCGCAATAACACGTAAATAATCAGTGCCGATGCCACATAAATCAATCGCTTGGGCAATACAACCATGCGCACCTGCAGAAGTGTAGGCCACAAGCTTTTTAGAGCTATTAGCTAGACCTTGATGGCGCACACTTTGCCCCAACATACGATTACGTGCAACCAAAACGCTGATCATGTTTGCCATTGACGCGCCTGTTACAAATAAGCCACTCGCGGTTTCAGGAAAGTTAAATAACTCACGCATCCAATGCAAAATCTGCCTCTCAACCTCGAGTGGCATTTGATCTCTGCCACCCAGATTTGCATTTAAACCAGATGCCAACATTTCAGCTAGCATGCCAACCGGGCTTCCGCCGCCCTGCACCCACCCCATAAAACCCGGGCTGGCATTGCCAACCGAGTAAGGTAAGACGTCTTCCATAAAACGTTTGTGAGCTCCCTCTAAAGAACTAGGGGCATGGGGTAAGGGTTCGGTAAACAAATCACGCTTGGCTTGCGGAATAGGTTGCCAAACCGGCTTTTCATGTAACTGCGACATATGGTTGATCATGTCATCAAGCATACGATGCCCCTGCTCTCGAAGTGATTGCCAATCTGAGGGGTCAAGGGTATTACGCCCTTCAAGGCAATGTTCAGACGTAGACAGGGGTTCAGTCGTAAGATGAGGTTCAGTCGTATTTAGCGGATCGACGAGCACATCACCGGTTACCGATTGCAGATTAGAAATTGACAGCGCAGATGTAGCAGACATGTTGTGTCACTCGGTATGTTTATTAAACATTAAAGCATGAAGATAACCTTAATTAAGGGCTTAACATTCGGTGAAGTAAAGTCTATTGGTCAAAAATTTAATATGTTGGTTCATACTTGGTTGCGTATTACACGCAGGCATGATGTTACGCTTAGGCGAAGGTTTTGCGCGTAGGCAAATAGCTTACATGCTGCCTGATTAATTCTTTCAAACTAAAAATCATAAATATTCATAAAAGAGACTTCAAATGATAAAGCTTTACTTTCACCCCTCACCCAACCCCCTCAAAATTGCACTTTATCTCGAAGAAACGGGTACCCCATATGAACTGATAGGCGTTGACACACGTAAAGGTGAGCAACATTCAGCTGCTTTTAAAGCAATCAACCCCAACGGTAAAACACCCGCCATGATCGATGGCGACATACGTATTTTTGATAGCAATGCCATGCTGATTTATTTGGCTGAAAAAATCGGGCAGTTTGTGCCCGAAAACACACCAGAAAATAAAGCGGAAATGTATTCTTGGTTAATGTTTATTGCAACCGGTATTGGCCCTTATTGCGGTCAAGCGGTTCACTTTAAACATTTTGCACCTGAACCCAAGGAATACGCCGTGAATCGTTATGACTTCGAAGCGTGGCGTCATTGGCTTATTATTGAAGAGCGCCTCACTAACCAGTTATACATGATGGGTGATCAGTACACGATCGTTGATATGTCACTTTGGGGTTGGGCGCGTGTCATACCCTTCATATTAGGTGCTGATGCGTGGGAAAAACTACCCAACGTTAAACGCTGGCTTGACAACATAAATACCCGCCCTGCGGCACAACGAACGGAAGTTTTAAAAACTCAGTTTCAATTTAAAACTGAAATGGACGAAGAGGCACGTAAGATTCTCTTTCCAGGGAATGCGCGTTTAGCGTCTTAACGCAGTCAGCATTGCGATAAAAGCAGCATAAAAGCATATTTTTCCCTAGCGCCTCATTCGTATTTCATTTAAAGATAAATACGAATGAGTCTTCAGAAAAGTTTTCAATTGCGGCCTACAAAATCATACTAATTTTTACAAGATGACACATTAACGACATAGCTCGCTTCAGTAGGCATAAGACCAGCATCACTTAAAATTTTGGGTATAGCCTGGCAGCCCTGATCAGGCACACATACTTGATATTCGTCGCGACCAAAAGGCGAAATGGTTAAATGCAATGCAGGTACCTCTAAAGATGAGCTGTTGTGCCACACCCCATTCTTTAACACAGCACCCTCTGGTATTTCCATACCTGCACCCGTACCTCTTATACGCGCCTCGACCAACGTCAGTTTTTGACCTTTTACGCGCCAATCTTCTTGCCAAAGAATACGTTCGACTGAATGCGTCCAACTTAGAGTGAACTGTTGGGCTGCAATTGAAACAATCACAGCACCCACACTTAAACAAATAGCCATAGATATGTTAATTAAGTTTGGCTTTGAACGATTGCTTGCGATTTAATTTTACGATTCTGCCAATACAACCAAGCAAACACTAATGCTGATGAACTCAAACCAATTTCATCGGTGAGCGGCAATGCTGCAATCAACATACCCGCAGACAGAAAGGCCCAAATTCTCACCCAAACGTTGACCGGATTCCACAAAAAACCGACCGAAGCAATACCCCACAAACCAATGGCAATTAAGGCTTTTAATACGATATAAATAACAGCTAATATTGTGGGATCGTTTTGCAACATCAGTGCAGGTGAGTAAACGGCCATAAACGGTATCACAAAACCCGCAAAGGCAATTCGCACGGCTTGCAAGCTAATTTTAAGACCCGACACGCCTGCGATCGGTGCTGCAGCAAATGCGGCAAGTGCCACCGGTGGTGTTAAATCAGCCAAAATTCCAAAATAAAAAACAAACATATGCGAAACAATTAATGGGACGCCCAACTCTAATAAAGCGGGTGCCGCTAAGGAAGATGTAATGATGTAGTTAGGAATCGTTGGAATACCCATGCCTAAAATCAAGCAAACCAACATCGTTAACAACAGCGAGGCAATCAAACTATTTTCACCGACGCTAATAATGGCGCCCGCAAAAGTCGTGGCAGCCCCGGTCAGGGTTAACACCCCAATAATGACGCCAACTAACGCGCACGCAATACCAACTGGAAGCGCATGGTGCGCACCCTCTACCATCGCCTTTGTGAGTAATTTAATGGTGTTGCGACCCCCTTTGATAAAAAACAACAACACCAACATGGCTGCAATAATCAGTAGAACTGAGGTAATACCCCATTTAAAAAAACTGGCGCTAAAAATACCCAATGCGATCCAGAAGACGTAACGCATCGCCGTGGCTTTGAGTTTTAATGCGATGGCTGCACCCAAAATTAAAATTGCTGTGAGCGCCAAACCCACCATGCCAGAAAATAACGGTGTGTACCCAGAAAAAAGCAAAAACACTAATATCGCGAGCGGAAAGAGTAAATACCAACGCTCTTTAACCGCTGTCCAGGGGTTTGGGCATTCTGATTTGGGAAGCCCGGTAAGGTTTAAGCGACCTGCTTCAAGATGCACCATCCAGAATGCGGTTACAAAGTACAAAATCGCAGGCAAAATTGCGGCCTGAACAATTTCAACATATTGGACACCAATCGTTTCAGCCATAATAAAAGCAACTGCACCCATAACAGGCGGCATAATTTGCCCACCCATGCTTGATGTGGCTTCCACACCGCCCGCAAATGCTGGTTTGTAACCAAAACGTTTCATCATCGGTATGGTGAACTGACCCGTTGTTACCACATTCGCAACACCCGAGCCGTTTATCGTACCCATCAAGCCCGATGCCACCACGGACACTTTTGCAGGGCCACCACGGGTGTGGCCCACCGTACCCATGGCAAAGTCGGTAAACAGTTTAATCATGCCCGCTTGTTCTAAAAACGAGCCAAACAGAATGAATAAAAAGATATAAGACGAACTCACAAAGGTCGGTATACCGTAAATGCCTTCCGTACCAAACCCCAAGTGATCGATGAGTTGTTCAAGCGGGTAACCGCGATGCATGAGTATGCCCGGCAGCTGTTGACCGAATAAGGCATAGAGGAAAAAAGATGCACAGATTAATGGCAACGCAATGCCCATCACACGACGAGCAGCCTCAAACACCAACAAAATAATAATGGCGCCCACCCAAGTATCGACCATCGTGGGCTCACCTGCACGCGCAACCAAGTCAGGCTCAAAATACCAGTGATAAAGCGACAGTGTAAAACCTAGAAATGCGGCAACATAACTGACTAGACCTAGGGGGTGCTTTAAAACCGAACCCTGCGAAGTCTTCGGGGCATACAACACAAAAATCATCAACAACAAAAAACCAACGTGCAAGACTCGAACGATTTGTGACGATAAAGGGTGATAGGCAGCCATCGCAATTTGATAGGCTGAAAAAACAAAACCAATTAAAAAAACAAAACCAGTCAGTTTTTTGAACTCAGGGTTTTGGTTAGGTACGGGGGTTGTTTGTGACATATTTTTTGTCAAAAGGGGTAAAGATGAAAACGAATCAAGCAAAAAAACCAGCATGCATGATGCAGGCTGGTTTTTTTACTACAAAAATAAAAAAGCCAATTACTTGATCAAACCCACTTCTTTGTAATATTTGATCGCACCCGGGTGCAATGGCACGGGCGTTTTAGGGCCGTTTGCGGGCTCGATACCTTTAGCCGCTGAATGTGCAGCAACCAATTGTGGCAAATTTGCAAACAGCGATTTTGTCATTTCGTAAGCCACCGCATCAGTCACGCTTGCGTTAGTGACCAACACATTAGGTATAGTCACTGTAGGCACGGCTTGTGTTTGACCTTCATAGGTACCCGCTGGAATCATACCTGCGATATAGGCAGGGTCGTTGATTTTAGCAACAACACTTTCAGGCACGGCAATAATTACGATAGGCACTGAGTTGGCTAAGTCACGAATTGAAGACACACCTAAACCGGCTGACTGCAAGGTGGCATCAAGCTGGCGATTTTTCATCAACTCAACTGATTCACCGAAGCCCATATACTCAACTTTTGCTAAATCAGCATAAGATATACCCGCAGCTTTTAAAACAGCACGAGCATTCAGTTCGGTACCTGAACGGGCGGCGCCAACAGAGACACGCTTACCTTTTAAATCAGCCAACGTTTTAATACCTGAATCAGCTGAGGCAACGATCTGAATGTAGTTACTATAAATGCCAGCAATGCCGCGCAGTTTATCAAGTTTTGTTTTAAAACCCGCTTCCTCATCGCCCTGCCATGCAGCTGAAACCGTATCAGCCAAAGCAAAAGCTAACTCGCCCCGACCGGCTTGAACCAAGTTGACATTTTCTGCACTGGCCTTGGTTGATTGCACGGCAATCTTGGCGTTTGGAATAGATTTTTCATAAATTTGTGACAGGGCAACACCCATTGGGTAATAGACACCGCTGGTGCCACCCGTCAAAATATTAATAAACTGTTGGGCATGCGCGCCCGCGCTTGCAGCTGACAAACATAACGCCAATGCAACATATCGTAATGATTTCATTTTTTTTATCCTTTAAATACCAAATGAGATAGGTATGGGTCACAACTATATTAGCAGGACGAACACCTTTTTAATCATCGAATTTAGCAGGGTAAACCCATAGAAAAATCAGTCATTTTTATTGAGTTTAGGGGGTACACACTTAAGGTAAGCCGCACAAATACATTAAATTTCATTTACCTTGGCACAACAGTCTTTTTGACATAGTCGATCACCTGCTGTTGGTAGTTCGCATCATAAGAAAACTTTCTACTGTCGTTTGCCACAATCAAGTTTACACATACAAAAAATACCAAAATGCTTATGGCTGTAACTTTTAAAATGTGGGGGTGTACTTTAAATATTAAACGCAATAATAATAGAACTGAAAACAGTGCAAACGGAAATACCAAAATCAAGTGCCAATAATTGAAAGTGATGGGGGCTAAGCCCGCGGTAATGAGTGTCGCGATAACCGCCGCTAGGGCATACAAACCGAGCCAATGGGCCGGGGTAATGGGTTTGTTTAAATCGCGTCGCAACCACTGACCGCGAAGTGAAGCACCTAACAACATATTCGCCCAGATGGCAAATACCAAACTTGCAATGCCAGCCATGTATATTAAAGTTCGCCAAAGCCACATGGCTGTTAGCTGAAGCCAAACCTCGCTAGATAACCAAATAAACGCTGTATCGTTGACTAGCTTACTTGGGTACCACCAAGAGCCGTATCTAAGCCAATAAAAATACGATTTAATAACGGGAAAAACGTGTACGGCGCCATAACCGATATAACGTTTTTGGGCTTCAGGGTCAGGGTTATGAGCCAAGTTTGCGTTTTGAGACAAGATTAACCAGTTAGGCAACAGTGACAACCCAATCAACCCCAAGGCCACGCCAACAGCCCAATAGTTGATTTTTATTTGACGCTGCCACCAAAGTATGAGGGAAATAATGGCTAAAAGTGGCCACGAATAATGCAACTGCATCGCCAAACCAATCGCTAAAACATGCAACATGGTCATGGCAAATGAACGTTTTACATGTAGGTGCCAAGCAGACCAGCAATGCAAAGCTGCACAAAAAAACAAATAAGATGGGTTGTAAAGCAGGGTTTCGTATAAAAACCAGGGGTTCAACCAGCACAACAGTAAAAAACTTAAGCGGGTGATTTGAGCCGAGCCGTCATTTTTATCAAACACTTGTTTGATTAAAGAATCAAACAAGAAAAAACCCATTAAACGTGTAAAGACTAAGAATAACATCGGAGAATAGGGAGAATCCCAAATTAAAAGCGGGCCACCCACAACAAGCCCTAAAAGGTTACCGGGTACATTGCCCACGACACTTGCAGCATTCCCAAAGCTTGACCATTGGCCTAAGTAAGCTCCCATGTAGCCATTTAAGAGCATTTGCTGTTGGTCACCATCGACTATTTGCTGTGCTGCAAATAACCACGCCAGTGCCAAACCCAGCACAATTCCCCCCCAATACAAAGCATTAAAGCTTGCTTGCGGCAATAATATGGGTGAAGAAAGGGTGCCAAATAAACGATGCCTTTGTTCAAAAGTCATCAATATCTGGGTTTTAATGTTGATAAATACTTGCTTAGCATTCATAGCGCTGAGTTTAACTGATTTATATATGCGCCTGAACCGGCATTCACCACTTTTTTGCTAGATCGAGAAGACCTTGAGAAGTTTTGGGCCCAACACTAAAACCCGCCATCAACCCTCACAAAGCGACTGGCAAACCCTAAAGCAACTTCTTCCCTACCTCATGACCTTCAAGGGTCGCGTTGCCTTGGCGATGTTGTGCATGGTCATGGCCAAATTTGCGGGCTTGGGCATACCCATTACGCTGAAACATTTAATTGATGCATTAGATGTCTCGACTAACAGCCCAAAAATGCTGTTGGTGGTACCAGTCGGTATTATTTTGGGTTATGGCGCCCTACGTCTCGCGACATCTCTTTTTAATGAATTAAAAGAAGCCCTTTTTGCCCGGGTGACACAACATGCCGTGCGCGAGATTGCTTTAAATGTTTTTCAACATTTACATCAGCTGTCTCTAAGGTTTCATTTAGCGCGCCAGACGGGTGGCGTTAGCCGCGATATTGAACGGGGCACACGGGCCATTCAATCGCTTGTATCGTTTTCTCTTTACAGCATCTTTCCTACTTTGGTTGAGTTCGCGCTAGTACTGGGTTACTTTGCAATTTTCTATGACATTTGGTTTTCTGCCATCACCCTGGTCGCACTGGTTTTATATATTGGTTTTACGATTGTGGTGACTGAGTGGCGCACCCATTTGCGTCGCACAATGAATGAACTTGATACCAAAGCAAACCAAAAAGCCGTTGATTCATTATTAAACTTTGAAACTGTTAAGTACTTTAGTAATGAGGCATTTGAAGCCAAACGTTACGACAGCAATCTTGAACATTATCAAAAAGCAGCTGTTATCTCTCAAAAGTCGCTTGCTGTTTTAAATTTTGGGCAACAAATCATCATTGGTATCGGTCTGGTTTTAATAATTTGGCGAGCCACTATTGGTGTCACTGATGGCACCATGACATTAGGTGACTTAGTCTTAGTCAACACCTTAATGATTCAGTTATATATACCTTTAAACTTTTTAGGTGTTATCTACAGAGAATTTAAACAATCAACCACTGATATTGACCGAATGTTTACGTTGCTCAAAACAGATCGTGAGGTCACAGACTTAGCGACGGCCAAACCATTAATCATACGAAACCCTGAAACAGGCCCCGAGGTGCGCTTTGAGCACGTGACTTTTGGTTATGAAACAGACCGAACAATTTTATTTGATGTTGATTTCACCATTCCCGCAGGCACTATTTCGGCCGTGGTGGGTCGCAGTGGTTCAGGCAAAAGCACCTTAGCGCGATTACTTTTTCGCTTTTATGATACGCAACGGGGTCACATCACCCTAGATCAGCAAGACGTCACCGAAGTACAGCAGGCAAGCCTGCGTAAAAATTTAGGCATTGTGCCCCAAGACACCGTCTTATTTAATGACACTTTGGCCTACAACATTGCCTACGGCGACCCAACTGCCTCATTTGATGACGTGCAACGCGTTGCAAAGGCAGCTCAGCTTGACGAGTTTATAAAACAATTGCCCCAGGGTTACGAGACGCCTGTCGGTGAACGCGGTCTAAAACTGTCTGGTGGTGAAAAGCAACGCGTGGCCATTGCGCGAACTTTACTGAAAAACCCCGCTATGCTGATTTTTGATGAAGCCACTTCAGCGCTTGACACGAAAACTGAGCGGGCATTGCAGCAAGAGCTTTGGGGGTTAGCGCGTAACCGCACCACCCTCATTATTGCTCACCGTTTGTCAACTATTGTGCATGCAGATCAAATTTTAGTCATGGAAAACGGTCGTATTATTGAACGTGGTACACACCAACAGTTAATGCGCAGCCATGGCGCATATGAACAAATGTGGGGTATGCAGAAACGTCAATCTGAAGACGATATTTCAACCCCAATGTAATACTTTTGCTATGATCAGTGGGCATTAATTAAACTTTCTAGCTTTAAACCCCCTTTTTTTAAGGAAGCGCTATGACATTAACAGGTAAAGTCGCACTCATCACGGGTGCAGCAAGTGGCATTGGCAAACAATGTGCAATTGATCTAGCTAAAGCTGGTGCAGCAGTTGTTATTGCCGATATGAATCTTGATGGTGCCAACGCCACAGCAGCTGAAATTGAACAAGCTGGTGGGCGTGCGATTGGTGTCAGCATGGACGTCACCAACGAAGAACAAGTCAACGCGGGCGTTCAAAAAGCAGTCGATACCTTAGGTAGCATCGATATATTGGTTTCAAATGCAGGCATTCAAATTGTCAACCCTATTGAAAACTACGCATATTCTGACTGGAAAAAAATGCTTGCCATTCACCTTGATGGTGCATTTTTAACCACTCAAGCTGCCCTCAAGCATATGTATGAAAGCAAGCGCGGCGGGTCAGTCATCTATATGGGTTCAGTTCACTCGCATGAGGCCTCACCTTTAAAATCAGCCTACGTTACCGCAAAACATGGTTTGATTGGTTTATCAAAAGTGTTGGCCAAAGAAGGTGCGTCACGAAATGTGCGTAGCTATGTGGTTTGCCCAGGCTTTGTTCGCACCCCGTTGGTGGAAAAACAAATTCCTGAACAGGCTAAAGAATTGGGTATTTCTGAAGCTGATGTAGTTAAAGATGTGATGCTTAAAAATACTGTTGATGGTGTTTTCACGACAACAGAAGATGTGGCGTCAATGGTAACTTTCTTAGCATGCTTTCCCACAGCAGCACTAACCGGTCAATCGTTCATTGTGAGCCATGGCTGGTACATGCAGTAATTTGATTTAGAAATCTAGCCCGTACAACCCCGCCACTCGTGCGGGGTTAAGGTTTAAATTGCTCACTGAAAAAATCAATCGCACCGACATTATTTTGATTATGCTCGTTACCCTCACTTGGGGGTTGAGCTATTCAGTGATTAAATTTGCATTAAAAGATTACCCGCCCATTGCATTTAGAACATGGTGTCTAGTTTTGGGTATTTTGGCATTAGGCATATATTTAATTCGGCAGCGCATTTCATTTCGTGTGCCGCAAGCTGAAAGGTTTCGAGTCTTTCAACTCAGCGCGCTGAACATGATTCTTTGGCAAATCGGTTTAATGTATGGCGTGTTGCTCTTAAATTCTGGGCGTGCCGCGATTATCGGTTACACCATGCCTGTTTGGGCATTACTTACCAGTGTTTTAATTTATGGTGCTCGGTTAACGTGGCAGGGTGTTTTAGGTGTGACGTTGGCTTTAGCAGCCACTTTATTATTGGGTGTTGCTGAATTTAGCTCTTTTTCGGCTGCGCCCATTGGCGTCATGCTCATGCTGGGTGCTGCAATATCTTGGGGCGCAGGTACGGCTATGACACGCCATTCAACGTTGACTATTAGTAACGAAGTACTTACCTTTTGGTCTCTAGTCTCAGCAACTATCGCCCTATTAATCTTAACTTTCTTTACTGAATATGATCGTTGGCGTTGGCCTGTTATGAGTCCTGACTTCTGCCAATCTACCCAAGATTTACTGAGCAAAGAAAAATAATCTATATTTTTCAATGTGTTGTATTTTTTCAATTCGCGATCATACGCACTAATGGTATCTTTGCCGGATGGCAGGAGACCTCACAACCCGTAAAACACGA
>CAMCYB010000050.1 GCA_945883615.1 Bordetella parapertussis | reverse complement strand
ACATCAAAGATGTACTGACTCGACTGCCCACGCAGAAAGCCAGTCAGATCGAAGAACTATTGCCACATCGCTGGCAACCTGAAGTTGTTGCTGCTTAACCGAAATCAAAATCATGCGTTCTGGCAATATGTGTTCGCTGGACGCTTACGAATGTCCACCTAATTCCATGGTGATTCGTTTCATATGCGCGCCAGCTAACGAAGCCAACTGTTTTCCAACTTGAACAGAACCTGTGAAAGAAATTTTGCGGGTTAAAGGTGAACGAATTAAATAGTCAGAAATCTCAGGAGGGTTGCCCCAAACAATATTAAGCACCCCAGGTGGCAACCCCGCCTCTTGAAATAAGCGAGCAATAGCCATGACAGCACTCGGAGAGTCTTCAGGGCCTTTTAATATAATCGTACAACCCGCAGCAATAGCTGCTGAAATTTTACGTATGGCCTGGTTAAAAGGAAAATTCCAAGGTGAAAATGCAACACAAACACCAACGGGTTCACGAATTACCAACTGCCTAACATCTGGCTGTCTTGGCAATATAATGCGACCGTAAATACGACGACATTCTTCGGCATGCCAATCAGCATGATCAGCACAAGAAACAACCTCAGATAATGACTCAGCTAGCGGTTTACCTTGATCAAGTGTTAAATTGCGAGCAATATCTCTACTTTGATCTCTTGTTAACTGCACAACTTTACGTAGAATTGAAGAGCGAACAATGGGGGAGCTGTTTTTCCATGATTGAAAAGCAAGATGAGCAGCTTGTAGAGCGTGATCTAGATCATTCAAAGATGCATGAGGTAAATGCGCTAAAACTTCACCCGTTGCGGGGTTAATAATAGCTTGAGTGTGCCTTTCGTCTGCACTAATAATTTTGCCACTAATGAACAAACCAAGTTTCTCGAACATAAAATGCCTCAAAATATTTATCATAACGAATAATTAGTTGAAAAATTTAACTGAAAAGACCATTAAACGGCTTAACGACTTGCGTTATGGTTTTTACTGAGTTAATATAGTGATCTTTCCTAGATCACTAATGTTATATAAATAGCGACTTAGGAATTTCGGCAGATTTCAACCCAGGGTGCAAGCCTGACGGGACCAAAACTGGCACAAAAGTAAAGTAGCAAAATAATCAAAGCTACTTTAATGATGAGTTAAGTTGGAACAGGAAAAATCATGATCCAAATGCAGACCACACTTACCGTGGCCGATAATACTGGTGCACGTTACGTTATATGTATCAAAGTTCTCGGCGGTTCAAAGCGTCGCTACGCCTCAATAGGCGATGTTATAAAAGTAAGCGTTAAAGACGCTGCTCCACGCGGTCGCGTGAAAAAAGGTGAAATTTATAACGCCGTTGTTGTTCGTACAGCCAAAGGCGTACGACGCAAAGACGGTTCTTTGATTAAGTTTGGCAGCAATGCAGCAGTTCTGCTAAATGCCAAACTCGAGCCAATCGGCACCCGCATCTTCGGGCCAGTTACGCGTGAATTGCGTACTGAGCAGTTTATGAAGATTGTGTCGCTTGCGCCCGAAGTGCTTTAAGGAGCGCGACATGGAAAAAATTCGCAAGGGTGACGAAGTTATTATTCTAACCGGCCGTGACCGCCAGCGTCGCGGAACGATACTCGCGCGTGTAGACGCAGAGCGTGTACTGGTTGAAGGTATTAACGTGGTTAAAAAACACGTTCGTCCAAATCCGGCACAGGGAACGACTGGTGGCATTATTGAAAAATCAATGCCCATGCACATTTCAAACGTTGCATTATTCAACCCAGCTACCGGCAAAGCAGATCGTGTCGGTATTAAAGAAGTCGATGGTCGTAGAGTTCGAATATTTCGCTCAAGTGGCGAAGTAGTTGGCGCAAAGGCTTAAGGGAAACATATATGTCACGTTTTCAAACAATATTTAATGACACCATCACACCACAACTAAAAGAACAGTTTGGTTACACGAGTCCTATGCAGGTGCCTCGTATTAGCAAGATCACCCTTAATATGGGTGTGTCTGAGGCCGTTGCTGATAAAAAAGTAATCGAGCACGCTGTTTCTGACCTAACTAAGATTTCAGGTCAAAAACCAGTAGTTACCAAGACGCGTAAGTCAATTGCGGGTTTCAAAATTCGTGAAGACTACCCAATTGGTTGTATGGTGACATTGCGCGGTCAGCGCATGTATGAATTTTTAGACCGACTTATTAGCGTGGCTTTGCCGCGCGTACGCGACTTCCGTGGTATTTCAGGTCGTGCATTTGATGGTCGTGGTAATTACAACGTTGGGGTTAAAGAGCAAATCATTTTCCCTGAAATTGAATATGACAAAATCGACGCATTGCGTGGTATGAATATTAGTATCACCACGACTGCCAAGACTGACGAAGAAGCTAAGGCGTTGTTAACAGCCTTCGGCTTTCCGTTTCGTAACTAAGGGGCCGGCACTGTGGCAAAACTTTCACTGATTAATCGCGATATTAAGCGTCTCGAACTTGCTAAGAAATATGCACCCAAACGTGCAGCGCTCAAAGCAATCGTTGACGACGCAACAAAAACTGATGAAGAGCGTTATGATGCGCGTTTAAAAATTCAGCAGTTGCCGCGCAATTCAAATCCAACTCGCCAGACAACCCGCTGTGCAATCACGGGCCGTTCGCGTGGTGTATTCAGCAAATTCGGTTTAGCCCGCAACAAACTGCGTGAATTGGCCATGAAGGGTGAAATACCCGGCATGACCAAGGCTAGCTGGTAGGAGAATCAAGATGAGCATGAGCGATCCAATCGCCGATATGCTGACACGCATTCGTAATGCGCAGCAAGTCGACAAACCCACTGTCACAATGCCGGGTTCAAAAATTAAGACAGCTATTGCTGCTGTACTAAAAGACGAAGGTTATATTGAAAGCTTTGAGATTAAAGGCACGCAAGCAAAGCCTGAACTTGAAATTTCATTGAAGTATTACGCAGGCCGTCCTGTAATAGTACGTATTGAGCGTGTTTCGCGCCCAGGTTTACGTGTCTATAAAGGTCAAACTAGCATTCCAACCGTGATGAACGGTCTGGGTGTGGCCATTGTTTCAACCTCGCGCGGCGTCATGACCGATCGCAAAGCTCGTGCCACTGGCGTGGGCGGCGAAGTCTTGTGCTACGTCGCATAAAGAGAAAACTATGTCACGTATTGCTAAATATCCAGTCGAATTACCTAAAGGTGTAGAAGCCAGCATTGCTGCTGATTCAATTACTGTTAAAGGGCCTTTAGGTACATTAAATCAGCACCTAACAGGTGATGTCATCATTAATCAAGATGCAGGCAAACTTCAGTTTGTTGTTGCAAACGATAGCCGTCATGCTAAGGCAATGTCGGGTACGTTACGCGCACTTGTTGCAAACATGGTTAACGGTGTAAATAAAGGTTTTGAGCGCAAACTCACCTTAGTTGGTGTGGGTTACCGTGCTCAGATTCAGGGCGCACAAGTTAAGTTGCAGCTTGGTTTTTCTCACGACATTTTGCATAGTATGCCGTCTGGTATCACAGCAGAATGCCCGACTCAAACTGAGATCATCATTAAAGGCGTGAATAAACAAGTTGTTGGTCAAGTGGCTGCTGAAATTCGTGCCTATCGACCGCCTGAGCCCTACAAGGGCAAGGGTGTTCGTTATGCTAATGAGCGAGTCATCATTAAAGAAACCAAGAAAAAATAAAGCGCAAACAAGGAAAAATTCATGGATAAGAAAATCTCCCGTTTGCGTCGTGCAATTCCGACTCGTCGAAAAATATCAGAGCTGCGTGTAAATCGTCTCTGTGTGTTTCGTTCGAATCAGCACATTTACGCAAATATTATTTCGCCCGAAGGCGATCGTATTATAGTTTCTGCCTCAACGTTAGAAGCTGAAGTGCGTCAAGCGCTCAGCGGTTCTGCGGGTCGTGGCGGTAATACATCAGCTGCTTCTATTGTTGGCAAGCGTGTGGCCGAAAAAGCCATTGCTGCTGGTATTGAATTAGTTGCCTTCGATCGTTCAGGCTTTCGCTACCACGGTCGCGTAAAAGCCTTGGCAGAAGCCGCGCGTGAAGCCGGTCTGAAGTTTTAAGCGAGGAAATGTCAAGTGGCTAAAGTACAAGGCAAGAATGCTCCAGAAGAGCGTGATGATGGTCTTCGCGAAAAGATGATTGCTGTCAATCGCGTGAGTAAAGTTGTCAAAGGCGGTCGTACCATGAGTTTTGCAGCGCTAACTGTTGTTGGCGATGGCGATGGTCGTGTTGGTATGGGTAAAGGTAAAGCGCGTGAGGTACCCGTTGCTGTTCAAAAAGCAATGGAACAAGCCCGTCGCGATTTATTTAAAGTGCCACTTAAAAATGGCACGGTTTACCACACCGTCGTGGGTAAGCATGGTGCATCAAAAGTACTGATTGCCCCTGCAGCCGAGGGTACAGGCGTTATTGCTGGTGGTCCTATGCGCGCAATTTTTGACGTCTTGGGCGTTCGTAACGTGGTTGCTAAGAGTTTGGGTTCAAGCAATCCCTATAATTTAGTTCGTGCAACTTTAAATGGTTTGCGCGCTGCGGTTACGCCAGCAGAAGTTGCTGCTAAGCGTGGTAAGACCGTTGAAGAGATTTTGGGGTAAGTGATGGCTCAAAAACATATTAAAGTTCAACTGATTCGCTCAGTAATTGGTACCAAACAAGATCATCGCGATACTGTGCGTGGTTTAGGCTTGCGTCGTATGAACAGCACAAGCGTTTTGGTCGACACACCTGAAGTGCGTGGCATGATTAATAAAGTCAGCTACCTCTTGGCCGTGTCAGAAGCCTAAAGGAATGACAATGACTGAAATTAAACTTAATACCCTCAAACCAGCTGAAGGCTCTAATCGTGCAAGACGGCGTGTTGGCCGTGGCATTGGTTCGGGTCTTGGTAAAACAGCAGGCCGTGGTCATAAAGGTCAAAAATCTCGCTCAGGCGGCTTTCATAAAGTCGGTTTTGAGGGCGGTCAGATGCCATTACACCGTCGTTTACCAAAGCGTGGTTTCACATCTTTAAACCATCACCTGTATGCGCAAGTTCGTTTGTCTGACTTGCAAAATATTCCGGTTGAAGATATCGATGTTCAAGTTTTGAAGCAAGCTGGTGTTATTGGCCAAGCAGTTAAGTTTGTGAAAGTATTTAAATCTGGTGAGTTAAATCGTAAGGTTTCTCTGAAAGGTTTAACAGCTTCAGCCGGCGCGCGCGCCGTTATTGAAGCTGCTGGCGGCAACATCGCCTAAATAAGAGACATAGATTGGCAACAACTCAAACATCTGGTAAATCAGGCTCAAGATATGGCGACCTCGGTCGTCGTCTCTTATTTCTTGTTCTTGCCCTTGTCGTTTATAGACTGGGTACGCACGTTCCTGTGCCAGGTATTAATCCTGACGTTTTGGCTGATTTGTTCCGTCAAAATGAAGGGGGCATTTTAGGTCTCTTTAACATGTTTTCTGGCGGGGCACTTTCTCGCTTTTCGATATTTGCTCTTGGCATCATGCCCTACATATCAGCTTCGATCATCATGCAATTGATGAGCGTAGTGGTGCCCTCTCTTGAAGCGATAAAGAAAGAAGGCGAAGCAGGTCGTCGAAAAATTACGCAATACACACGATACGGCACAGTGGTACTAGCACTTGTTCAAGCCATTGGTATTTCAGTCGCACTTGAAGCGCAACCCAATTTAGTAATTGTGCCGGGCACGCTGTTTACTGTCACGACCGTTTTGTCTCTTGTAACGGGCACAATGTTTGTGATGTGGCTTGGCGAACAAATAACTGAGCGTGGTTTAGGTAACGGTATTTCAATTATCATTTTTGCAGGTATTGTTGCAGGTTTGCCTTCAGCAATGGCAGGCTTGTTTGACTTGGTTCGCACCAATGCCATGTCAACACTTTCTGCTCTATTTATCCTAGTTGTTGTTGTACTGGTCACAGCTTTTGTTGTTTTAGTAGAGCGTGGTCAACGTAAAATTACGGTTAACTACGCAAAACGTCAGGTTGGCAACAAGCTTTATCAAGGTCAAAGTTCACATTTGCCGTTGAAATTGAACATGGCAGGTGTTATTCCTCCTATATTTGCTTCTTCAATTATTCTTTTTCCAGCAACAATAAGCAGTTGGTTTGCTAGTGGTGACAACATTCGCTGGTTAAGTGATTTTGCTGCAGCTTTAGCGCCTCGCCAACCGCTCTACATTACTTTATATGCTTCAGCTATCATTTTCTTCTGCTTTTTTTATACTGCGCTTGTATTTAATAGCCGCGAAACAGCAGATAACTTAAAGAAAAGTGGTGCTTTTGTTCCCGGCATTCGTCCTGGTGATCAAACCGCTCGCTTTATTGATAAAATTTTGACCCGTCTTACTCTGGGTGGGGCGCTTTACATCACGCTCGTTTGTCTTTTACCTGAATTCCTCGTCATGCGTTGGAATGTACCATTTTATTTTGGTGGTACGTCATTGTTGATTATTGTTGTTGTCACAATGGATTTCATGGCACAAGTGCAAGCTTATATGATGTCACACCAGTATGATTCGTTACTCAAGAAGGCAAACTTCAAGGGTTCGGGTCAATCCTTGAAATAAGCGAGAGTATGTCAAAGGACGACGTCATTCAAATGCAGGGGGAGATCGTAGAAAATCTTCCAAACGCAACTTTTCGTGTCAAACTTGAAAACGGCCATGTTGTACTAGGTCATATATCGGGCAAGATGCATATGCATTACATCCGGATCTTGCCGGGTGATAAGGTTACTGTGGAACTTACACCATACGACTTATCGCGCGCAAGAATTGTTTTTCGTTCAAAATGAACGACGGGTTATAGAAAAACTAGGAGTCATCCATGAAAGTAATGGCATCAGTCAAGCGTATTTGCCGAAATTGCAAGATTATTAAACGTCACGGTGTGGTTCGTGTGATTTGCACCGACCCCCGTCACAAACAGCGCCAGGGCTAATTATATGAGCCCACGCATCGATTTTATCTAAGGAACAGCCATGGCCCGTATTTCTGGCATCAATATTCCGCCGCATCAACATACTCAGATCGGCTTAACTGCGATTTTTGGAATTGGACGCACACGCGCTCGCAAAATTTGCGAGGCTGCAGGTGTTGAAGTTTCCAAAAAAGTAAAAGATCTCAGCGATGCTGAACTTGAGCGCATTCGTGAACATATCGGTACGTTGACGGTTGAAGGCGATTTGCGGCGCGAAGTTCAATTGTCAATCAAGCGACTCATCGATTTGGGTACTTATCGTGGCATGCGCCACAAACGTGGCTTGCCCGTACGTGGTCAACGTACTCGCACGAATGCTCGTACCCGCAAGGGCCCGCGTCGTGCAGCAGCAAGCCTTAAGAAATAAGGGGAATTGAACATGGCTAAAGCCACTACTGGCGCATCGCGTGTGCGCAAAAAAGTTAAAAAGAACGTGTCTGATGGCATTGCACACGTTCACGCGTCTTTTAATAACACCATCGTTACGATTACAGACCGTCAAGGCAATGCCTTGTCTTGGGCTACATCGGGCGGTGCAGGTTTTAAAGGTTCACGTAAATCAACACCTTTCGCTGCGCAGGTTGCTGCTGAATCAGCGGGTCGTGTTGCAATTGAATGCGGTATTAAAACACTAGAGGTTCGCATAAAAGGCCCTGGCCCTGGTCGCGAATCTTCAGTTCGCGCATTGAATGCACTTGGCATTAAAATTTCAAGTATCGCTGACATTACGCCGGTTCCGCACAATGGTTGCCGGCCGCCTAAGCGCCGTCGCATCTAAGGAAGCTACTCATGGCACGTTATACCGGACCTAAATGTAAACTCTCGCGTCGCGAGGGTATTGATCTCTCTTTAAAGAGTAACCGTCGTTCGCTTGAATCTAAATGTAAATTTGATTCAAAGCCTGGCCAGCATGGCCGTACTTCAGGTGCTCGCACATCAGACTATGGTTTGCAGTTGCGCGAAAAGCAAAAACTCAAGCGTATGTACGGTGTGCTAGAGAAGCAGTTTCGTAAATATTTTGCTGAGGCAGAGCGTCGTCGTGGCAACACAGGTGAAACACTGATTCAGTTGCTTGAATCACGTTTAGACAACGTGGTGTATCGCATGGGCTTTGGCTCAACACGTGCTGAAGCCCGTCAATTGGTTTCACATCGTGCTATTGAACTGAATGGCCGCACATCAGACATTGCCTCAATGTCTGTCAGTGCAGGTGACGTTGTTGCGATTCGTGAAAAAGCTCAAAAGCAATTACGCATTCGTGAGTCACTTGATTTAGCAGCAACATCAGGTTTCCCACAATGGGTAACCGTTGATGCGGTTAAATTGTCAGGTATCTTTAAACAGGTGCCAGATCGTGCAGATGTTGCTCGTGAAATTAACGAATCAATGGTCGTGGAACTGTATTCACGTTAATGACAATACTTGCAATCAATGATTGCAAGTATTAGATTTTTTAACTTCTTAATTTGTATCAGCCTTATCGGTGTAATGAACCGAGGGTATTGAAAAAAGGTAAGCAACATGTCAACACAAGGTTTCCTGAAGCCCCGTACCATTGAAGTTGAAATGGTTGGTGTCAATCACGCTAAAGTCATTATGGAACCTTTTGAGCGTGGTTTTGGCCACACATTAGGTAATGCTTTGCGCCGCATTTTGTTGTCTTCAATGACTGGCTATGCGCCAACAGAAGTGCAAATTACCGGCGTTGTACACGAGTATTCTACGATTAACGGTATTCGTGAAGATGTTGTTGATGTTTTGTTAAATCTCAAAGGCATTGTATTTAAATTACACAGCCGTGATGAGGTTTCACTTGTTTTACGCAAGCAAGGTGCTGGCCCTGTGTTAGCTTCAGACATTGAGTTGCCGCATGACGTTGAAATCATTAATCCGCATCACGTGATTGCGCACTTGACAGAATCAGGTCGCATCGAAATGCAAGTTAAAGTTGAGCAAGGTCGAGGCTACGTTCCCGGCAACGTACGGGCACTGATTGAAGACCGTAGTCATACCATTGGTCGTATTGTTCTTGACGCTTCATTTAGCCCCGTTCGTCGTGTAAGTTACATCGTAGAAAATGCTCGCGTTGAACAGCGCACCGATCTTGATAAACTTATTCTTGATGTTGAAACAAATGGTGTTATTTCCCCTGAAGAAGCCGTGCGCCAGTCTGCACGCATCTTAATGGATCAAATTTCAGTATTTGCTGCTCTTGAAGGTAACGGCGACGCATTTGAAACGCCTTTGCGTGGCTCACCACAAGTTGACCCTGTTTTGTTACGTCCTGTTGATGATTTAGAGTTAACTGTACGTTCAGCAAATTGCCTCAAAGCTGAAAATATTTACTACATTGGTGATTTGATTCAGCGTACCGAAAACGAATTACTTAAAACACCTAATTTAGGTCGCAAGTCACTCAACGAAATTAAAGAAGTATTGGGTGCACGTGGTTTGACCTTAGGTATGAAATTAGAAAGCTGGCCCCCAATGGGTCTTGATCGCCCTTAATTCACTCATTCATTTATCTGTCCCGCGGCTTGCCGATAGAAGAGACAGTCACATAGATTCAAAGGAAATATTATGCGTCACGGTAATGGTCTTCGTAAATTAAATCGTACTAGTAGCCATCGTTTAGCGATGTTTAGAAATATGGCTGTTTCGTTGTTGACCCACGAGGCCATCAAAACAACACTACCAAAAGCTAAAGAATTACGTGGCGTAATTGAGCCACTCATTACCTTAGGTAAAACACCAACGTTAGCTAACAAGCGTTTAGCTTTTGCTCGCTTACGTGATCGTGATGCAGTTTTAAAGTTGTTTGCAGAAATTGGCCCACGTTATGCAACACGCAATGGCGGCTACACCCGTGTTTTAAAAATGGGTTTTCGTCAAGGTGACAATGCACCAATGGCTTTTATGGAATTAGTTGATCGCCCAGCAGCTTTAGATGCTGACGCTTCAAGTGAAAAAGCTGAATAATTTTAAAGGTGTCTCTTCTTAGATTAAAGATGATCACCTAAGCTTTTGATAAATGATAAAACGGGCCTTGGCCCGTTTTTTTATACTTAACTAAGATGTAAACTGAGTGATGAATAAAGGCATTGAAGATTGATTATTGAGGCTAGAACATGTTGAAATTACTCTCTTATTGCTTCGTGGCATTAAGCGTCAGCTTATTTAGCACTGTAGGCTCTGCACAATCTTTTTTAGCGCCTGAAAAAGCTTTTTATATTGATTCAGTTGTTACAAATAAAAATACGGTAAATGTAAACTTTAAAATAGCCACTGGCTACTACATGTACCAAGAGCGTTTTGAATTTGCGATAGAAAATGCACCCGTCACAATAACAAACGTTTCATTTCCGCCTGCGAAAGTAAAGTATGACCCAACATTTGAAAAAGACATGGGGTTGTACTTTAAACAGACAAATATTTCTCTAGCAATAAGTGAGTGGCCACAAAATCTAACAAATCAGGCATTTGTTTTAAAGGTTGTGAGCCAAGGGTGTGCAGAGCAGGGAATATGTTACCCGCCTGTCACATCAGCAATTCAGATCGAAGCGCTTGGCGAGCAGTTGGGGTACCGAGTTATTAGTATTACGGCTAATACAGATGATGATTTAGCGCCACGTGCGCCCACATTAAAAATAAGTGATTTAACGTCATCACAGGTACAAGAGGGTAATACAGGCCTTTCTAACCAAAGCACAGTAAGCGATTCTAGCTTAACAAATTTAGTCAATAGTGCAGATGACTCACAATTTGCTAAAGCCCTCAGCATGGGTTCCTTTTGGGGAAACATTGCGCTTTTCTTTTTATTAGGCGCGCTGTTGTCTTTAACACCATGTGTGCTGCCTATGATTCCGATTTTATCGGTATTAATTGTGGGCCAAGGTAACGCTGTGACAAAAACACGTGGCTTTGGCTTGGCTGTGGCTTATGTGGCGGGTATGTCATTAATTTATACCGCCCTAGGCGTGCTGGCAGGTTTGAGTGGTGCAGGTCTCGCTGCATGGTTACAAACACCGTGGGTACTCGGTGTTTTTGCAGCATTATTGGCACTAATGGGTTTAGCCATGTTTGATCTAGTTCGAATTGAAATGCCGCAAGCCATTCAAACAAAGCTATCAAATCAAGCATCGTCTATGCGGGGTGGCAAAGCGCTTATTGCATTTTTTATGGGTGCCATATCGGCGTTAATAGTTGGGCCGTGTGTCGCGGCCCCTTTGGCAGGCGCCCTACTTTACATTTCACAAACTAAAGATGTCTGGCTGGGCGGTGGCGCATTATTTGCGATGGCTTGGGGTATGGGCCTGCCCTTGCTAGTATTGGGCGCGTCAGCGGGTACCCTGCTGCCCAAAGCGGGCGCATGGATGGAAGGTGTCAAAGTCTTTTTTGGTGTTCTGCTGTTAGGAACAGCTTGGTGGATGTTGTCACCCGTTATCTCTGCCCAAGTCAACTTAATCGGTTGGGCTGTATTGGCCATATTCAGTGGCGTGTTACTGGGCACATTTGAGCCAAAAAATCAAAATCAATCAACATTACTTCAAGCCATTAAAAAAACGATAGGTTTTGTTTTGATGTTGTTAGCGATGTTCTGGTTAATCGGGGCATTGACTGGCGCACGCTCATTAATCAACCCGCTCAGTCAAATAACGTTAACTAATTCAAGCACCAATCTAAGCAGCCCGCAAATAGGTCAAGCAAGTCAAGGTAATGCTTCTAATTTATTATCAAGTGCTAAACCTACATTTCAAATAGTTGATTCAGTTGAAGCATTGCAACAAGCGTTAATGCAATCAACAAAACCAGTCATGCTCGACTTTTATGCTGATTGGTGTGTGTCATGTAAAGAGATGGAAGCATTCACCTTTACTGATCCAAAAGTGATTGAGCGAATGCAGCAAATGATTTTATTGAAAGCTGATGTCACCAAAAATACGGCTCAAGATCGAGCTTTATTGAAGAAATTTAATCTGTTTGGGCCTCCTGGCATTATATTTTTTGATCCGCGTGGTAATGAAATAAATAGCATACGTGTTGTGGGTTTTCAAAACGCTGAAAAATTTTCTCAGATACTCGACCGTGTTTTAAGCGAAACAAAAAAAACATAACTTGCTGAAGTGAAAGCTACAACAAAGCTACAACAAATCAAAAACAAATCAAAAACAAAGCAGAATTCACTTGATATTCGTATTGACAGAAATAAATGTCTAATTTAACGACCTCCCGAGCAATTCTTTTGCTGGGTATTGCATCGTTTGCGAGTACGAGTGCATTTAGGGTTTTAGACCCAGCACTGATGAACCTGTCACAAGAGTTTCAAACAACGACTGGCGAAGCGGCGCATGTGGTGACATGGTTTGCAGTGGCATACGGTGTCATGCAATTCTTTTACGGACCCATTGGTGATCGTTTTGGTAAATACCGTACGGTTACAACCGCCACGTTAGCTTGTGCGATTGGTAATTATTGGGTTGCAGTAGCACCCTCTTTTGATTTAATTGTCATCGGTCGTTTTTTATCAGGTGCGGCAGCGGCAGGCATCATACCGATGTCGATGGCATGGATAGGCGATCATGTGCCGTATGAAAAACGTCAGGAAACCTTAGCTAAGTTTTCAATTGGTGTCGTGACCGGCATGGGTAGTGGTTTAGTTTTGGGCGGGATCTTTACTGACACACTAGGCTGGCGTGCATCGTTTTATTTGTAAGCGTCTAGGGAACACATATTGTCCCTGAGCGGTTTTTAAGTGAACATATCTCCACTTAAAAAATAGGTGGAGATATGTTCACTAATGACCCTTCAAGTTCACCCCCCGTGCTGACAAGGCAACAGCACAGCCGAGAATTCAAAT
>CAMCYB010000049.1 GCA_945883615.1 Bordetella parapertussis | reverse complement strand
CTTTGAACTTTGAACTTTGAACTTTGAACTTTGAACTTTGAACTTTGAACTTTGAACTTTGAACTTTGAACTTTGAACTTTGAACTTTTAGAAGTTGAAGCACCCTTTTACATTACATGTTTGTCATGCGGTGTAAAAGCCAAAAGCGTAGTTTATAAGGCAAGCGTGCCACCCATCTGAGAGACGTTGCAAACCCTTTGGGAAACGCAATTTCAAACTGCCCTTTCTCAAAACCCGCCCTAATCTCTTGGGCAGCTTGTTGTGGTGTGATTAAAGATGGCATGTGAAAGTCATTTGCAGCCGTCATCGGTGTTTTGACAAAACCTGGGTTAATTAAATAAACCGACACCCCTTTGGGGGCCAATTCAAAATACAGCGTTTCAGTTAGATTTTGCAATGCCGCTTTGGTTGCGCCATAAACCATGGCTCTGGGTAAACCGGTATAGCCACTTATGCTGCTAATAATAGCCACACCCCGGTTCGGTTTTTTAAGCAAGTATGGCACCAAAGTATGCAACCCTGTGTACATACTGATCACGTTTAATTCGTAGCTGGCTTGAACGGTGGCGAGATCAATTTCCCAGCTGTGTTGTGGGTCATAACGCGCAGCGCCCAACACAACTAAATCGATTTCTCCCAATATTTGCTCAACCTGCTCAAGTGCAACAGGCCAGTCAGCTGTTTGCATCACATCGAAAGCATGCACGTGCCCATTGGGGTAATCTGCAACAACGTCTTTTAATGTACTTTCACGACGCGCTGAAACCACGACATGCGCACCCCGAGCCAACAAGTCTTGCGCCAAGGCGGCACCAATGCCACTGGAAGCCCCAACCAGCCATACTCGACAACCCGACCAGTCTTCAAGGGGCGTATTTAAGGGTTTAAATATCATTGCGTTTTGGTCTCAGGTCGTTTCTTAAAAAACAACGTCACTTCGCCCAAATCAAAACCGAACTTAGACATCACAGACCGGTTCATCATGCTTTGATCATCGAGTTGCCACATCCAGTCATCAAAGTTCACGTCGTAAACTTTGCCATCAACGGGCAGCTTTAAAATGTATTTCCAATGCAGTGCATTGCCCGCTACGCGCCCAATTGCAATACCATTGACATCATCGGCAGTGCCGTGCCAAGTACCGTCAGGTTGACGTTTAAGTGTCCAGACGCGGCGTTGTTTTTCGCCGTCATCGTAAGTAAAGTATTCGTCAAGCTCACCTTCATCAGCACTCTTCCACGTTCCAATAATTTCAACGTGAAAGCGTCGCACCAACTCGCCATTGCGTTTTTGGAAAATACCCCAGGCATCAAGGGTGCCATCAAAATAGCGATGCAACTCAAGCACAGGCGTTTGTTTAGCGTAAGTTTCAACGTCAACGCTACCACAAGCGGTCAATAGGGCTGCTGAGATACTTGCAATCAGGGCTTTAAATTTCACGATAAAAACTCCTTTAAACGTATTAAGGTGTGACATAACTTGAGCGCCAAGGTTTGATCACAAGTAGTGCACATAACTTGAAAGAAATGGGTAAAACGGCATACCAAATGGGTAATGATGCAGCCGTAGTGGGGTTGCCTGGTTGATAACCTAACCAAGCGAGTGTTGGTAGTGAAACACCTGCAGCAATCGCTAATGAAAACTTTGCAAGTAAGGCCCAAACACCAAAATATAAACCTGTACTTGATCGTTGTTGAGGTGGAATGGCATCAGCTAACATGGCTGGTGGCAAAGCTAAATCAGCGCCTAAAGCAGCACCCGCAAAGGCACAAATCGTAGCGTAGGCCCAAACATCGCCCTGCCCTAAAGTGGCTGCCCAAACCAAAGCAAAACTAGCCACGATCGCGCCCAACGCCCACGCCCTCACTTTAGTCACACGGTCAGCCAATTTGACCCATAACGGCAGCGTCAACAAGCCAGATAAAAAATAAACAGCTAAAAATAAACCAGTGAGGTCTGGGGTTTGCAATACGTCGTCAACATAAAACAAAATCAGCGTTGCCGGCAAGGCAACTGAGGTCGCATTAAAAAAATAAAAGACATACAAACGCCTGACGGCCTTGTCTGCAAGGGGTGTTTTCCAGTTTGAATGATTTGGCAAAACAACGGTTGCAGGGCGGGGTGCAAACTTTAAGGTAATAAATGTGGTCACCAACAAAATCACAACAAAGCAATACGCAAACCAGGCATAACCTGTTAAAGCACCCTGTGTACTCGCCCAATAGGCGGGCAATACTGAGGCCAATACAACCCCCACTACACCAACCGCCTCACGCCAAGCCGTGACACGTGCCCGGCCTTCAACCACATCGGTCAAACGTGCGCCCCATGCCAAATAGCAAATATTGATGAGACTGTGTGCGGTGTAAACCACCACTAGGCTCAAAGACAACCAAATCAGCAAAGGCACTTCGCCTGTCACACTGGGCATAAACAATGCAATAAAACCAATTGCTAACAACACCGCAGCAACGGTGATTAAGATTGACCAACCGTGACGGTAGCGGCTGAGTGTATCAACCCAACGCCCAATCAGTGGGTCTTGAATCGTATCGAACAAGCGCACAATTAATAAACAGATACCGAGGGCAGACAAACTCACCCCCAAGTTATCAGCGTAAAATTTAGGCGCAATCATGTAGACTGGTAACATGGCCATGGCCAAAGGCAATGACAGCACGCTGTACCGAGCCATTGCACTTGAAGTCAGCATTACTTTGACTCGCCAATGAGCGCAGTTCTTAACTCAGGTTCGCTGGTTCGCGGATCAAACCATATTGAGAAAAAAGCTTGTGCCAACGAGTCATCAAGACGCCCGGTGAGTTGATCATTTAAGAAAAAGACTGCGCCCTGACCTGGCAAATATACGCCCGTCAGTGTGTCGCCTTCTTTCACATCAGCCAAAACCTTTTCAAGTTCGGCGCGCCATTGAGGGTTGGCACCAACATCAAAACCTAAATTTTCTAACTCATCAAGAGAGGCCGTAACGATTCGATTTTTTGCAATGGTTCGGGCATAAACAAGTTGCAAGGCAAACGGTTGATTTGGGCTGAAAAGCCCAGATGAGGTGAAAAACTGTGCATCATAAATTAGAAAACCGAACCGACGCAGCTCACCTGAACCAACCGGTTTGGCATTGGGCAAAAGTGTTTGCCAACTGGCCTGCACAGGTGTTGCACCAAGAGCAAATAACAAACAACCCAGTGTCAGGTATTTAATTAAAAATAATTTTATAGGGGTCGAGAAAGTGTCCATTGTTTGACATCCGTTCGAGATTCAAGAAAGGCAACTTCGCAGTAAACAAGATACATACGCCAAAGTTGAACAAACGACTCGCTAAAACCTTGTGCTCTTATTGCGATGATTTGAGCGTCAAAGCGTTCAAGCCAAGTTCGTAAAGTACGGGCATAATCGAAACCAAAGCTTATTGATGACTCAACATGTAAACCCGCTTTTGCAGCACCCTGACGCATATGCAAAGGGCTTGGCAACATACCACCAGGGAAAATAAACTGCTGAATAAAATCGGTATGTTTTTTGTAATGATCAAAATATTGATCAGCCATATCGATTACTTGTAAAACGGCACGACCACCAGGTTTAAGACATTTTTTTAGCGTATCAAAATATGTCGTCCAATGCCGCATGCCAACTGCTTCAAACATTTCAATTGAAACAATGTGGTCAAACTGCCCTTGAATATCTCGATAATCTTGTCGAACCAGTTCAACCTGCTGGCTAAACCCTGACTTTGATATTTTCTCTTGTGCCCAATTTAATTGAGCATCTGAAATCGTCACGCCATAGACATGAAGACCGCGCTCTGCCGCTCTTTGCGCAAAACCACCCCAACCACAGCCGATTTCTAAAACGCGATCGCCTGTTTTAGCCTGCAACGTGTCAATGATATGGTCATATTTAGCTTGTTGACCGACAACTAGTGCGTCTGTTGAAATTGCGGCTTCATGGTCGGGTCGTTTGTCGGCTCGACCAAACCACGCAGACGAATAGCTCATGGTGGGGTCGAGCCACAATTCATAAAAGTGATTACCTAAGTCGTAATGACTAATAATATTTTTACGGCTGCCACGACGACTGTTGTCACGTAATACCCAATGCACTAAACGTTTTAATAATAGTGGCCACCAACGGCCATGAACGGTGTCAACATGGTTTTCATTACGCAAGGCAATGAGAAACAAGCTGCGCATATCGGGTGTTTTTAACCAGCCGCGGCTCAACGCAAGGGCAAAACCAACATCACCTTGACGAATCATCAACGAAGCGGCTCGCCAATCTAAAATATGAAGGTCTGCTTTTAAGTCAGCATTGGGTTGCCCAAACGCATAAGTTTGACCATCTGGGTCGGTAAAGTGAATCAGACCTTCCTGCGTTTGACTGAGTTCAGCCAATAAAATACGAGCCATGATCGAGCGATGGCTTGTCACGGCAAGAGTCTGTTCGCGATCAGTCGTGCTCAAGGTTGACCCCTTTGTTTGATGTCACAGTATGTTTAGGAAGCGGTGGGGTTGAATGAAACTTGGCACCTTGGCGCCATAATTTAAATGCTTGCCAATGAATTCGAGCCACAACACCAAATGTCATCAAGGGCATACGTAGCAAACGTCTGAGTAGCGCTGCTGTGGTGAAGGTTTGAAACTGAGTGGTGATGGCTGTTAAGACAAGTGCTTGCTCAACGGTGACATCGTCAAAATAATTAATAGAAATTTTTTCACCCTTTGATGTTTGCTGAATGGCAAACTTGTACTGGCCTTGTACCGGACAAAAAGGTGACACATGAAAAACTTTTTCACAAATGAGCGGACAGTCTGCCTGCAACCCCCCACCTTTTGCATTTGACAAAACATACTGATGTTTTTGTCCGAAGGTATTATTGACCTCAGCTAACAATAGACATAATTGGCCTTTTTGGTCATGCAACATCCAAAAACTCACAGGGTTAAACACATACCCCAAAATACGAGGAAAGCATTGCAACCATACTTGACCCTCAGGCAACTCGTGCCCAGAGGAATGTAAGGTTTGTTTCAACCAAACCATTAAATCTGAGCCATCGCGTGCCCCGTGGTCAGCATTCATAAAACTAACCGCGCGTTTTTTATTGACACCAAACAACCATGTGTTTAGTTTGCTCAACCCCTCTGGGTTATCAAGCCTAATTTGCAAGCAAAACACTCGGTAAACAAATCGATGCACAAAAGGTCTTAGGCGTGCATGCATCACAATGGCATCACCCAATTTTATATTTGGCATCGTTTGTTGCAAGCTATTCTGCATGTACGGCCTGTTGTGGCGAATCAGTTTTAATTGCTGCAGGTGGTACAAGAATGGATGAGGCGACAGGTGAGGCAGGTTCTGCTTCAACCCAAGGCGCCCTGACCCCAAACGCTTGCGCAACTGCCATGGCAGATTTCAAGCCGTCTTCGTGAAACCCATAACCACACCATGCCCCACAAAACCACGTGCGGCGTTGGCCTTGCAAGCGGGGTAATGATTGTTGCGCAACCAGTGCTGCAGAATCCATGACGGGGTGCTCATACTTAAAGGTTTGTATAACGTGAGCAGGGTCTGGTTGCCTATGTGAATTTAAACTGACAATCACGGGGGTTTTAAACGGTAAGGGTTGTAATAGATTAATCAGGTATGACACTGAGGTGGGCCGATCTTGTTCATCACCCCCTGCCATCGCATAATTCCAGGCTGACCAAACTGACTTACGGCGAGGTAATAAATTTTTATCTGTATGTAAAACAGCATAATTAGTTTGATACCGAAACCCACCCAGGGCGGCTGTTTCATCGGGGTGAGCGTCAAGCAACTTAAGCGCTGTGGGGGCATGACAAGCCATCACAACCGCATCGAAGCGTTCTTCATTAACGAGTACATAGTCATCAAAACGTTTAATTGTTTTTACCGGCGTTTGAAGCCTGGCATCGGCTAACTGATCAATAATTGCTTTCACATACGTGCGCGAGCCCCCCAAAACGGTTCGCCACTGAGGGCGTTGGCTCACTTGCAATAAACGATGATTGATACAAAAGCGTAAAAACGTTGCAGCTGGAAATTCCAAAATATCACGCACTGATGATGACCAAATTGCAGCGGCCATCGGTAATAAATACCAGTCTTGCATCGATTGGCCATAACGATGACGCTGCAACAATTGACCAAGCGTAATGGGGTCGACCAACGATTGGTCAAGATAAGTTTGGGCAAGGCGGTTAAAGCGCACGATGTCAGAAAGCATACTTAAAAATGCAGGCCTAAAAATGTTACGTTTTTGCGCAAAAACAGTCGCTAACGAGGTACCCGCCCACTCTACATCAGGGCTTTCAATTGACACGCCAAAGGTCATCTGGCTAGCATGGGTTTGAACGTCTAAACTTTTAAAGAGGGCAAGCAGATTGGGGTAAGTGAGTTCATTGAGTACTAAAAACCCTGTATCGACAGGGTAAGTTTTGCCCTCAAGGGTGACGTCAACAGTATTGGCATGACCACCAAAATAAGCGCCCGACTCAAACAGTACAACCTCATTTTTAAATTGCAGCAACCATGCAGCTGACAAGCCTGAAATACCAGAACCCACAACTGCAATGCGTTTTTTTTCAAGTGTCATGGTGAAGACTTGCCCACTTCAACACCTTGATGACGGGAGTTTTTTAATAACTCAGACCGTAATTTTGGGGCACGCGTTTGCGGGTCAAGCCAGATAGCTGTAAATGCTTTTGCAAAAGCACTTTCATTGATGAGACCCAATTCTTGTTTGGCATCAAAAAACCTGACCCCTTCGCCGGGCTTAAACACCCCGATCAACTGATCATTTAGCGTCACGTCAGGTAAAAATTGTTCGAGTTTTTGTGCCCAACTGTCAATTTTCTCAGCCGGTAGGTCAACACAACATTGAACCCCTAATAGGGCTAGACGCTTGATTTCAGCACACGTCACATTTGCAATTTGACTGGCCGTCAAGCGTCTGAGGTAGTGAACTTCAAGACGATAAGGCTGAGCAGGGTCAAACAGACCGGTTTCACTTAGTAGTCGTGCACGATAGAATCGAAACACGCTCCAAGAGAAAACACCTTCGCCCACAACCGGCCAATCGGCACCGTGGGTTGGTTTAATCGAGATTGCTACATTTGAATCATGCATAGGTACAAAAAATTAAAATTAGTTTAAAATTCAATCATTATAGTACACAAAAAATACTTTTTAGTCGTTTAATATACTATCCAGAAATAAAATGAGACCCTTTCCCTTTTTATGAATGCCACTATCGCACCTAAAAAAACAAGCTTTAAACAACAGCAAATGCAATTTCGTGAAAACGCCATTCTCGATTCCGTAAATCGGTTGCTGTCGCAAAAAGGTTTTGACCTCATGACTATGGACGAGGTCGCTGCCGATGTGGGCATTGCCAAAGCAAGTCTTTACAAACATTTTCCGTCAAAAGAGTCTTTGGCTGCTGCATCAATGACACGGTTACTAGACCACACGCTGGCTGAAGTGAACCGAGTGCCCGCTCACCTGATGTCTAAAGACAAGTTAAAAATGATTGTTCGTTGGGGTATTACGCTTCATATTCAAGGCGAAATGCCTTATTTACCCTCAACACGCTCAAGTATTCAACAAGCCTTGCTGGGTCACCCGCCTTACATTGAGCGGTTACAAGACTTAACCACTCAGCTAGGTGAATGGATACTCGATGCACAGGAAAAAGGTCAACTATCGGCAGCGTTACCCGCTGAAGTTATTTTGTACTCAATTTTTGCTCGCGCCTGCGACCCTGTGGCTGATTTTCTAAAAATGGGGGGTGCTTTCACTGATCGAGACATTATTGACTTATTGGTTCACACTTGTTTTGATGGTTTAACCTCATCCGTAACAAAATAAAGCATACGTCACAGACTGTTTTAGCATGCTCAAATATCAGTCAGCCTTGACAAGGCTAGAATGTCAGACTTTGAGTGTTCAATATGTGGTTCAAAAATCTTAAGCTTTTTCGTCTTGCGCGCGAGGGTTCTTACACGCGCGAAACACTAGAAAGTCAATTGCAAGCCCATGCCTTTGTTAGCCAATCGGGTTCTAAAGAACCCAGTATGGGTTGGGTGACTCCCCGCGCGGGGCATAATGCTTTAGTCGTTCAAGTTGGCGCCCAACTTTTATGCGCATTGCGCATAGAAAAAAAACTATTGCCAAGCTCAGTTGTGCAAACAGTTGTGCGCGAACGCGCCATTGATCTTGAAGCGCAACAAGGTTTTAAGCCTGGCCGCAAACAAATTAAAGAACTTAAAGAACAAGCTATTGACGAATTAACCCCACGTGCATTTAGTATTGCACGCGACATTCACGTGTGGCTTGACCCGATTAACCATTGGTTTGTCATTGACACCGCGTCAACGGGCGGGGCTGAGCACGTTTTAACTTTAATGGGTAAATCACTATACCCCTACCCCATTGAACCCCTAATACTCGCACACTCGCCTAGCGCCATGATGACAAAATGGATGCTTGAACAAGCACCGCCGGCGGGTCTTACCCTTGAGCAAGATTGCCAATGGCAGTCTTCAGGTCAACAGGCCGGTATGGTTCGCTATGTTCGCCACGACATCACCCCCGATGAGATTGAACGCCATATCGAAGCAGGGCACCAGTGCAGCCGTTTGGGTTTAACTTGGCAAGATCGATTGAGTTTTGTGTTGACCGATCAGTTTGATATAAAACGCCTACAAGCACTTGATATTTTAGACGAGCATGAAAGTGGTGCATCGCTTGATGCGCAAGAAAAGCTTGATGCTGATTTTGCATTAATGACCGCTGAGGTCATACCCATGCTTGAAGCGCTGCTTCATGCACTTAACGACACCACAGGTGAATAAAGATGATTCCGGGCTTAGAAATAAAACGTGTTGAAACCACGAGCGACGCTTTAACCTCAAACGTGATTGAGTTCGAGGTGACCAGCGAAGCAGCACATTTCACCGTGTTATTACTTGTCGGCCCAGCTGACCCCAGCATTTTGCCTGATCGGTTGCCACAATCTATTTTTGATCGTGGGCAACCGATGCATGTTTCGTCTCTAGACTTACTGAATGATGTAGGTGAATCAATACTAGACATTCTAGAGTTGATGAACCCAGATGAAATCGCTGTTTTTCTTTGCCAAGACCAAGCGGTCTTGGCAGCTGCTTGCGATGTTCTAAGCGAGTAATTTAGCCTCTAAATCTATGCGTATTTCACGTAAGCTTGTTGGCAGCCCGTATGACAACTGCTCAAATAACGCATCGTGTAAGGCAAATTCTTGACGCCACGCTTCAGTATCAATTGATGTGATGCGATCAAACAATGACTCAGAGAAATCAAGCCCTGTCCAGTCTAGGTCTTGGTATCTTGGGCTGACACCGAATACGTGTTCAACACCCTGAGCTTGTTGCTCAATACGAGACACCATCCATTTTAACACGCGTGCGTTTTCACTAAAACCGGGCCAAACGAACTGGCCGTTTTCATCGGTACGAAACCAGTTCACACAAAATATACTCGGTAGTTTGCCACCGAGAGATTCGAGGCGTTTCCCTAAATCAAGCCAATGGGTAAAATAGT
This sequence comes from Bordetella parapertussis, assembly GCA_945883615.1. Lineage (GTDB taxonomy): Bacteria > Pseudomonadota > Gammaproteobacteria > Burkholderiales > Burkholderiaceae_B > Algicoccus > Algicoccus parapertussis_A. Next base: position 3,398 of record CAMCYB010000049.1, on the reverse strand, counting down.
CAGCCATGTTGTAGCCACAAAATGGCAACATCGCAAACGGGTCACGGCGCACCACGCCTAATTGCCCCGTGGCTGCAGCGGTTGTTTCAGAGCCCATGGTGGCTGCCATGTAAACACCCTCTTGCCAATTACGCGCTTCAGTCACAAGCGGTACTGTTGTCGAACGACGGCCACCAAAAATAAAGGCATCGATCACCACACCTGCCGGGTCATCCCATGCTTCGTCAAGGACCGGGTTTTGAATGGCACTAACCGTAAATCGTGCATTGGGGTGAGCTGCTTTAACGCCTTTCTCTTTTGCCAGCTCTGGCGTCCAGTCGTGACCTCGCCAATCGATGCAATGGGCAGGCGGCGTTTTGGTTAAACCTTCCCACCAAACATCGCCGTCATCTGTCAAGGCAACGTTGGTAAAAATAACATTGTCTTTTAATGTTGCCATGCAATTAGGGTTTGAAATTGTGTTCGTACCGGGCGCGACACCGAAATAACCCGCCTCGGGGTTAATGGCCCGCAATTGGCCTTTTGAGTCGGGCTTGATCCAGGCGATATCGTCACCAATGGTGGTGATTTTCCAACCCTGAGCAGTTAAACTTGTCGGGGGTATGAGCATCGCAAAGTTGGTTTTTCCGCATGCCGATGGAAACGCCGCAGCAATATGATATTTTTTGCCTGAAGGGGTTTCAACACCCAAAATGAGCATGTGCTCGGCTAACCACCCCGCTGAAGACTGTTTGGCGGCATCGCGACCCATATTAGAAGCAATACGCAGAGCAAAACATTTTTTACCTAGCAGTGCATTACCACCGTAGCCAGATCCGAAAGACCAAATTTCACGGGTTTGGGGGAAATGCACGATATATTTGGTGTTGTTACAAGGCCACGCCACGTCTGTTTGACCTGGCGCTAAGGGCACGCCTACGCTATGAACACAAGGCACATATTCACCCTGCTCACCCAACACGTCATAAACAGCTTTACCCATGCGAGTCATCATGCGCATATTGACGACCACATAAGGTGAATCACTTAATTCAATACCAATTTGAGCAATGGGTGAACCCATTGGGCCCATCGAAAAGGGCACAACATACATCGTTCGACCCGCCATACAGCCTTCAAACAAACCATCAAGTGTTTGACGCATTTCAGCAGGCGACTTCCAGTTATTGGTCGGGCCCGCATCTTTTTCTTCAGGTGTGCAAATAAAGGTTCTGTCTTCTACACGTGCGACATCGTCAGGCACTGAGCGCGCCAAATAAGAATTAGGCCGTTTTTGGGGGTTAAGTTTATGTAATGTGCCCGCTTGCACCATAACAGCGCATAAGCGGTCATACTCTTCTTGCGAACCATCACACCAAACCACTTGAGCGGGTTTTGTTTTGGCTGCGATTTGAGCGACCCATTGTTTTAAATTTTCATGACGTACGTAAGCGGGAGCATTCATTTCTATATACCTGTGTTGTATTTCAATTATTTGTTGTCTGTGCCATTTTTTAACGTATTTTTGGCATGCACAATATTAGCACCGTGCACTCTTAATGTGACTTAGGTTACGCTAACGGGTGTTTCAACCCTAATTTGCATAATTTCATGCGTGAAAAAACTCCTGTTTTATCAGGGTCGCCTGTAGAAAAAACAAACAACTCCTCTGACGCGGCTGATTCGCAAGACGAATCGCTTGCACTTGCCAGTCGCGGTTTATTTACCTTGTTATGGGTTGCGGCCTTGGCTGGGGTCGCTGTGGGTTTAGTCGGGGGTAGTTTTCATTGGATGTTGGTTCACGGTACCAAAGGGTTGGCCAGCCTTCTAGCTGATTGGCGCCTACATGGGGTCTTTGGCTTACCTGGATGGCTAGGTGCCGTATTGATCGCTGCAGTAAGCGTTGGTCTTGCGCGGTGGTTGATTCGTTTTGCGCCCATTGCATCGGGAAGTGGTGTTCAACACGTTGAGGCCGTGATGCGGGGTGATGCGACGCCTGCCCCGTTTAAAGTGCTGCCTGTTAAGTTCTTTGGTGGTTTGCTTTCAATGATACCGGGCATGGCGCTCGGCCGAGAAGGCCCTACCATTCAAATGGCTGCTGTAATTGGCACTCAATGCGGCAGACTATTTGGCTTAAGCCGTGATGACAAGTTTTTACTTTATACCGCTGTAGCGGGTTCTGGGTTGTCCGTTGCTTTTAACGCCCCGCTTGCCGGCGCAGCCTTTGTGATTGAAGAGGTGGCTCGGCGCGTCACGTTAAGGCGTGCCTTAGTTACTTTGGTAGCCGTGGCAACAGCCATCGCCGTTTACCGTGCCTATTTTGGTAACTTGGTTGAGTTTAAGGTCGGTGATTTTTTACCGACTGACCTCACAACAATGCTTTTATATGCGTTCTTTGGTTGCTGGATGGGCGCCCTAGGTGTCATGTACAACCGTGCTGTGTTGCTGGGTTTAAACTTATTTAACAATATTGCACCGCGCATTGCACCTGAAATTAAAGCCGCTTTTATTGGTGGGGCAGTCGGTGCACTCGGCTATTACGAACCGCTTTGGGTAGGCAGCGGCGAAATGCAAACACAAGCTATTTTGCTTGGCCAATTTAGCATTGCGACTTTGTTAGTTTTAGGCCTAATTCGCTGGAGCTTAGCCCCCATTTGTTACTCGGCTGGCACGCCGGGCGGTTTATTTTCTCCTTTATTACTGATGGGCGCAACAGTCGGCGCGTTGTTTGCAACTGGGGTCAATTTTATAGTGCCCATTGATTACGCCACCAACACCACCGCTTTTGCATTGGTAGGTATGGCAGCACTTTTTACGGCAATTGTGCGCGCCCCATTGACAGGTGTTTTGTTAATTGTAGAAATGAGCGGTAATGTTTCACTCATTCCACCTTTACTCATCGCCAGCGTGGCCTCAGCATTCGTTGCGACATTAATGGGGGGCGAACCCATATATGATTCTTTGCGCGCCCGAATGGGCAAAAGCCCTAAATCTTAAATTTTAGCTGTGGTTAAACAGTTCGATTAGTCAGGAAGCAGCATGCACCCAACCCGGGTGATTGTGGTCGGTTATTTGATCATGATCTCAATTGGAACCTTTGCACTGATGTTGCCCATTGCGTCAGCCAGCGGGGTTAGAGAGTCGTTTTTGATTGCTTTGTTTACGACAGTCTCAGCCGTGTGTGTGACAGGCTTAACTCTGGTTGATACAGGAACACATTGGACCACCTTTGGCCAATGGATCATTTTGGCGCTTATACAAGTGGGTGGCTTTGGCATCGGTAGTTGTCAACAAAGATGGCCGTTCTTTCATGCTGCCTGTTTTAAATTAATAGATTCATTGATGTGCTCTTTTGGTGGGTTAAGCCAGACTTCATTAATGGGTTGCCAATTGCGAGTTGACCGATTGTTCCAACGTTT
>CAMCYB010000048.1 GCA_945883615.1 Bordetella parapertussis | reverse complement strand
CGCCGCGTTTGCTTACGCTTGGCATCGAATTCAATATCAGAAAAGCTCAATTGGGGCATGATCGTGATCGAAAAATTTGCGATACTAATCAGACAATTAACCGCGTCCCGAGTTCTCTGAATTCGGGGACTTTTTCAGAGTTTCCCTAAATACAGCGAACCTAAAAATGCATACCAAAGAAGCAACAAAAAACTAGATAAGGCAAATAAGCTACTGGCTGCCAAACTGCTTCGATGAAATATTGACCAATTTTTAAGTAAAAGCAAACCCAGTATTAACGTAAAGAAAAAGAACGGGGAAGTGCCATTAGTGCTAACCAATGTGGTAGCCATGGTTGGCAAGGTCAATATCGTTGCTAAGGCCCAAGCGACACGTGCTCGGTACAGCATACCCACCGACATCAAAATCATTGATACCGCAATCACAACACGCGGTAGCTCAGCTAGACCGATATCGTCAAGTATATGGCGCCACGACCCGACAAACCGCCATTCAATCATGTTGTCACCAATGACGGGCGCTAAAAAGGGATATAGAAACATTATCCCATTTACAAAAACAAGAAAAGACAACCAGTAATGTCGTTCAACGTATTTTCTTGCCATAGATCTCAACCATTTAAAATGGCTGGTTTCTAGCGGCGGGTCAGCTGCCTGATCGGTTGATACAACCTTTGACTCTGCTTCATCTGTTTGGTTAGAACTCATACTTTCAAGCCTTTCAAAACGCTCAAATGAGGCATGTTATGCCCATAAACCGACTTTTATTTTAGGCATTGTCGCCTACATTGGCTAAAGGGGTCTATATGCCGCGTTCTGCGACTTTTGAATCGCCCTTTGTGCCCCCCCTCATTTTTATACATTTTTCTTACACTTTTCATGCACTTTTTATGCACCTGAAAGCCCTGTGCTTTTTTTATGGTTTCTTTTCTCGCGGTGCATTTAAAAAAATAAGACATACGCAGCAACATAAATTGAGATAAACTTGATTATCAACCAAAAAATCAAGCTTACGATGACAAATACATCTACACCTAAATCTGCATCAGCTTCTGCATCAACCGCTGTATCAACCACTGCCGCCACCTCTACCCCTGAACCTACCGCGACTAAACAACACGGTGGCAAGCGTTCTGGTGCAGGCCGCAAACCCGGTTCAGGCAAATATGGCGAGGCCTCTGCACGGGTGTCCGTGCCTATTAGCGCACAAGACAAGGTCATCGATTTTGTTAAAGCCTTGGCCACTCGTTCGGCTGATACGCCGCGGGTTAATCGCCCCTTACTTCCCGTTTCCACCCCATCGTGGTCTGACAGTTTAAGCCCAGTCGAGTTAAGCGAACCCATCAAATCTTTACGCGTACCCCTGTTCGGGCACACCGTACAGGCGGGCTTTCCCAGCCCAGCTGATGATTATGTGGCTGAAAAATTAGATTTAAATCAACACTTAATGCCTCACCAAGAGGCCAGCTTTATGTTGCGCGCCAAAGGCGACAGCATGATGGGTGCCAACATTCATGATGGCGATTTATTGGTGGTTGATCGCTCTCTGAACGCCACCAATGGTTGCGTCGTCATTGCCGCGATAGATGGCCAATTTACCGTTAAGCGCCTAGAAAAAAAGCGCGGCAAAATACGCCTCTTGCCAGCGAACCCGAACTTTGAGCCCATCGAGCTTAAAGACGACCAAGAATTACAGATTTTTGGGGTGGTGACCAACGTGATTCACTCGCTTAAGCCTTGATGACGACACCATGACCGCCATTGCTTTGATAGACGGTAATAATTTTTACGTTTCGTGTGAACGGGTTTTTCAGCCGCACTATGAAGGCAAACCCATGGTTGTCTTGTCAAACAACGATGGTTGCGTGGTGGCACGCTCGGCAGAGGTCAAAGCACTTGGGGTGCCGATGGGCGCCCCTTGGTTTAAGCTCAAAGCGCTCGCAAGGCAGCACCGCATTATTGCCAAAAGTAGCAATTACACGCTCTATGGCGATATGAGCCATCGCATGCATAGCGTGGTGGGGCAGTTCGCACCCGAGCAAGAAGTTTATTCAATTGATGAGTCTTTCTTAAACTTAACCGGTATGCCAGGTGATCTGATCACGTATGGCCAACGCATTCAGCAACGCGTCAAACAGTGGGTGGGCATACCCGTGTGTGTGGGCATTGGTCGCAACAAAACGCTTGCTAAACTGGCTAATCATTGTGCTAAAAAAACGCTTGTACCCGGCATGACAAACGGTGTGACTGATTTAAATCAGCTGTCAGAACAAGAGCTCAACAGTTTGCTGAACCAAATCGCTGTGGGTGAAGTGTGGGGTATTGGGCGGCGCTTATCAGCACAGCTCATCGAAATGGGTATTGCCACAGTTGCACAGTTAAAAATGGCTTCTGTCAACCGCATACAAAAGCACTTTAGTGTTGTGGTGGCACGCACCGTTGCCGAGCTTAACGGCGAGATGTGTCTTGAGCTTGACGATGTGGCGCCCCCTAAACAACAGATTATGTCGTCGCGCTCGTTTGGGCAGTCGGTTTACCATTTAGAGCACTTAATTGAAGCAGTGGTGAGCTACACCGCACGCGCCAGTGAAAAACTACGCCGCCAACAACATGTGGCAGGTGCTATACAAGTTTATATACGCACCAGCCCCTTTAAAACTGACGCACCGTTTTACAGTAACGGCATCGTGGTGCGGCTCACGCAACCTACCGATAGCGTGTTTACGTTAGCCAAAGCCGCCACGCGAGGCTTAAAACAGATTTATAAGCCCGGTTTGCCCTATCACAAGGCAGGTATCATGTTGCTCGACTTGCAACCTGCTCAAAGCGTGCCGCTCGACTTATTCAGCGCTTTAGATACCCCCGTTGACCTGCGCCGCCAAACGCTACTCACGACACTTGATGATATTAATGCGCGCATGGGGCGTGGCACTTTGCGCACCGCAGGTGAAGGGCTCGCGAAACCGTGGGTCATGCGCTCAACCCAAAAAAGCCGCGCCTACACGACTGACTGGGGCGGGTTGGCCGAGGTCAGGTAATCAGGTAAGACGGCTTGGTTATTTACTATGGTTATTCATAATTGACAATTGCAATGAGCCACCTACACTGTGATTTAGTATAAACACCAAGCAAATATGAATTCACCCAGTTTGCTGGTGCGGTCAACTTAATTTGTTACTAAATTTACTTTTAACGACTCAAAATAAAATGGGAAACATAACATGAACATAAAAGCCCTATTTGTCGCCTTTCTACTGGCCATTTCAAGCACTGCCTTTGCGCAAGTTGACAGTGTTGTGTATCACATTGATGATTCCGCCATACAAGCCACCAAGGGCTTACGCAATATTCGCAATCACCTTGATGTCGCGCCCGAAACAAAGATTATCGTGGTCACGCATGCCAATGGCATTGATTTTTTAATGGAAGGGGCCAAAGACGAGAAAAACGCCAATATTAATTATGCTGCCCTCGTGTCAGCACTCAAAGCGCGAGGCGTGCAATTTGAAATCTGTGAAATCACCCTTAAAAATCGTGACTTAAAGAGAGATCAATTCATTTTAGATGCTGACTTTACGCCCTCAGGCGTAGCTCGGGTCACACAATTACAAAACCGCCAAGGGTTTGCATATATTAAGCCGTGATGGGGTAGTGCCTAGGCCAGCCTAACCGCTAGCCACTGTGAATGGTATGACGCTCGAGCCAACGGTCTAAAAGTTCTCAACAGAGTTAAATAAGAACTTAAATGCTCTCTTGAGAGCATTTATTGCCATCATTAGAAGTCGACTGATATAATCATTCCGAAAGAGCTCTTTATTATACATTAAGTGTCCTATGGGAGTGATTATTATGGAATCGCCACTACCCCTGCCCGTTGAGCGTGCCATCCACAAGCTCGGCAGCGACATGTCGCTGGCACGCCGGCGTCGCCATATCTCGCAGGCTTCGCTGGCCGAACGCATGGGCGCGTCCTTGTCTACCGTGCGCCGCATGGAAAAAGGTGACGTGCGCGTGCCTATTCACTTTTTCGCCCGTGCGTTGCATGTCTTCGGCGAAATTCAGGTGCTGGGGCATCTGCTAGATACTGCTCGCGACGAAATCGGCCTGACGCTAATGGACGAACGCTTGCCCAAGCGCGTGCGTAGCAAGCTAGGCGACACCTCAGGAGCGTTCTGATGGCCGCCGTCACCCCAATCCGCAGGCAGGTCCAGTTATGCATCGGCAAGGCGAGCTTGCCGGTCGGCTCGCTCATCTACGTCCGGCAAGGAAGGCGCGAGCACTGCGCCTTCGCCTATGACGCAGCTTGGCTGAAAAATCCAACGCGATTCAATGTGTCGGCTGACCTGCAACTCATACCGGGCTACCAGTCGCATAAGGCGGCATCGCCACACGATTCTTTGTTTCATGGTGCGATTGCAGATACCGCGCCAGATGCTTGGGGCCGGCGCATCATCGCCCGCGACCATGCCAAGCGCCGCCGTGCCGACCCGCAACTGCCGGCCCTCACCGAGCTAGACTACCTGCTAGCAGTCGACGACTTTAGCCGTGTCGGTACCCTGCGCCTGCGCGATGCAGACGGGACTTGGCACAGAACGATGACCGAGGGACGGCGAAGCACCCCGCCGTTGATCGAGCTGGAGCACATCTACCAAGCCAGCCGTGCCGTCGAGCGTGGGCAAGAATCGGCCGAGGACTTGCGCTACCTACAAGGCAAGGGCACTTCACTCGGTGGCATGCGCCCAAAGTGCACGATGGTGGACGAGGCCGGCTGGCTAGCCATCGGCAAGTTTCCGAGCGTGGGCGACACCCGCAGCGTGACGCGTGGCGAGGTGCTGACCCTGAAGCTGGCGACGCAGGCGGGGATCGATGCCGCACCTGCGCGCATCGTCTTGCTAGGCAATAGGGGAAACGAGACGCCGGTTGCGGTCATACGCCGATTCGACCGCGACAGCGATGGCGGCCGCATCCCCTACCAGTCAGCCGCCTCGCTACTGCAAGCCTCACGTGAAGAAGATCGTAGCTACGCAGAGATCGCAGACGCCATCCGATCCCACAGCTACGCGCCCACCGAAGATGTACGCCAACTTTGGCGTCGCCTCGTACTCAACCTGCTGATCACCAATGTAGACGATCACCTGCAAAACCACGGGTTTCTGCACGTAGAACACGGCCAGTGGCGCCTTGCACCCGCCTTCGACATCAATCCTTTCCCGGACAAAGACAGGGAGTCGAAAACCTGGTTGAGCGACCAAGACGGGCCGATCACCGACGTTCATATGTTGCTGGCACGCGCATCGTATTTCGCGCTAGACGAGGCACAGGCCCTGACCGTACTGGGTGAGGTGCATGCCGCGGTATTGAGTTGGCGCCAAGTCGCGCTCAGCCCTGAGGTCGGTTTGCGCGCGGTCGAGCTGGATGACTTCGCGCCGGCCTTCGAGCACGAGCAGATGAATGCAACCGCCGCGCTGCTCGGGCGGTAAAGCAAGTGGTGGTTTTGGCCTCGGCGATTGAAATGAGGTATAGCCAGAGTGGAGCGGGTGAAGGGAATCGAACCCTCGTATGCAGCTTGGGAAGCTACCGTTCTGCCATTAAACTACACCCGCACAGTTGCTTATTATACTGGTTTAGGCGCTTAGCAAATGAAGGGCTGAGTCGGCTAAAATAACTGTATGAACATCTCGATTAATGGTGAAACAAAGACCGTGGCAGAGTCAATTTCGCTAACCCAGCTTATTGCCTCGCTTGACTTAACCAACCACCGAGTTGCGATTGAGCGAAACGGTTCAATTGTGCCGCGTAGCCAGCATGCCCAAACGCAGCTCGTTGAGGGCGATGCGCTTGAAATTGTGGTTGCAGTAGGTGGGGGTTAATGGCTTTGTCACCTACCGACTTGCCTGACGACTTGCGTAACGAAACACGTAACAACTTGCCTACCGACCTGCCTAGCGCCCCCCCGCAGCCTTTGCCGACTCACATTAAAAGTTTTGTGAATCGATTGGGAAAAATTACGCAGGGTCAGAAAGCCGCTTTTGATCACCATGCCGACAAATGGCTGTTGCCGTATGCACCTAAAGAACTTGATTTGCAACGCGCATTTGGTCACACTGCCCCGACCGTTCTAGAAATTGGTTGCGGTATGGGTGAAACCACCGCTGCGATTGCCCTTGCCCGCCCGACAGATCATTTTTTAGGGGTGGAAGTATTCAAGGCTGGCGTGGGTGCCCTGCTGAATCGTTTGCACAATCAGCAGATTAGTAATGTACGTTTAATTCAACACGATGCGGTTGAAGTGCTGCGCGACATGATCGCCCCCAATAGTTTGGCAGGGGTGCACATTTATTTTCCTGACCCTTGGCATAAAACCCGTCACCACAAGCGGCGCCTGATTCAGCCCGCGTTCATAAGCCTGCTAGCCAGCCGTTTAATGCCGGGTGGTTATATTCATTGCGCAACAGACTGGGAACACTACGCCCATCAAATGTTGGCTGTTCTGGGTGCTGAACCTAGCCTCGCAAACACTTGCGAGGGCTTTGCTGAACGGCCTGATTATCGGCCATTAACCAAGTTTGAAGCGCGGGGCATCAGGCTTGGCCATGGCGTGTTTGATTTGATTTTTAAGCGTTTATGATTGGTCGCTTGGGTGCAGTGGTTTGTTAACAAAGATTAAAACTTAATCTTCAACGCCCAAACCCACCCATCTTGCCTAAGGCTTTCATGCCACCCATGGCGCGCATCATTTTTGCCATACCGCCTTTTTTCATTTTTTTCATCATGTCTTGCATTTGGTCAAACTGATTCAACATACGGTTGACTTCCTGCACTGGCACGCCTGAACCCAGAGCAATACGGCGCTTTCGCGAGGCTTTGATGAGCTCTGGCTTTGAGCGCTCAAGTGGGGTCATAGCATTGATAATACCCTCGGTGCGACGCATTTGCTTTTCAGCTTGACCGCCTTGCAACTGCCCAGCCGCTTGGGCAAATTGGCCCGGTAGCTTTTCTAACAACGAACTCATATCGCCCATTTTTTTCACTTGGGCAATTTGATCTCTAAAATCATTTAAATCAAAACGGTCGCCAGACTTCAGTTTGGCGGCCATTTTTTGTGCTTCAGCCACATCAATATTCTGGTGCGCCTGCTCAACCAATGACAGAATATCGCCCATGCCCAATATACGTTGGGCCATGCGGTCTGGGTAAAATGGCTCTAAGCCATCAAGCTTTTCTGATACACCGACAAATTTAAGCGGCTTACCCGTCACATGACGCACTGACAAGGCTGCACCACCGCGTGCATCGCCATCGAGCTTAGTGAGCACCACGCCGGTTAAGGGCAATGCATCGCCGAACGCTTTTGCCGTGTTAATGGCATCTTGACCTTGCATGGCGTCAACCACAAACAAGGTTTCGACAGGCTTGAGAAATTGATGTAGCGCCTGTATTTCTTGCATCATGGCTTCGTCAATACCTAAACGACCCGCCGTATCAACAATCAACACGTCAATATGCTGGCGCTTGGCATAGTCAACCGCAAATTGCGCAATTTCAAGTGGTTTTTGTGAGGCATTTGACTCTACCCACTGAACCCCAACCTGCTGGGCCACCGTTTTAAGCTGCTCTATGGCAGCGGGGCGGTACACGTCGGCACTGACGACCGCGACTTTTTTCTTACCTGTTTTACGGCCTTGGTGGGTATGCCCGCCTTCACTTAGCCAACGTGCCAATTTCGCTGTGGTGGTTGTTTTACCTGCACCTTGCAAACCCGCCATCAATATAATAGCTGGGGGTTGTACAGACAGCGACAGTTCACTGGCTTCAGGGCCTAAATCGCCACCCATTAAGGCGGTCAACTCTTGATTGACGACCCCAACTAAGGCTTGACCGGGCGAAAGGCTTGAGACGACCTCTTCCCCCAGTGCTTTTTGTTTAACTTGATCAATAAAAGCCCGCACCACGGGAAGCGATACATCAGCCTCTAAAAGCGCCAGTCGCACCTCGCGCATCATCTCTTGCGTATTGGCCTCAGTGAGGCGAGCTTGACCCCGAATTGTTTTAACAACACGGGTCATTCGTTGGGTTAGATTTTCAAGCATAGGGTTAGATTCGCTTACACTAATAGGATGTCTGCAGACATTGTATTTCACACCCTCGCGGCTTTGGTATATATCACTTTAGCCACTTATTTATGGCGGCCTTTAGAGGCGGGTCAGGTGTTGGCACAACGTGGAAAAATAGCGCGACTGGGTCTGTTATTTGGTATTGTGCTTCAAGGCACTGCATTATATGCGTCAGTTTTACCCAACCAACAGCTTCATTTAAGTTGGGTTTTAGCGCTTTCAGTTGCGATTTGGCTGGGTTTGATCGTATTTTGGCTTGAAAGCCTCATCGTAGCGATTGATGGCCTGCAACTGCTGTTATTGCCATTTGCCGCATTTATTTGTGTGTTGGCGGCTATTTTTCATACCAGTCACCTCATTGCACACGACTCACAACCGGCTTTGCGCAGTCATCTTTTAGTGTCATTAGCCGCTTATGGCTTAATAACCATTGCTGCGTTACAAAGCATGTTGATGGCCGCCACCGATTATTACTTGCATAACCCCCAAAAATCTAATCGGCAAGTCAGCCCCTTGCGTCGAGCCTGGAGCCGCATGTTACTTGCGCAACCTTCTTTAATGGCGCAAGAGCAACTGTTATTTCGAATCATTTGGGTGGCGTTCATTACGCTTTCGCTTGCGGTGTTGTCAGGCGGGCTCATTTCATTGGCCACCACCGGTAAATTGATGCCCTTCGACCATAAAACTGTTTTTACGCTTTTGTCTTGGGTGACGTTTAGCGTGCTACTTATAGGTCGCCACATACGCGGTTGGCGCGGTCGCATTGCCCTGCGATACACCTTGCTCGGTTTTGCGTTTGTCGTGTTGTCTTATAGCGGCAGTCGTTTTGTGATTGAATTTATTTTGCAAAGGCATTGATGCACCATGGGTAAAATTCTATTGTGGGTCGTGGTTATCATTGGTGGTTTGTTTTTGAGCCGCATGCTCACTCACTATGCCGCGCGTAAACGTCAAGAAAAAGAACAACCCAAACAAGTGCCCAAAAGCCCACAAGGTTTGGCTGAAGAAATGGTGCGTTGTAAACGTTGCAGCATTCATTTGCCTCGCTCTGAAGCGGTATTCGAACAAGGGCAAACGTGGTGCAGTAAAGAACATGCCAAGCTAGGTGTTAAAACTTAATGCATGAATGCTGAGTGCTGAGTGCTGAATGCTGAATGCTGAATGCTGAATGCTGAATGCTGAGTGTTTAAAATTTAATTTGCTTCAACTACTGCAACACATTTAATTGGCTCACACCCGCATCACACCATAGATGCCCACTCATACACATTTAAAAGAGGGTCGGCTATGCATATCAACGCAGCAGGTTGGGTTGACTTAGCAGGCAATGCAAAGGTTGAGGTTGACAGAGTTAGTCAATCAGATCAGCACACGCAGTATGTGTTTCATAAACCCTCACCACATTTTGATCAACGCCCAGCGGGCATACCTATTGATTTACTGGTGATGCACAACATCAGCTTGCCACCCGGTGAGTTTGGCGGTGGTTATGTACAGCAATTCTTTGCCGGCACACTTGATTTAAATGCGCACGCTTGGTTTGAAAACCTAAAGGGTGTGCGGGTTTCAGCGCATTTTTTAATTGAACGTGACGGTCATGTGACTCAGTTTGTATCGTGCCACGATCGTGCTTGGCACGCGGGTGTTTCTACCTTTGATGGTCGTACACAGTGCAATGATTTTTCAATAGGCATTGAGTTAGAAGGCACCGACGACATACCCTACACCGAGCCACAGTACGCTGCGTTAATGTTATTAACCGAGGCGTTACGCAAAGCCTTCCCCCTTAAAGCTGTTCGGGGGCACTGTCATATTGCACCAGAGCGTAAAACTGACCCGGGTGCAGCTTTTGACTGGCAACGGTATGCACGCTCGGCCAAATGGCCTTCGCATGCATTACCGACATTCAGTTAATACGTGACATCAAAACTTACTGACTCAACAACAAACCATTCAAACGCCTCACAAAACCAACAGGGTCTGGTAACTGCGCGCCATCAGCGAGCAAGGCTTGGTCTAACAAGACCTCTGACCAGTCGCTAAACTGATCATCTTTCGCGTCTTGAATACGTTTAACTAAAGCATGATCTGGGTTGATTTCTAAAATCGGCAAGACGTTGGGTGCATCTTGACCAGCAGACTTTAACAAGCGCTGTAAGTGTGGGCTCATTTCGTTTTGATCAACCACCACACAAGCGGGTGAGTCAACCAAACGATTTGATACACGCACTTCTTTTACGCGTGCTTTGAGGGCTTCTTGCAAACGCGTCACCAACGGCTTGAGGGCCTCGGCAACTTCAGTTTGTTGCTTTTTCTCAGCTTCATCAGCCAACTCGGCTAAGTCTAGACCACCCTTGGCCACAGACGTCATCTGCTTGCCATCAAACTCACGTAAGTGCGAGAGCATCCACTCGTCTACTCGGTCACACAGCAGTAAGACTTCAATGCCTTTTTTGCGGAAAATTTCAAGGTGTGGGCTGCTTTTTGCCGCGTTATAGCTTTCGGCTGTGACGTAGTAAATTTTGTCTTGGCCTTCTTTCATACGCGATACGTAGTCTGCCAAGCTCACTATTTGAACGCTGGTTTGTTCGTGTGTGGAAGCAAAGCGCAACAGTTTGGCAATACGCTCTAAATTGGCTTGGTCTTCACCTGTACCTTCTTTTAAGACTTGGCCAAACTCTTGCCAAAAGGCGGCGTAGTCTTCTTTTTTGTTTTCTGCCATGTCTTCAAGCAGTGACAAAATACGTTTGGTTGACCCTTCACGAATGGTGCGCACGTCACGGCTTTCTTGCAAAATCTCGCGCGATACGTTTAAAGGCAAATCTGCCGAGTCAATAACGCCCCGCACAAAGCGTAAATAGCTGGGTAGTAGTTGTTCAGCATCGTCCATAATAAAGACGCGCTTGACGTAAAGCTTAACGCCACGTTTGGCATCACGGTCAAACATATCGAACGGTGCGCGCTTGGGTACAAATAGTAATTGGGTGTATTCGCTGCGACCTTCAACGCGGTTGTGTGTCCAGGCAAGTGGGTCGTCAAAGTCGTGTGAAACGTGTTTGTAAAATGCTTTGTATTGATCATCTGTGATGTCAGATTTATTACGTACCCACAAGGCGCTGGCTTGGTTAATGGCTTCCCATTCGCCGGTGTGCTTCATCTCTGAGGTTTTTTCGTCCCACTCTTCTTTGGGCATTTCAACGGGTAAAGAGATGTGGTCAGAGTAACGGCGCAAGACTTCACGCAGCTTCCAGCCACTTAAAAACTCGTCTTCACCTTCACGTAAATGCAAGACGACTTCGGTGCCACGGCTTTCTTTAGTCGTCGCAGCAATCGAGAACTCGCCCTGCCCATCTGATACCCACTGCACGGCTTGATCTGCAGTCGCCCCAGCACGAAGCGTGTTGACGGTGACTTTGTCGGCAATGATAAATGAGGAATAAAAACCGACGCCAAACTGGCCAATGAGCTGGGCATCTTTTTGATTGTCGCCGGTTAAGCGTGAGAAAAACTCTTTGGTGCCTGACCGGGCGATAGTGCCAAGGTTAGACACAGCCTCTTCTCGAGACATGCCAATACCGTTGTCAGCAATCGTGATGGTGCGTGCTGCTTTATCGAAATCAACACGTACGCGCAGTTCAGTATCGCCAGACATTAAATCGGGCTGATCAATCGCCTCAAAACGCAGCTTGTCGCAGGCGTCTGACGCGTTAGAAATCAACTCGCGTAAAAAGATTTCTTTGTTGCTGTAAAGTGAATGAATCATCAGATGCAGAAGCTGTTTCACTTCTGCCTGAAAACCCAATGTTTCTGAGGGTTGGGGCGTTACGGTTTCGGTCATGCGGGTCACCTGTAAAAATGATCGGTTTGGTCTGAATGGGTATAAATTGGTCTAAGAGGTTTATGGCTATCACGGCTGCCGATTAATATATAAATCGGTAATTTCATTGTGATTCATTTGGGGGCGGTTTGGTAAATTTCAAGGGTGTGTGATTTCGTGTAATAATAATGGTCTTGCGTTTTATGCCCGGGTGGTGAAATTGGTAGACGCAGGGGACTCAAAATCCCCCGCCGCAAGGCGTGCCGGTTCGATTCCGGCCCCGGGCACCATCCTAAGTTATTGATTTTAAGCGTTAATTTTCTTAGTCGCCGAAAATGTGTCACGAAATACACCGTGACACAATGGTGACACAAAATATCAAAACCCTCTCTCTAATGCACTTGATGTCCTGACACGCCTCGTGTAATGTCGTGACACAATAAGTCATCGCCTATTGAAAACTAAAGCGTATCTAGCCAAAACCAATCACGAGTGAAGACTCTTGGCTTGTTATCTGGAGAGACAGGTGGCACTAAAGTCTGAGGACTCAGTTCACATCCTTGAGGGTAAGGCAATTCTCTACAAACGAGAGGGCACACTGGCGTGGCAAGTCAGATATCGCGTGGGTGTGAAGAAACTGAGAAACACCACAAACGAAATCGACATAAATAAAGCGAAAAGTCGTGCTGTCGATATTGTGATGAACGCTTGGTTTAGAGAAAAGAACCAGTTGCCTATTGTTAGCAAGCGCTTTAAATCAGTTGCTGAACTGGCGATTAAGCGAATGGAAGAGGCAAACGAGGCAGGTCACGGCAAAGCGACTTATCGAAGGTAAGCGTCCAGCGAACACATATTGCCAGAACGCATGATTTTGATTTCGGTTAAGCAGCAACAACTTCAGGTTGCCAGCGATGTGGCAATAGTTCTTCGATCTGACTGGCTTTCTGCGTGGGCAGTCGAGTCAGTACATCTTCGGTAGTTGTCAACAAAGATGGCCGTTCTTTCATGCTGCCTGTTTTAAATTAATAGATTCATTGATGTGCTCTTTTGGTGGGTTAAGCCAGACTTCATTAATGGGTTGCCAATTGCGAGTTGACCGATTGTTCCAACGTTTAGGCAT